>NZ_JBVVQI010000016.1:0-154602 GCF_055811495.1 Mesorhizobium sp. WSM4830 | reverse complement strand
TGCGCATCGGCCTCGCCGAATTCCACGCCATCAAGTACGGAACCAAACTCAATCTGCAAAATGTGTGAATCCGATAGGTTCCTATACGGGGAGAAGATGCCGGCAGGCAGATGAGGGGCGGCGCCGACTTCTGCGGCCGAGCGCCAGCTTTGCCCCGCCGCTCACCCCACCCAATCCACCTCGACCATCCCCAGCCGCTGATAAAGCCTGACCGCGGCGGCGTTCTCGACCGTGTTGGTCTTGAGGTCGACATGCGCCGCGCCCCTTGCCTGAAACGCCGCAAACGCGTGGCGCATCAGCGCTTCGGCGATGCCCTTGCCGCGTGCCTCGGGGTGGACGGCAAGGTCCTTGACGAAAGCCCGCGTCCAGCAGAGCGCCGCGCCTGCCAGCCGGCCCTTGCCGTCGATGACCAGGAAACACAAAGCCGGATCGAATTCCGCGTCGCCGGAAATGCGCGGCCACCATTCGTCGAACGGCCCGTCGGCACCGTCGTCGAACACCGCGATCAACAGCGTATGCAGTGCGAGCGCATCGGCGGCTTCGAAGCCGCGCATGAAAAAACCTGCGGGCCAGCGCGGCACCAGAAGCGTGTCGTCCAAAATCTTGCGCAGGCGGATGTCGTTTGGCGCCGGTGGACGCGGCTCAGGCATCGGGCTGCATGCGGCGGCGCAGGCTGTCGCTGCCGAGACCGGTTTCGCCCAGCATCCCCTTGCGCTTGGCATCGTAATAATAGCCGCTCTGATAGAGCCGGTCGGCGCGCTTGGGGTTGCCGCCTGAGACCAGCCAGGCGCCGCGCAGATATTTCACCGCGTATTTCAAATTGGTCTCGGCGTCGAACAGGCCGCTCGCCGGTCCGTCATAGCCCATGCCACGCGCCGTCGCGTGCTTGATCTGCATCAGCCCCCAATGGCCGTGATTGTAGGCTTTCGGGTTGAAGGTGCTCTCGCGGTTGACGACGCTGCGCACCAGATCGACCGGCACCTGGTAGAGCGCGGAATATTTCTCGATCAGCCGCTCGATCTCGCTGCGGCCGCCGGCATTCGACTGGCCCTCTACCGGTTCGGTCGCGGCCAGAGCGGCCGGGTTCTGCGGCACCGTGTAGGAAACCGGCTGAACGCCGGGCATGGTAGCGGTCTGTTCGGTGACCGGCATGGCGACGGCGGTCGTCGCGATGGCTGGCTGGGCATTGGCGGTCATGACGGCGGGGGTAGTTGCCACCAGCGGCGTTGGCCCGGCAAAGGCGGCGGCCGGCTCGACCGGCAGTGCTGCCGCCTGGGCGACGCTGGATGGTTCCGGCAGCACCGAAACCGTGTCGGGCAGCGCCAGCGTGAAGCCGGCATCGGTGTTGGCCGTGTTTTCGGTGAAGGCCGGCGCCGGGGTCACCGGCGAAGTCGAGGTGCAACCACTGAGAGCGGCCACGGCCAACACCGCCGCTAGGACGGGAAAGAGGAATTTTGCTGGCAAGCGGCGCTCGGGTCCGGTTCGTCGGGTGTTAAGAAGTCCTTACACCAGCATCTTTCCCCGGGCAATCCGCGGCAGCCGGCGGTTTTCGGGTGGCGAGCCGGGCCGGGAAATGCGATATTGTTCTGGATTTGTACTTCGAAGGATTCCGGAAAGGAGCACGCCATGGACGCCTCTCATGCCACCACCGGCCACGCGGTCTTCGAAACCGTGCTCGGCTTCATGGGCATCGCCTGGAGTGATGCCGGGCTGACCCGACTCTGCCTGCCGCAGCGCAACCGCGACGCGGTCGAGCGCCGGCTGCTGCGCCATGCCTCAGACGTCGAACATGCAGCGAAGCCCGAGCCGCAATGGGTTGCCGAACTGATCGCCTCGATCAAGGCCTACGCCGCCGGCGAGGACGTCGATTTCTCCGGCGTGCCGGTCGATCTCAGCGGCGTCGACGAGTTCCGCCTGGCGATCTATGACGCGGCGCGAAAGCTCGCCTTCGGCGAAACCACCACCTATGGCGAACTGGCCAAACGCGCCGGCCATGCCGGGCTGGCGGGTGAGACGGGCGCCGCACTCGGCGCCAACCCGGTGCCGCTGGTCATCCCCTGTCACCGCATCCTTGCCGCCGGCGGCAAGATCGGCGGCTGTTCCGCCCCCGGCGGCTCGGCCACCAAGGAAAAGATGCTGGCAATGGAAGGCGTGCGCGTCGGCCCGCCGCCGCCAGCGCAGGTGTCGTTCGGGTTCTAGGGTTTATCGATGTTCAGGTGAGGCCGACACCCTGCACGTCGTCTCAACTCCTAATCCGGAAGCAGGCGCCGGCGGAAGCGGCGGTCGATCTCCACCCGCTTGCATTTGTAGACGGTGCAGGAATTCGTATCGGCACTCGGCACCGAGGCCCGCGCCCTGACCTCGCCGATGTCGCAAAATTGCTGGCTCCGCACGTAGCGGTCGTAGAGCGCCAGGCCCGGCACGCGCGCCGATCTGTAGCGCAGGATGACCGCGCCCTCGCGCGCGATCGTCGCCTGCACCTTGCCGCAGCTCATGCGCGTCGGATCGTAGCGCGAGGCCGCCTGCGTCTCGGCGGCCACCAGCGTCAGGCAAGCGGCAAGCAGAACGATTTTCATGGCCCCTCTGCCCAAAACCCGGTCGCGCCCGAAGCTAGCGCGATCTCCCGCGTCAGGCGCGCGACGACGACGCTCTCACGCGATTGGGGCGGCCGTTGGGCAGCGTTGCCGCCGCGCCATTTTCCGCCCCGTCTTGTTTTTCGAGCGAAAGCATATTATATGCGGTCCATTGATATTTCGGCCGATCGATCCGGGCCTCGCGATATTCGCGTTTGCTGACGTTCTATCTCCAAAATCTCGATACAAACCGGCTGGGTTTCGGTCCAGTCAAACTAAAGCAAACGTAAAGGACTATCGAAATGGCAACAGGTACGGTCAAGTGGTTTAATTCCACCAAGGGTTTCGGCTTCATTCAGCCTGACAGCGGCGGCGCGGACGTTTTCGTCCACATCTCTGCAGTCGAGCGCGCTGGACTGTCGACCCTGGTCGAAGGCCAGAAGATCAACTTCGAGATCGAGCAGGACCGCCGCACTGGCAAGTCGTCCGCTGGATCTCTGAGCAAGGCAGCCTGATTTTGCGAATGGCGCGCGCCGGGCGATAGCCCGGGGCGCGCGGCAAGTCACGGATGTACTGGCGGTCGCGCGAGAAGCGCGCCGGAGCGAAAGACCCCGACAAGCCGAAGCAGCAGATTGCTGCCGGCCCGGCCAAAACGCTCCCGATCAGGCTACCAAGCATGGGAAGGCGGGATTTTGTCCCGCCTTTTTGCTGTCTGGATTCCGATGAACCGCCGCCTTGGTCCTATGGGACCACTTTGTGGTGTTTTTGCCCCGGTCATGGTACCATCAACCCATGAGCAAGCTTGAACAGATTGAGAAATCCGTCGCCGAACTAAGCCCCGAAGAGCTCAAGGCGTTTGCCGCATGGTTCGAGGCGCTGCAGGCCGACATGTGGGACCGTCAGTTCGAAGCCGACGCCAAGGGCGGCAGGCTGGACAAACTTGCCGAGCAGGCATTGGCTGATCATCGCGCCGGCCGGACCCGGCCTCTGTGAATCATTTTGCCACTCCCTCGTTTTGGGAGGCCTACGCAAAACTGCCCTCGTTAATCAGAGCAAAGGCGAACAGACGTTTCGCCAAACTGAATTCTGAGCCGTTCCACCCATCGTTGCATTTCAAACAGGTCGGGCGCTACTGGTCGGCGCGGGTTGATATCAACTACCGCGCCGTAGCTGTTCGCGACCACGATGACGTGGTCTGGTTCTGGATAGGCACCCATTCCGAGTATGATCGCCTGCTGAAATAGCCGCGCGACCATTCACGCCGCCGGCCGAAAGCCCCGAGCCCGACGTCCGGAGCGAGCCGCGAAGCGGCGACAAGCGTGAGGACAGAACTAAGGCAGCCACTCCAGCGGCACATGCCCCGGGTCGGCCTCGACCCTTTTCAGCCAGGCGGCGACCGCCGGATAGGCGTCGAGCTGAAACCCACCGGTCTCGGCCGTATGCGTGTAGGCATAGAGCGCGACGTCGGCGACGCTGAGCGCATTGCCGGCGAAGAAGCTGCTCGCGGCCAGGTGCCTGTCCATGACGCCGAGCGCCTTGTTGCCGCGCTCCAGCGTCAGCGCCAGCCGCTCGGGCGTCGCATCCTTGGCTCTTTCAGGGAAGGTCAGCAGCGCCCTGCGCACGGCGATATAAGGCTCATGGCTGTATTGCTCGAAGAACAGCCATTGGTAGGCCAGCGCGCGTTCATACCGGTCCGCTGGTAGAAACCGCGTGCCTTCGGCGAGATAGAGCAGGATGGCATTGGATTCGGCCAGCCGGCGGCCGTCGTCGAGTTCGAGCAGCGGCACCATGGCGTTTGGGTTTTTGGCGACATAGTCGGGTTTGCGCGTGTCGCCGGTGTGCGAGCTGACCTCGACATTGGTGAAAGCGATGCCGAGCTTGGCCATCAGCAGGCGCGGCTTGTAGCAATTGCCGCTGTCGATCATTCCGTAGAGTATCATCGGCGCTCCCCTTGTTCGCACCCACCCGTCTCAGGGCTTGATCCAGCCTCTATCGCGGCAGCGGCGGCTTCATCCAGTGATTTGTTTTGGCGTAACCATCAGCGCCGCTGATGCATTTCAGGACATGCCGAGATTCAAGTCAGGCCGTGCCGAGAGTGGTGGCTTCCGAGAACCGGAGCGGAGCGTACTTTTTGGGTACGTGAGCACCGGAAGCGCAGGACCCCCCGTTCGCAGGCCGGCATCACTTGAATATCGGCATGTCCTAGCCGAACAAGGGGATGACGTTGCTATCCCTGCCAAGCAGCCTGTCGATCGACAGCGGCTCCTCGTCGAACAGCGTGCCGGCCAGCGCCGGCCGGGCGAGGTAAAAACCCTGCAGCAGGTCGACGCCGCCATCCAGCGCGACGCGCAGATGCGTGGCGTTCTCGACGCCTTCGACCAGCACCTTGGCGCCGCGGTCGTGCAGCGTCGAAACCAGCGGCCGGAAAAACCGCTCGGCGGCGGCATGGCGGCAGAATTCGGCGAACCAGGTGCCGTCTATCTTGACGATATCGGGCTGCACGAGGGCGACCCTTTCTTCGGTCGAATGCCCGGTGCCGAAATCGTCGATGGCGATGCGGACGCCGTCGCGCCGCATCTCGCGCGCCAGGCTGACAAGCACCTTGTCGCCGGCAGCCTGCTCGGTGATCTCGCAGACCAGCATGCCGGGATGCAGGCCGAAATCCGCCAGATGCCTGGTCATCAGCCTGATTTCGGCCAGCGCCCGTGCGGGGTCATCGTTGATCAGCGGATTGTAGTTGAAGAACAGGTCGAGCCCGTCGACGCCGATGTTGCGGAAATTGCGCAAATGCAGCACCCGGCACATGGTTTCGACAAACAGCCGATCCGCTGCCGGCACACCTTCGAAGAAGACTTGCGGCGCCACCGGCCTGCCTGCACGATGCGGCTCGATCAGTCCCTCGACCGCGACGGCGGCGAGAAACCTGCCGCGCGGCGCGAAGACCGGCTGGTAGGCGCTCCTCAGCCGGAATGCACCGTAGACGCCATATTCGATGCCGACCTCGTCGGCAAAGATCGCCTCGCCGACCTTGCGCCGCATGTCGGCTTGCCCGGTCACGACGCCACCCTGCGGCCAAAGGCCCGCATCGGCCGCCGCGATGGCGAAACAGCGGTGGCCACCTTCTCCGTATCGGCCGACACCGCGGCCGCCCGCCCGCTCTTGTCGAAGACGTGAAAGCTGGTTGGCGCAAGCTCGGGGCGCGCCAGCACATAGCCCTGCACCATCGAAGCGCCCGACTTTTCGGCGAGCTCGAGCTGCCAGCCCGTCTCGATGCCCTCGAATACCGTGCGGATGCCTTGCTCTTCGAAGCTGGTCACCATGGCGGTCAGCAAGGCGAAGCCGGCACCGGATTCCATCAGCGTCATGATCCAGTCGGCGTCGAACTTGACGATGTCGGGCCTGAGTTCCTTGATGCGATTGATGTCGGATTCGTCCGCTCCGTAATCGTCGACCGCAATGCGCAAACCATTGCCCCTGAGCGCCTCGACGAAATTGTAGAGCGTCTCCTGCGACGCCGACTTCTGCTCGGTGACCTCGCAGACGACGCGGCGCGGATCGATGTCGGCCTCGTGCAGCACCAGCCGCATGTCGCGCAGCGCCTTGTCGGCGATGCTGCGGTCGGTGAATACCGATGGATCGAAGTTGATGAAGATCGAGGCGTCTCGCGGCAGGCAGGCGCCGGCGTTCAGAAGGTGCAGCGTCCGTGTCAGCGCCTCGATATGCAGACGGTCGACCGACGGACAGCTGTTGAAGAAACTCATTGGCGGCTGCGGCTCGCCTTCGCGGAACGGCCGGATCAGCCCCTCGAACGCGACGACGGAAAGCTTGCCCTTGTTGAAGGCGAAGATCGGCTGGAACGCGCTTTGCAGCGTATAGACCCCCCAGACACCGCTGGCGGTGCCGTCATCATGGCGGATGATATGGGCAAGCCCGATGCTGCGCGTCACGGTTCCTCGCTATGCGAGATTGGCGGACCGGCTACGGTCCTGCCGTTCAAGCTTTTACCGGTCGTTGATGAATTTATTGTTGCCGTCGTTGCGCGCTGGCTCATCCGACAGTGCTTGCGCTTGGCGGAATGATGCGACATGAGATGCGCCGCGGTTGGATGGACCGCCTGCATCCCAAAGGAGACAATATCGTCATGGCCTTTCTTGCCGACGTCCTTTCCCGCGTTAAGCCTTCCGCGACCATCGCGGTGACGCAGAAGGCGCGCGAGCTGAAAAACGCCGGCCGCGACGTGATCGGGCTGGGCGCCGGCGAGCCGGACTTCGACACCCCCGACAACATCAAGAACGCCGCGATCGAGGCGATCCGCCGCGGCGAGACGAAATATCCGCCGGTATCCGGCATCGTGCCGCTGCGCGAAGCGATCGCGAAAAAGTTCAAGCGCGAGAACAATCTCGACTACCGGCCGGAGCAGACCATCGTCGGCACCGGCGGCAAGCAGATCCTGTTCAACGCCTTCATGGCGACGCTGAACCCCGGCGACGAGGTGATCATCCCGCGGCCCTACTGGGTGAGCTATCCCGAAATGGTGGCGATCTGCGGCGGCACCTCGGCCTTTGCCGACACCTCGATCGAGAACGGCTTCAAGCTGACGGCAGCCGTGCTGGAAAAGGCGATCACGCCGCGCACCAAGTGGCTGCTGATGAACTCGCCGTCCAACCCCTCGGGCGCCGCCTATACCGAAGCGGAGCTCAAGAGCCTGGCCGACGTACTGTTGAAGCATCCCCATGTCTGGGTGCTGACCGACGACATGTACGAGCACCTGACCTATGGCGACTTCGTCTTCAAGACCATCGCCGAGGTCGAGCCTAAACTCTATGAGCGCACGCTGACCATGAACGGCGTGTCGAAGGCCTATGCCATGACCGGCTGGCGTATCGGCTATGCGGCAGGCCCGGTGCCGCTGATCAAGGCGATGGACATGATCCAGGGCCAGCAGACCTCCGGCGCCTGCACCATCGCCCAATGGGCGGCGGTGGAAGCACTGAACGGCCCGCAGGATTTCATCCCGAAGAACAAGGCGATCTTCCAGGGCCGGCGCGATCTCGTCGTCTCGATGCTCAACCAGGCGCGCGGCATCACCTGTCCCTCGCCGGAGGGTGCGTTCTACGTCTATCCCTCCTGTGCCCAGCTGATCGGCAGGAAGACCAAGATCGGCAAGGTGATCGACAGCGACGAAACCTTCTGCTCGGAACTGCTTGAGGCCGAGGGCGTGGCGGTTGTTTTCGGCTCGGCCTTTGGCCTCGGCCCGAACTTCCGCATCTCCTATGCCACGTCGGAAGCTCTGCTCGAAGAGGCCTGCACGCGCATCCAGCGCTTTACCGCCGCGCTGGCCTGAGACGTTTCAGCCGCCATACTGCTCGTCGCTGACGTTCTCCAGCCAGTCGACATGCACACCCTCGAGCGCCTCCTGCATGGCGATGTGGGTTATCGCCGATTTCGGCGCTGCGCCGTGCCAGTGCTTTTCGCCGGCCGCAAAGGAGACGACGTCGCCGGCCCTGATCTCCTCGATCGGCCCGCCCCAGCTTTGGACGAGACCGGCACCGGACGTGACATAGAGCGTCTGGCCGAGCGGATGCGTGTGCCAGTGGGTGCGGGCGCCGGGCTCGAAACTGACCAGCGTGGCGCGTAGCCGCGCCGGCGCCTCCTTCTCGATGATCGGCGTCTGCAAAACTCGGCCAGTGAAGTATGTTTCCGGCGCAACAATCGTCGGCACGCTGCCGCAGGCAATAATCTTCATCGTCGCAAGTCCTCGATCCAATCCAGTGTCTTAGAGCCTACCACTTTCGTCCGACGCCGGCTGCATGTTCTGCCGGCTACGGGCAAGGCGCGGCCAGAACAGGCCGGTCCGCGTGCGGTAAGCGTCGTAGGCGTCGGCCAACCTTGTCCGCGAAAATTTTCGCTCTTCGTCCAAGGCTGCGATCACGTAGATCGTAACGATGCCGGCGACCGGCACCACCGCCCAGACCGACCAGGTCGCGATGCCCCATCCGATCCAGAAGATGATGTAGGACGTGTAGAACGGATGGCGGACGTGGAAATAGGGGCCTTCGGTCACCAGGCTGTCGGGATTGTCCGGATCGAACGCGAAACGCAGCCGCGCCTTGCGGGAGACCGAGATCGCCCACCAGAACAGCGCCGTGCTTACCAGTTGGATGGCGAGCCCGCCGATCTTCGCTGCAACCGGTTGCCGCTCGATCCACAGCAGTGCAAGAAAGAACAGAGCCGTGCCGACCACGACGGCCGAAATGATCATCGCGCCTTGGGACATGCTCGGCGACTGGAAATGGCCGCGCATCGACCAGGCATATTGTCCGAGCGTCGCGATGCTGCTGATCGAGACGAGAAGGTCAAGCGTGGATTCCATCATCAGGCTCCGGGGGTTAGCTGTGGTGGATTCGGTCATCATACCCGGCAGAAACCGAGAAATCATTTCTTAACCACCGTTCTAAACAACATGGTGACCTCGGCATGCGATGTTGACCTAGAGACAATCCCAAGGTCCAACCAGATATGGCCGTTTCCCACCGCACGATCCGCACGCCGCACGCGGATTTGCGCCTCAGCCAGTCGTCGGGACCCGGCATCCCGCTTGTCCTGATCCACGGCTCGGGCAGTTCGCGCGCCGTATTCGCCCGCCAGTTCGACAGCCCGTTGGCCGCTGCCCATCGGTTGATTGCTTTCGACCTGCCCGGCCATGGCGAATCCTCGGACGCCCGCGATCCGGCGACGGACTACACCATCGCCGGCCTTGCCCAGTCGGCGGCTCAGCTCCTCGATGCCTTGGGGATCGGCCGCGCCGTCGTCTTCGGCTGGTCGCTTGGCGGGCACGTGGCAATCGAGCTCGCGAGTTTCCACCGCGCCGTCGGCGGGCTGATGCTGACCGGCGCACCGCCAGTATCCAAGGGCCCTTTCGGCATGCTGCGCGGCTTCCACGCGCATTGGGACATGCTGCTGGCGTCCAAAAAGACGTATTCCGAACGCGATGCCGAGCGCTTCGAGACGCTGTGTTTCGGCGACACCGCCGACCCGTCCTTCCGCAAAACCATCCTGCGCACCGACGGTCGGCTGCGCGCCGCGGTGACGCGCGGCATGCTCACCGGCAAGGGCGCCGACCAGAGACAGGTGGTCGAGCAGGCGGCATTTCCGGTGGCAATCGTCAATGGCGAGAACGATCCGTTCGTCCGGCTCGGCTATTTTGAGACGCTCGCCTACGGCTCGCTGTGGGAGCAGTGCCACATCATTCCCGGTGCCGGGCATGCGCCTTTCTGGGAGCGTGCGGACCTGTTCAATCCGTTGCTCGCTCGCTTTGCCGAGGCGGTGGCGGTGCAGCGCGTGGACGCAACGCCGCTGGCGTCGCGCCTAACCGGCACCGGCTGAATCCACCCTCAACTTCAAATCCCTTCAACCTCAAATCCCTTGCCCTCCCGGCCTGCCCGTGGGACGATGCCCTTTGGGTAGGTGGCAAATTGAAAAAAGCCTCGCCCGCGACGGCCGACAGGCCGGCCGCCGCTCACAGGGAAACGCCTGAGTGGAGGTCAGCCATGGGTACTCGCGCCGGAGGACGACGCACGGGACCGAAATGCATTGCCATAGTCGGTCCCTTCGCAAGCGGTAAGACGACACTTCTCGAAGCCATACTCGCCCGTACAGGCGCCATTCCCCGCCAGAATCCCGTTTCGTCCGGAAATACCGTTTCCGATCATTCGCCCGAGGCGCGCGCTCACGGCATGAGCGTCGAGGCGACCTTCGCCACCACCGAATTCATGGGCGAGCCGTTCACCTTCGTCGATTGTCCCGGCTCCATCGAATTCTCCTTCGAAGCCGAGCCGGTGCTGGCCGCCTGTGACGTCGCCGTGGTCGTTGCCGAGGCCGACGAGAAGAAGATCCCTGCCCTGCAGCTGATCATGCGCAAGCTCGACGATCTCGGCGTGCCGCGCATGCTGTTCCTGAACAAGGTCGACAAGGCGATATCAGGCGTGCGCGACACGCTGAAGATGCTGCAGCCGGCAAGCTCGGTGCCTCTGCTGCTGCGCCAGATCCCGCTGCGCAAGGACGGCGTCGTAATAGGCTCGATCGACCTTGCTCTGGAGCGTGCCTACATCTACCGCGAATATGCCGAGAGCGAGGTCGCCCAGATCCCGAGCGACGACAAGGCGCGCGAGCTCGAGGCGCGCTTTTCCATGCTGGAGACGCTCGCCGACCATGACGACCGGCTGATGGAGCAATTGCTTGACGAGATCGAACCGCCGAAGGACGCGATCTTCGACGACCTCGCCGCAGATCTACGCGACGGCACGGTGACGCCGGTGCTGATCGGCACCGCCGAGAAGGGCAATGGCGTGCTGCGCCTGTTGAAGGCGATCCGCCACGACGCACCCGACATCGAAGCGACGCGCCAGCGCCTCGGCGCTCCCGATGGCAATGCCACCGTGGTCCAGGTGATGAAGACCATCCACACCGCGCATGGCGGCAAGCTGTCGGTGTCGCGCATCCTGTCCGGCCAGGTCGCCGACGCCGCCGAGCTGTTCCTTCCCACGGGCGAGACGGCAAAGGTCTCCGGCATCTACAAGATGCTCGGCAAGGACCAGGTCAAGCTGACTTCGGCCAAGGCCGGCGACACGGTGGCGCTCGGCAAGCTGGACGCCGTCAGGACCTGCCAGACGCTGAGCTCGACCAAGGGCGGCATCAAGCCGCTGGTCACGCTGGCGCCGCCGCAGCCGGTCTTCGCCTTCGCGCTGCGACCGAAGGAGCGCAAGGACGAGGTCAAGATGTCGGCGGCCATCCAGCGCCTGGCCGAGGAAGATCCCTCGCTCAACCTGCATCACAACCAGGATTCCGCCGAAACCGTGCTGTCCGGCCATGGCGAGATGCATCTGCGCGTCGTGCGCGAGCGGCTGGAAGGCAAGAACCAGATCCCGGTCGAAGGCCATGTGCCGGCCGTGCCCTATCGGGAGACGATCCGTAAAGCGACGCAGCAGCGCGGCCGCCACAAGAAACAGTCGGGCGGCCACGGCCAGTTCGGCGACGTGGTGCTGGAGATCAAGCCGCTGCCGCGCGGCTCGGGTTTCCAGTTCACCGATACGATCACCGGCGGCGTCGTCCCGAAGACCTACATCCAGTCGGTCGAGACCGGCGTGCGCGATTACCTGAAATCCGGCCCGCTCGGCTTCCCGGTCGTCGATGTTGCCGTCAACCTTTCCGACGGCTCCTACCATGCGGTCGATTCCTCCGACATGGCCTTCCAGATGGCGGCGAAGCTGGCGATGAAGGAAGGCATGGCCGCCTGTTCGCCGGTGCTGCTCGAACCGGTGATGAAGGTCGAGATCGTCACGCCGTCTGATGCGACGTCGAAGATCATCGCGCTGATCCCGCAGCGGCGCGGCCAGATCCTCGGCTACGACGCGCGGCCGGATTGGCCGGGATGGGACGTCGTCGAGGCGACCATGCCGCAGGCCGAGATCGGCGACCTCATCATCGAGCTGCGCTCGGCCACGGCGGGTGTCGCCAGCTATCGGGCCGTCTTCGACCACATGGCCGAACTCACCGGCCGGTTGGCCGACGAAGCGCTGAACGCCAACGGCAAGGCCGCCTGAAACGGCAGCTTGCGGCCAGAACACTAATGCATGTCGCGCAAAAGTGTGCGACGGTTTTGCGATAACGACATGCATCAAACAAGGACCTAAAAGCGCGTCGCATGAGGCCGGTCGAACGCGACGCGCTTTTAGGAAGCACACAAGGAAACGGCGCCCGGATCATTCGGGCGCCGTTTCGTTGCGGACCGTCTTCGTGGGAGGCGAAACGGCAGGTCCGCCGCATACTTGCCGCCGGTGCCTGGCGGCGGAGGAAGGTTCGGACGCGGTAGCTGCCTGAGCCCGGATCGTCCGAGTGATGCCCCCATCCCCCGGACGAGCCACACCGCGTCCTATGCTCTTCTTAATCGATTTGGCGCGCCCGCGGCATGTTACCCGAGGTTACATGTCACTGTTACGCGACCGTTCCGGCCGATTTTCTGGCGATGTGTTGGTTTCGGGCAACAAAAAAGCCGGATCAATGAAGACCCGGCTGAGTTTGATTGGAAGTGCCTGTTAAGGCTAACCTCCAGAGGGGAACACTCGAGAGCGCTAATGGGAGGAGAACGCGCTCAGGAGATGATCTATATATGTGCTCTTCATGCCCAAGAAACAAGCATCTATTTTGCAACACACACATGCAAAAAGGCGCCGGCTGTGGTCTAATCGGTCCTGAAGCGCAATAGGACCAGTTGAATCGCTGAAATACGGCGTGCGGCAAGGCAAAAATCGATCCACAGCCGCGAATCAGCAGCGATTCCTGCTCTGAAAGTCGAAAAACGCAGGATGACATGGAATCGTGCAGCATGCGTTTGTTTTTTCGGCAGCCAGACCTTGCTGGTGCATGCCGCCCAAAAGCCCGCCATCGAGCTTGAGCTGAGGGTGCAGCGGTTTGGGTTACATGCCGGACAAGACCTGAAGCGTGTTGCGGGAGACCGTTCAAGGGCGCGCCCGTAAGGAGACCTACATGCGGGCCGCTTCGGCGATCGCCGGTAGCGTCATCTTCCTTGCTGCAGCGCCCGGCGTGGTCGCCGGACTGCTGCCTTGGCTGCTGACCGACCGTTATGGCCTGCCCTGGTCGAGACTGCCCGGTTTCGTTCCTGTGGGCTGGCTGCTGGTTATCGCCGGCACAGCCGTGCTGCTGCATGCCTTTGCCCGGTTTGCCCTGGAGGGCCTGGGTACGCCAGCCCCGGTCGCGCCGACCGAAAGGCTGGTCGTCGGCGGCATCTACCGCCATGTCCGCAACCCGATGTACGTCGCCGTGCTGTCGATCATCCTCGGCCAGGCACTGCTGTTTTCCAGCTGGACGGTCGCCGCCTATCTAGTCATCGCCGCGGCCGCCATGATCTCCTTCGTGAAACTATATGAGGAACCGACGCTTGCCCGCCGCTACGGTGACGAATACGAGGCCTACCGCCGCGCCGTACCAGGCTGGCTGCCCCGCCTGACACCTTGGCGCGGGTAATTTCTGGACGCCGACAATTGGTGAAACCGGCGATACGGCCCCCTTCTCCCGTCACTATACGGGGAGAAGGGCCCGGCAGGGCGATGAGGGGCGGCGCAACATATCAGCACTGCCCATCGCCGAGCCAAGCCAAGTACGACAAAGGCTGGTGCCGCCCCTAATCTGGCTGCCGCCATCTACAGCGACGGGGAGAAGGACGCTTTCACCGAGCTTTCGTCAATCGCCGCCGTTGCTCGGAAAAGTCGGCGCGCTGCTAGAGGCTAAAACGACCAGCTGCGCGCCTTGGCGATGATGAAATCGCGGAAGACATGCAGCTTCGCCTGATTCTTCATCGCGTCGGGATAGGCGAAATAGGTATCGAAGGACGGCACTTCGGTTTCGGGCAGCAACTGCACCAGCCCGGAATCCTTGCTGACCACGTAATCGGGCAGCATGGCGATGCCGGCACCGCCCTGCACCGCCCGCTTGATCGACAGGATGTCGTTGATCTGCAGCGTCGGCACCCTTTGCCCGCCTTCGAAATCGCCGACCGTCTCCAGCCAGTTCAGTTCCGACAGATGCGCCGGCACCGGCACGCCGAAGGTGACGATGCGATGGGTCTTCAGCTCGGCGATCGAATTCGGCTTGCCGTATTTGTTCACATAGGACGGCGCCGCATAGAGATGGAAATGCACGGTGAACAGGCGGCGCTGGATGAGGTCCGGCTGCTGCGGCTGGCGCAGCCGGATGGCGCAGTCGGCCTGGCGCATGGTGAGGTCGAGTTCCTCATTGGCCAGGATGAGCTGCAGGCTGACCTCGGGATAGAGCTCGATGAACTCCTGCACGCGCTCGGTCAGCCAGCCGGCGCCGAGGCCGACCGTGGTCGTCACCCTGAGCACGCCGGAGGGCCGGTCCTTGGTTTCGGTCAGTCGCGACTTGATGGTTTCAAGCTTCATCAGCACGTCGTGCGCCGTGCGGAACAGCATCTCGCCCTGCTCGGTCAGCACCAGGCCGCGGGCGTGGCGATTGAACAGCGGCACGCCGACATCATGCTCGAGCGCGCTGACCTGCCGGGAGATTGCCGATTGCGACAAATGCAGTGTTTCCGCGGCATGGGTGAACGACCCCGCTTCCGCTGCGGCGTGAAACACGCGTAGCTTGTCCCAATCCAACGCCATGATTTCCCCTCGTCCTGTTTTCTGGCGTCCGCCTGTTATGGCGTCTGAATGAAAAATCAGGCTTTTGCGCGGCTCTTCTCAGCCGCTTGTCGAACAATCACTCCGCCGCTTCGCGGTGAACCTCGATCCCTGCCAGATATTTTTCCGCCTCGAGCGCGGCCATGCAACCGAGCCCGGCCGCCGTCACCGCCTGGCGGTAGATATCGTCGGTCACGTCGCCGGCGGCAAACACGCCCGGCATGTCGGTGCGGGTCGAATCCGGCGCCGTCCACAGATAGCCGTTCGGCTTCTGCTTCAGCTTGCCGGCAAACAGCTCGACCGCCGGCGCGTGGCCGATCGCCACGAACACGCCGTCGACCACCAGATGCATCTCCTGCCCGGTCACCACGTTGCGCAGCTTCAGCCCTTCGACCGAAGGCGGCAGCGGCGCCTTGCCGGGCCGGCCGGTGATCTCGTCGACCACCGTGTCCCAGATGACGCGGACATTGTCTTTCCGCAGCAGCCGCTCGCGCAGGATGCGCTCGGCGCGGAAATCGCTGCGCCTGTGGATGACGGTGACGCTCTTGGCCAGGTTGGAGAGATAGAGCGCTTCCTCCACCGCCGAATTGCCGCCGCCGATCACCGCGACATCCTTGCCGCGGTAGAAGAAGCCGTCGCAGGTGGCGCAGGCCGAAACGCCAAACCCCATGAAGGTATGTTCGCTTGGAATGCCCAGCCACTTCGCCTGGGCACCGGTGGCGATGATCAGCGCGTCGGCGGTATAGATCGTGCCAGAATCGCCCTTGGCGCGGAACGGCCGCACGTTGAGGTCGACCTCGGTGATGATGTCGTTGACGATATCGGTGCCGACATGCTCGGCCTGCCTGAGCATTTCGCTCATCAGCCATGGACCCTGGATCGGTTCGGAGAAGCCCGGATAGTTTTCGACGTCGGTGGTGATCATCAGTTGCCCGCCCTGCTGCAGGCCGGCGACCAGCATCGGCTTGAGCATGGCGCGGGCGGCATAGATCGCCGCCGTATAACCGGCGGGGCCGGAGCCGATGATGAGAACAGGCGCGTGCTTGGTGATCATGAAAAGCCTCTGCGGGGAGCAGCCATGGATTGTGGCATGAACTCTCGTCGATTGTTGCGCGTAATGTAAGTGTTGCCTGCGACGCCAGCAAGGCAAGTTGCCGTTCGTCCCCGGAAAGCTTCGGCGCCGGCGACGGCGACAAGCAACCGGCAGCAAGATGATGCGAAAATCCTCGATCCAGCGGATGGAATAGACAGCAAAGTCGTTTAACTACAAAGTCGCGAAAGATTCTTTCGCGTCACCACGGAAGCCGCACGGAAGCCACCATGCCGATCAAGGCCGATCTCGATGCCATCGACTGGAAGATCCTGCGCGAGCTTCAGCAGGACGGACGCATGACCAATGTCGAACTGTCGGGCCGTGTCGGCATTTCGGCGCCGCCGTGCCTGCGCCGCGTCCGGCGATTGGAAGAGGCCGGCATCATCCGCGGCTACCGCGCCCTGCTCAACGCGCCAGCGCTCGGCCTCGACGTCGTCGCCTTCTGCCTGATCGGCCTGCATCACCAGGCCGACGCCGAACTCAAGACCTTCGCCGAGCGCACCCGCGGCTGGCCGATCGTGCGCGACGCCTGGATGGTGTCGGGCGAATCCGATTTCCTGCTGCATTGCGTGGCGAGCGATCTCGGTACCTTCCAGACCTTCGTCATCGAAGAACTGGCCTCGGCCCCCAATGTCGACACGGTGCGAACCGCGCTGACCATCCGCCGGGTCAAGGATGAAGGTTTAGTGGCGTTCAATGCCTGATCGGGACCGCAGCAACCGAAGCTTTGATATTCGACAATAGGAATTCTAAAACACTTTGAATATTAATTCCAATGTTAATATTCTAATAAATCTGGTCGATTTAGGTAAAACTTCCAATATAATTGCCGGTTTAATTCATATTATCGTCTGAACTTACACTCCGAAATTAGACGGGCGAAGCGTTGAGCACGACAGCACTGACACGCTCAATGTCGGCAAGCGACTGGGGGCAGTTGCTGCTTCTGGGTTTTCTGTGGGGCGGCACCTTCTTCTTCGCGCGCATCGCGGTAGCCGAGATTCCGCCACTTGCCCTTGTCCTTTATCGGGTGTCGATCGCCGCCTTGGTCCTGCATTTATGGCTGAGGATGCGCGGCATTTCCTTCGCTCCCGCACTGGCGAGGCCCGGTCCCTTCCTGTGCCTGGCTTTGCTCAATAACGTGATTCCGTTCTCCCTGATCTTCACAGGACAAACCGAGATTGGTGCGGGTCTTGCCTCTATCTTCTATGCAACAACACCTCTCTGGACGATCCTCCTTGCAAACCTGCTGACGGCGGATGAGAAGTTGTCGGCGACCAAGCTTGCGGGAGTGGGGCTCGGAATCGCCGGAGCCGCCCTCATGATCGGCCCCGGGCTGCTGTCCAATCTTGGTGGCCCTGCCTGGGCGAAGCTCGCCGTGATCGGGGCGGCCATCTCCTACGGCTTCGGCGTCGTCTACGCCAAGCGTTTCAAGAACATGAAGCCATCTGTGGTGGCGACCGGCCAACTCACTGCCTCCACCATAGTCATGTTACCGATCGTTTTCCTTCTCTACAGTCCCGAGGCGATCGTGACGTCAAGCGTCCCCATATGGGCGGCAGTGGCTGTTCTCGCGGTCTTCACGACGGCGCTGGCATTCATCCTCTATTTCAACCTGATCGCCTCGGCCGGAGCGACAAACGCTTCCCTCGTGACGCTTCTGGTGCCTGCCAGCGCGATCCTGCTTGGCACGGTGTTTCTCGGGGAAAGGCTGGAGCCGTTCGAGTTCGCGGGGATGACATTGATCATTGCGAGCCTGCTCATCATCGATGGCCGGCTTTTTCGCCGCTGGATGACGCAAAAATCCTGACTTCGCGACCAGCCAGCCCCGCGACAGGCCGGCGCACCGCTTCCATATCCGCCAGCTTGTCGCCAACTATAAGCGATCGTTTCAGATCGAACCCACGGCGCCTGGCCGCCTTGAGAAACCGGGCAAAGCGGCTGCGAAACAAAAACCCGGAAACAAAAAACCCGCCTCAACAAAAAACCCGCCTCGGCGGGCGGGTCGTCGGTGGAATCATCCCCATAGTCAAATTAGTAGCATAGCTGCCGGCACAAAGCAAGAACAAAATGTGGCTATGCGTCAAATAATAATCACTACAGGCTAGCGCTGCCCCTCACCCTTACCGTCTCCCCGTGAAGGACGGGGAGAGGGGGATCGCCGAGCTTGCAGGCTAGTCCCTTCTCCCCGTCCTTCACGGGGAGAAGGTGCCGGCAGGCGGATGAGGGGCGGCGCCAACATTGACAACGGATCCGCCTCTACACGATCACCCCGCGTCGCAGAGGCGCTCTTCGACCATTTCGCAGAGATGGTGGTAGAGGCACAAATGCCCCTGCTGGACGATCGGCGTCGAGGTCGAGGGTACGTTGAGCAGGATGTCGGAGAGCGGTTTCAGTCTGCCGCCGGTGTCGCCGGTCAGGCTGATCACCGTCATGCCCATCATGCGCGCTTGTTGGGCGGCGGCGAGGATGCTCGGCGAATTGCCGCTGGTCGAGATGGCGAGCAGCACGGCGCCCGCCGCGCCATGCGCCTCGACCTGGCGCGCAAACACCGTGTCGAAGCCGTAATCATTGCCCCAGGCGGTCAGCACCGCCGCGTTGGCCGGCAGCGCGATGACGTTGTAGGCCTTGCGCTCCCTGAGGAAGCGGCCGACCAGCTCGCCGGCGATGTGGATGGCGTCGCTGGCCGAGCCGCCATTGCCGGCTATCAGCAGCGCCTTGCCCTGCGAAAGCGCGGCGATGACGGCGCTGACCGCCCGCTCCATCTCGCTGGTCAGGTCGCGCTCGACCATCGCCGAAATCGCGGCCGCCGAGCGGGCCAGGTAATCGTTCAGTTCGGACATGAAACCCTCAGTTCCCGGCGCGTAATTTGCCGATGGTGCCGGTGGTGCTCTTGCCGGCGACGAGGTCGACCAGCACGACGCGCCCGCCGGCCTTCTGCACGACATCGGCGCCAACCACCTGATCGACCGTATAGTCGGCGCCCTTGACCAGTATGTCGGGGCTCAGCGCCTCGATCAGCGAAAGCGGCGTATCCTCCTCGAAGATGACGACGGCGTCGACCGAGGCAAGTGCTGCCAGTACGCAGGCCCGGTCATGCTGGTCGTTGACCGGGCGTCCCGGCCCTTTCAGCCGGCGCACCGAGGCATCGCTGTTGAGGCCGAGCACCAGCCGGTCGCACTGGCTGCGCGCCGCATGCAACAGGCTGACATGGCCGGCATGCAGGATATCGAAACAGCCATTGGTGAAGCCGACACTCAAGCCCTCGTCCTTCCAGGCTGCCACCAGCCGCGCCGCGGCGGCGGCATCGAGGATGGCATCCTTGTGGGCAACCGGACCATGCGAGCGAAACAGCGCGCCGGTGAGTTCCTCGATCGTCAGCCGCGCCGTGCCGCGCTTGCCGACGACAACGCCGCCGGCGGCGTTGGCGATCGATCCGGCCATGACGCGGTCGGCGCCTGCCGCAAGAGCCAGTGCGAAGGTGGCGATCACCGTGTCGCCGGCGCCCGAAACGTCGAACACCTCGCGCGCCTGCGTGGCGATATGGCGGGCATCGTTTGGACCGACGACGCTCATGCCCTTTTCGCTGCGCGTCGCGACGACGAAATCGAAACCGTGCGCCGAGATCAGCTGGCGCGCCGCCGTCTCGATCTCGTCGTCGGCAAACACTGCGCGGCCGACCGCCTCGCCGAGTTCCTTGCGGTTGGGCGTGATTGCCGTCGCGCCGGCATAACGCGCATAGTCGCTGCCCTTCGGATCGACCAGCACCGGCTTGCCCGTTTGCCGGCAGATCGAGATCAGCTCGCCGGCGACGCCGTCGAGCAGCACGCCCTTGCCATAGTCGGATAGGATGACGATGTCGGCGCGCGCCAGCGCTTCGCGAAAATGCCCGACCAGTGCCGCGCGCTCGGCATCGCCCAGCGGCTTGATTTCCTCTTCGTCGAAACGCAGCACCTGCTGGTTGAGCGCGCTGAACCGGCTTTTGGACGACGTCATGCGATCGGCATCCTGCACCAGCCCGCCGGTGTCGACGCGAAATTCGCCGAGCATGCGCATGAGGTTCTTGCCGGCCTCGTCAGCGCCGATCACCGAGACCGGTATGACGGCAGCGCCGAGCGAAACGATGTTGGCGACGACATTGCCGGCGCCGCCCATCGCCAGCGTTTCGCCGCGCCCGTGCAGCACGGGAATCGGCGCTTCCGGCGAAATGCGCTCGATCACGCCGTTGACGAAACGGTCGAGGATGAAATCGCCGACCACCAGCACGGTGCCGCCGCCGAAGCGCGAGATGGCGCGGTGAAGAGGTTCGGGAGAGGGCAGCTTGATCATGTCAACGCGCGGGAGGGCCGATTTTCAGTGATGGGAAATCCGATTGGCAGGGCCGGCCGTTCATGGCGATGCCGATATACCGCAATTTCAACCGACGCAACGCCGGGGCTTCGACCAATCGCGGCGGCGAGACAGTGCGTCAGCTTTTCTGCAACGCGACATGCACGCCCAGCCCGACGAGCACCGTACCGCCGACGCGCCGCATCAGGCGCTGCGCCCGGCTCGACTGCCGCAGCCTGGCGATCACCGCGCCGGCCAGTATCACGCAAACAATGTCGGCCGACGAGAACATCAAATTGACGATCGTTCCAAGCACGACGAACTGCAGCCAGACCGGAAGCGCTGCCGAGGCGTCGATGAATTGCGGCAGGAACGCCATGAAGAAAATCGCCGTTTTCGGGTTGAGCACCTCGACGGCAATGCTCTCGAAAAAGGCGCGGCGGGCGGATTTCGGCTGAATTCCCGGCAAGACAACGTCGCCTTGCGCCTTGGCGCGAAACAACGAAACACCGAGCCAGATCAGATACAGCGCACCGACCAGCTTGACCGCCATGTAAAGCACCGGCACGGCATGGAAAAGCACCGACAGGCCGACAGCGGCGGCGAAGACATGAACGTAGCCGCCAAGATGGATGCCGAGCGCCGCCATCAGGCCGGACCAGCGGCCGCGCGCCATGGTTTGCGCGGCGGCATAGAGCATGGCGGGACCGGGGATATAGGCGAAGATCGCCGTCGTGGCGAAAAAGGCGACAAGCAGTTCGGTTGATGGCATTACCTTGCTCCTGTCGCCGGTCGGCCGGCAGGCCGACTGAAACGAGACCTTTGCGGCGCCACTATGGCGCTCATCCGGCCGCCCCGCCACCTGCTTTGTCGACAGCCCGGCCCGCCTCCCCTATAAGGCCAGAATCCCACAAGGGCTACAACCGGCACAAGGTACCAGAGGCTTTCATGATCATCGTCACGGGCGGCGCCGGCATGATCGGTTCCAACATCGTCGCCGCGCTCAACGCCGACGCTTTCAGCGATATCCTCGTCGTCGACGACCTCACCGACGGCCACAAGATCGCCAACCTCGCCGATCTCGAGATCGCCGACTATCTCGACAAGGACGATTTTCTGGCGCGGATGGAGGCCGGTGACCTCGGCCGCATCGAGGCGGTCTTCCACCAGGGCGCCTGCTCGACCACCACCGAATGGAACGGCAAGTTCATGATGGAGGTCAACTACACCTATTCGAAGCGCCTGCTGCACGCTTGCCTGGCCCTGCGCGTGCCCTTCCTCTATGCCTCCTCCGCTTCCGTCTATGGCGACGGCGCCGAGTTCCGCGAGGAACCGCAATACGAGCGGCCGCTGAACGTCTATGCCTATTCGAAAAAGCTGTTCGACGACTATGTCCGCCGTACGGTTTTCGATACGGATCACTCGCCGGTCGCGGGCCTGCGTTATTTCAACGTCTACGGACCGCGCGAGGCGCACAAGGGCGCCATGGCCTCTGTCGCCTTCCATTTGTTCAACCAGGTCGAACACGGCGAAAACCCCAAGCTGTTCGGCGCCTATGACGGTTTCGGGCCCGGCGAGCAGAGCCGCGACTTCATCCATGTCGGCGATGTCGCCGACGTCAATCTGTGGCTGTGGAAACGCGGCTCTAGCGGCATCTTCAACTGCGGCACAGGCAAGGCCCAGCCCTTCCGCGCCATTGCCGAAACGGTGATCGATACACTGGGCCAAGGCCAGATCGAGTTCATCGAGTTTCCCGACCACCTCAAGGGCAGCTACCAGAGCTTTACGCAAGCTGATATGTCCCGCTTGCGCGCAGCCGGTTACAATGGCCAGTTCCGCACAGTGGAAACCGGCGTCAGAGACTATGTCGAATGGCTGAAAGCCCAACGATCCTCGTGATCGGCCCACGCTGGGTGGGCGATATGGTGATGGCGCAGTGCCTGTTCTCGGCGCTGAGGGAGCATCATCCGAACGCCGCCATCGACGTGCTGGCGCCGGCCTGGGCAGCGCCGCTGGTCAAGCGCATGCCTGAAATCCGCCAGCAGATCGACCTGCCGCTGCAATCCGGCGCGTTCGAATTCCGCATCCGAAGGCGCTTCGGCCGCCTGCTGCGCGGCCGCTACGACATGGCCTATGTCCTGCCGGGAAGCTGGAAATCGGCGCTGATTCCGTTCTTTGCCGGCATTCCGCGCCGTGTCGGCCATCTCAAGGAAATGCGCTACGGGCTGCTGACCGACATCGTGCCGTTGCCCGACCGCCTGAAACGGCGCACCGCGCAGGCCTATTTCAGCCTTGCTCGGGGTGGCGCCTTCCAGGCCCCGAAGCTTGCCGTCGATGCATATAGCCAGGCGGCACTGCTCGGCCGTTTCGGGCTGACGCTGGGGAAATTCGTGGCAGTCATGCCCGGTGCCGAATTCGGTCCGGCCAAGCGGTGGCCGAGCGAACACTATGCCGGGCTTGCCCGCGAGATGATGGCGAAAGGGTTTGGCGTCGCACTGTTCGGATCGAAGAACGACGCCGAAGTGACGGCGGAAATCGCCGCGCTGGCGCCGGGCGCCGTCGACCTTGCCGGCCAGACGCGGCTCGAGGATGCCATCGATCTGATCGCTGCGGCGAGGCTCGCCGTTTCCAACGACAGCGGGCTGATGCATGTCGCCGCCGCCGTCGGCACGCCTGTCGTCGCCGTCTACGGCTCGACTTCGCCGCAGAACACGCCGCCGCTCGCCGAGCGTCGCGAACTGGTCTGGCTCGGCCTGTCCTGCTCGCCCTGCCACAAAAAAATCTGCCCGCTCGGTCATCTCAACTGCCTGAAGACGTTGGAGGTCGAACGCGTCGTGGCGGCGGCGGAGCGGATGCTGGAAATGCCGGCCGCCGCATGAAGGTGCTGATCCTCAAGACGTCGTCGATGGGCGACGTCATCCACACCTTTCCCGCGATCGAGGACGCGCGCCGCGCCCGGCCGGATATCTCCTTCGACTGGTGTGTCGAAGAGGCCTTTGCCGGCATCGTGGCGCTGCATCCAGCCATCCAAACCATCCACAGCGTGGCGATCCGGCGCTGGCGCGGGAAGCTGCTCGAGCCCGGCACATGGCGGGAAGTGGTAGGCTTGCGCCGCGCCTTGCGCGATTGCCGCTACGACCTCGTCCTCGATGCACAAGGCTTGCTGAAATCGGCGCTGGTGGCGCGACTGGCGGCAGCACCGATCGCCGGGTTCGACCGTTCGAGCGCCCGCGAGCCTTCGGCGAGCCTGTTTTATGGCCACCGCTACGCCGTGCCGCGCGGCCTGCATGCGATCGAGCGCACGAGGCGGCTGTTCGCCCTGGCGCTCGGCTACGAGCCGGATTTTTCCCAGCTTGAATCGGGCATCGTGCCGCCAGCCGGAAGGTCGATTTTTGCCGGTGAAAAGACCGCCTTCCTGCTGCACGGTACCAGCCGCGAGGACAAGAAATGGCCGGTCGCGGACTGGATCGAAACCGCTCGCCTGCTGGTGGGCAAGGGAATGACGCCGGTCACCACCTGGTCGAACGACCGGGAAAAGGCAGTTGCCGAGGCGATCGCCGGCGCCGTCTCGCAAACCGTGGTGGTTCCCAGGTCGCCGCTTGCCGAGATCGCCGCTGTCATCGGCGGTTCGACGCTGGTCATTGGCGCCGACACCGGCCTGACCCATCTCGCCAGCGCCTTCGGCCTGCCGACGGTGGCGGTGTTCCTGGCCACCGAGCCCGGCCTGACCGGCCCGCGCGGCCCATTCTCATCGACGCTGCTGGCCAGGCCCGGCCGCAGCGTCACGCCGCCGGAGGTGATGGCGGAAGCCGAGAGATTGCTGGCGCTTCGGGCGCTTGGACAAGCCGGCGCCGACAAGAATTGATTTGTCAATTCAATAAGAAAGGTCGGCGCTGCCCCTCATCCGCCTGCCGGCACCTTCTCCCCGTATAGTGACGGGGAGAAGGGGCTGAACGCAAAAGTCGGCGCTTATTTGCAACGCTGAAAATTGGCGAAATCATCGATGACAGCCCCTTCTCCCCGTCACTATACGGGGAGAAGTGCCCGGCAGGGCGATGAGGGGCGGCGCTACCTGATGAGGCTAAAGGCACCCACGCCCTTAACCCTTAAATAAACTGCACCTGGACGATCTCATAACCCCTGGCGCCGCCCGGTGCGTTGACCTCGATGGCGTCGCCGACTTCCTTGCCGATCAGGGCGCGCGCGATCGGCGAGGAGATCGAGATGCGGCCGGACTTCACGTCGGCCTCCTGGTCGCCGACGATCTGGTAGGTCTTTTTCTCTTCGGTATCCTCGTCGACCAGCACCACGGTGGCGCCGAACTTGACCTTGTCGCCGCTGAGCTTGGTGACGTCGATCACCTCGGCCCGCGCGATCAGGTCCTCGAGTTCGTTGACCCGGCCCTCATTGAGGCTCTGTGCCTCTTTTGCCGCGTGATATTCGGCATTTTCGGAGAGGTCGCCATGCGAGCGCGCTTCGGAAATCGCCTCGATGATACGCGGCCGCTCCTGTTGCTGGCGCCAGCGCAGTTCTTCCTTCAATGACGCGAACCCCTCGCCTGTCATCGGGACCTTGTTCATAATGCCTGACCTTTCCTGCCGCCGCCCCCGCAATCGGGAGCGACCTTGTCGATGGTACAAAAAGAAAACGGTCCGGCAGCCTCGCTAACGGAACCGTCTCACCACAATCCTGCAAGATATAGCAATCTTCGCGGGTTTTTCACGTCCAAAAAGTCGGATTTTGAAAAATCGTCCACCGATTGCGCGGCTGACCTCACGTCAAGGGGCGCATCACGTGTGCCGTGATGCCAAATTCCGGGTTCGGGGCAGCATCCAGCACAGCAAAAAACCGGCTGCGATCGCTCGCAGCCGGTTATGAGCAGCGTTCCGGAGGTCGGATCAGCTCCTCATGAAATGATCGATCTGCTCCGACAGCATGCCGTATTCGCGAGATCCCTTGCCCGTGCGCTTCTCGATTTCGCGGAGCTGTTCCTGGGCGCCGGCAAGATCGCCGATCTGCAGGTGCGCCTCGCCGAGATATTCGCGTACCAGCGTGTAATTCGGGTCGATGCGCAGAGCTTCCTCATAGTAGCCGAGGCCGACGGTGACACGGCCGGAATGGCGGTGCGAATAGCCGAGATAATTGAGGATGCGCGGGTCCTGCTTGTTGGCGGCGAGGCTGAGCACGGCGATCGCCTCGTCGTAGCGTCCATCCATCGCCAGCGCGCGACCGGCATCATAGATGCTGTCGTCATCCAGCATGCCTTGCTTTGGCGAGACACATTTCTTCTGCTTCTTGTCCCAGGCCTGCCCCTTCTTGCACTGGCTCTGGCCGCCGCCGCCGCCATTGCCGCCGCCGCCACCGCCACCTCCCCCGCCTTCACCAGCCGAAAACGCCGGAGCCGCAATCAGCGGCAGGGCGGCGATGGCCATGGCGTAAATCAGCAATCGTCTGCGCATTGAACTCTCCTTTGAACCTGACAATGCAACACTAACGCCGGGCCGAAGCCGTTTCGTCCCCGGAAAATGCCATCCTATCTCAAAACGGCGATCTCTCCCAGGAAGGCCATCTTATCCCGGCAACGGAGGGCATCGGAAATCATGCTTCACGATTAACGCCGCCGCGCAAGAGAACGTGACGAGCGCTGCAAATCCGCTATCATCGGGACCGACCGAGCACGAAGCAGGGAGACGGCCGGTGCAGCAACGCGTTGAACGAGACTGGGAGCTTTCGATCGGTCCCGACACCGTGCGCCTGTTCATCCTGAAGGCGAAGGCGCTCAGCGCAGCCGTCAACGAAGACTATGCCGACGGCGCCGAGCACGAGGTAGAGCTCGACGGCAACGCGCACGACAACCACCATCATGACGGCCTTGCCGAGGAAAGCTCCGAAGATCTCACCGAAGAAGAACTGCGCGAGCTGATCGACGATCTCAATGTCGACGAAGCGGCCGAACTGATTGCGTTGGCCTGGGTCGGCCGCGGCGACTATGACGCAACGGAATGGATGGACGCGCTGACCGCTGCCCGCGAGCGCGCCAACAAGCGCACGGCAAAATATCTGCTCGGCATGCCGCTGCTGGCGGACTGGCTCGAGGAAGGCCTGGAAGCGATCGGCGCGTGACGACGCGGTTACCGATTGTGATCGGTCGCCCTCCTCGCCCAAGGCAACTTCCCTGCATTCTGGCCGTTGCGACGTAATGGCGGCGTTTGGCTTTTTCAGATTGGGCAGATTGCTGCTGGCCGTTGCGGCTACGCCGCTGACGGGACCCGTTTTAGCCAAGACGCCCGAGCTGCCGCAAACTGCACCGGTTCCGCAGCTCAACCAGCAAGTCACTCCGCCGCCACCAACCGAGATCCCGGTCCCCGAACCGCGCCCGGCGGATGCCCCGGCGGCTGAGCCGCCCCAGGCCACTCAGCCCCAAGGCGGTCACTCCCAGAACGGCCAGCCCCAGAACGGCGAACCTACGACCAGCCAGCCGGAGCCGCCGGCGATTGCACCACAGCCGCCCGAAAAGCCGGCGCGGGCTGAGCCGCCGGCAAGCCCACCGGGCGCGCCACCAAACCCGGCCGAGGCAGACGAGAAGGCGGAGCAAAAAATTCTTCCAGATCCTCGATCGGCCGCCATTGCCGGGAAAGAAATGCCGGCCGAGGAATTGGCCTGCCGCAGGCGGCTGAAGTCGATGGGCGTCGATTTCGAGGAGCGCAAGCCCGAGCATGATACGGCGGTCGGTTGCTCGATCCCCTACCCGATCGTGCTGAAGACGCTCGGCAAATCCATCGCCATCGGCCCGGACCCCGAGCTCAATTGCCAGATGGCGGAAGCGGCCGCCCGCTTTGCTGCGTCCGTCATCCAGCCTGCCGCAAAGGCCGAGTTCGGCACGGATATCAAATCGATCGGCCAGGCCTCCGCCTTCGTCTGCCGGCCGCGCCACGCCGGCGGCAAACTGTCGGAGCACGCCTTCGGCAACGCGCTCGACATCGCCAGCTTCACGCTCTCCGACGGCAAAGAGATCGATGTCGGTCCAGCGCCGCCACAGAAGGATGCGAAATTCCTGGATGCAGTGCGCAAGGCGGCCTGCGGGCCGTTCAAGACCGTGCTTGGCCCCGGCAGCGATGCCGATCATTCGCTGCATCTCCACTTCGATCTCGAACCGCGCCGCAATGGCGGCACGTTTTGCCAATGACGCCGGCCGCCGATGGCGGGCGCCGCAATTTGGCCGCAGGCGTGAACGGCGCCGCTGATTTTTCCTTTACTCTTCAGGTTTAGAGTCTGTGCCATCTGGGGACAGGAACCCTTCCGATGGCCGGGCTACTTCGCGCTGCGCTTGCCGCTGCGCGGCACACAGGACGCGCGCGCATGGCCGGCAGGCTTGCCGCCATGCTTGCCATTGCGGCGGTCTCGGCCTGCAACACCGGCAGCGTGCTGTCGCTGCAGCCGGCCGTCGATGTCGGCAGCCAGACCGCTGCCGTCCCGCCTAATTCCGACCCACAATATTCCGGCCCGCAAGATTCCGGCATGCAAG
Source organism: Mesorhizobium sp. WSM4830 (assembly GCF_055811495.1). Classification (NCBI taxonomy): domain Bacteria; kingdom Pseudomonadati; phylum Pseudomonadota; class Alphaproteobacteria; order Hyphomicrobiales; family Phyllobacteriaceae; genus Mesorhizobium; species Mesorhizobium sp. WSM4830. The sequence continues at coordinate 126,864 of NZ_JBVVQI010000016.1, read as the reverse complement.
ATTCCGGGCCGCAATATTCGGGTATGCAGCGCCTCGTCCCGTCCAACCCCTATATGACGGCCGCCTATCCGCGCATGGACAATCCGATGTCGCCGGCCGAACAGATGCCGGCCACGGAGATCGATTGCCGCAAGGAACTGAAGCGCCTCGGCGTCGTCTACACCGACGTTGCGCCGATCCATGAAGGCCAGTGCGGCATCGACTATCCGGTCAAGGTCTCGGCCATCGGCAGCGTCGAGATGAAGCCGGCGGCGACGCTGACCTGCGACATGGCCGCCACCTTTGCCGGCTGGACAAGGAACGAACTCGTCCCGTCGGCCCGCTGGCGCTATTTTTCAGGCGTCAAGACCATCCACCAGGGCTCGAGCTATTCCTGCCGCAGGATTGCCGGCGAAGGTGTCTTGTCGGAACACGGCAAGGGCAATGCGCTCGACGTGATGAGCATTGAGCTTAACAATGGCGACGACATCGACGTCCGCAAGCCCGGCCTGTTCGCCTTCCGCACACGCGGCTTCCTCAACAATGTGCGCGCCGACGGCTGCCAGTATTTCACCACCGTGCTCGGCCCCGGCTACAATTACGACCACCGCAACCATTTCCATTTCGACATCAAGAACCGCAAGAACGGCTACCGCGCCTGCCGCTGATTGCGGCCCCTGCCCAAGACCTGCTGCGCCGATTAAGATGGTGCGCAGACGCTTGGGTGGTGCCTCTTGAGCCAACGAAGCCTTCGACGACGTGCAACGACCTGGCTGGTGGCATGCTGTGCCGCTTATCTTTCGCTCGCCTATTTCGCCGCGCCTGAGTTCTGGACGTTGCGGGACCGCAATTTTCGCAATCAGCAATTCGAGATGGTGACGCACACGCCGCAAGGCATTCCGGGCGATCCGATCAATGTCGGCCTGGTCGGCACCAAGAAGGAGCTTGTCCATGCCTTTGCCGTCGCCGGCTGGGATACGGCAGACGCGGTCACACTGAAGACCGCGATCGAGATCGGCGAAAGCGTGCTGTTTAACCGCCCCTATCCCGATGCGCCGGTCAGCCGGCTTTTGTTCGAAGGACGCGCCCAGGACCTAGCCTTCGAAAAACCGGTCGGCGACAGCGCCGACCGGCGCCACCACGTCCGCTTCTGGCAGACCGATTCAACCGGCGACGACGGCCGCCCGCTTTGGCTTGGCTCGGCAAGCTTTGACCGCGGCGTCGGCCTCAGCCATGACACCGGCGCGATCACCCATCACATCGGCCCCGACATCGACGCCGAGCGCGATGCGCTGATGCGCGATCTCTCCGCCGCCGGCATGCTGATCTCGACCAGCGAGATACCAGGCGTCGGCGCCACAAAGACCGGGCGCAACGGCGAAGGCGATGCCTATTTCACCGACGGCAAGGCCATCATCGGCGTCCTGCTGCAACTGCCGTAGGCGCGCAATCGGCCTTCCCGTCTGACAGCCATTTTCGTCCCGACGAGGTCAGGGCACGGTGATCACGATCTTGCCAAACGGTCCCGTCTCCAGACGCTCAAATGCCTGCGGCACCTCGTCGAAGCCAAACACCTTATCGATCACCGGCTTGATCGCGAGCGTCTCGATCGCCTGGTTCATCCGCTCGAAAGCACGGCGGTGGCCGATCGATATGCCTTGTACGACGATCCGGTTGCGCAGGAACGGAATGATCGGGAAACTGAGCTCCATGCTGCCGAGAAGGCCGATGAGCGACAGCCTGCCGTCGGCGCCCAGCGCATTGAGCGAGCGCCGCGCATTGTCGCCGCCGACCATTTCCAGCACATGCCTGACGCCGGCGCCGTTTGTCAGTTCGCGCGCCGCCTCGTCCCATGCCGGCTGGCTGCGATAGTTGATCCCCTTCCAGGCGCCGAGCGCCTTCGCCCGATCGAGCTTCTCGTCGCTGCTCGAGGTGACGATGGCGCGCAGGCCGAAGGCGGCGGCAAACTGCAGCGCAAACAGCGACACGCCGCCGGTGCCCTGGATGAGAACGGTTTCGCCCGGGATCGGCTTGGCCGCCTCGACCAGCGCGAACCACGCCGTCAGCGCCGCGATCGGCAGCGTCGATGCCTCGACGTCGCTGAGCGACGGCGGCGCCGCCACGGCGGCATCCTCGTGAAAAAGCACATGCTCGGACAGCGTCCCGGGCAGTGACGAACCCAACGTATGCTTGTGCAGCACCGGCGGGGCGTCGCCGTCCGGCCAGTCGGCGATCACCTGGCCGAGCACGCGCTGCCCGATGCCGAAGCGGCTGACTTCGCTGCCGGTGGCGACCACTTCGCCTACCGCGTCCGATGTCGGCACGAACGGAAAGCTGAGGTCCGGTATCAGCACGCCATCGACGATCATCCTGTCCTTGTAATTCAGCGATACCGCTGTGACGCGTACCAGAAGATCATGCGGCCCGGGTTGGGGCAGCTTTCCCTCAGCCGGCTTCAAACTGGACAGGCCGAAACCGGTCATCTTCCAGGATCTGTTTTCGGTGCTCATTTGGTTCGCGCTCCGTGGTTGATGGTTGCGCGAGACATTTACGCCGTTTCACTATGGAGAAAAGTGCTTCCATGTGGCATGTTCCGCAACAGATTAAGGAGTAAAATTCTACAATAGGAGCGCTTCATTGGAATCGGCCAATTTGCAAGGCATCGTCGCATTCGTTCACGCGGTGGAGGCCGGCAGCTTCACCGGCGCCGGCGCACGGCTGCATGTCACGAAATCGGCGGTCGGCAAGTCGATCGCACAGCTGGAACAGCGATTGGGCGTCCGCCTGCTCAACCGCACCACCCGCAGCCTGAGCCCGACCAGTGAGGGCCTGAGCTACTACGAAGCCTGCGTCAGGGCACTGGCCGAGATCGAAGCCGCCCAGTCGCTGTTGGCATCGCGCAAGCAGGTGCCTTCCGGGCGGCTGCGCGTCGACCTGCCCTTGGCCTTCGGCCGCCGGTGCGTCGCCCCGCTGTTGTTCGGCATTTCCAAGAAATTCCCGGATCTGACGATGGAAATCTCGTTCAACGACCGGCGCGTCGACCTGATCGAGGAAGGCATCGACCTGGCGGTCCGCATGGGCGACCTCGACGACAGCTTGTCGATCGCCGCGCGCCGCATCTATGCCCAACGTTCGGCCATCGTCGCCGCCCCCGCCTATCTCGACGCCCATGGCAGGCCGCACTCGATCGAGGACCTGGCCAGGCACAGTCTCATCGGCTACGGCCGCGACGGCACGGTCCATCCCTGGACCATCAGGCATGCCGACGGCCGCCTCGAAAAGTTCGCGCCCAAGGCGCGGCTAGTGCTCGGCCACGGCGAACCGATGCTCGATGCTGTACTGGCCGGCTGCGGCATCGTCTATCTGCCGACATGGCTGACGGCCGACAGCATCAGGCGCGGCGAGCTCGAAATGGTTCTGTCGGACTGTCTTGTCGAAAACACGGTGGTGCATGCCATCTGGCCGGTAACACGCAATCTCGCGCCAAAGGTGCGCGTCGTCGTCGACGCCCTGATCGAGCATTTTTCCGCGCCGCCCTGGGATGCGGCATGGGGGCCGCCTGACTGCTCCGCTCGCTAAATTTAAAAAGCGCGACCGTCCTATTTTCGAAAACCGCGCGGCAATGCTATGGACCGGCATGCTTTATGCTGAAATTGCCATCGTGGTCGTCCTCATCTGCGTGAACGGCCTTCTGTCGATGTCCGAGCTCGCCATCGTCTCGTCGCGGCCGGCGCGCCTCAAGGCGATGATCGACCGCAACGTCAAGGGCGCCGGCCGGGCCCTGGCGCTCGGCGCCAATCCGGGAAAGTTCCTGTCCTCGGTGCAGATCGGCATCACCTTGGTCGGCGTCCTGTCAGGCGCCTTTTCCGGCGCCACGCTCGGCGAGCGGCTGGCCACCTTCCTGGCGTCGGCCGGCGTCCGCGAAAGCCTTGCCGACCCGCTCGGTGTCGGCATTGTCGTCGCCATCATCACCTATGGCTCGCTGGTCATCGGCGAACTGGTGCCCAAGCAGATCGCATTGCGCGACCCCGAACGGGTCGCCGTCAGGGTCGCTCCGGCGATGACCATCCTCGCCAGCGTTTCGGCGCCGCTGGTCTTCCTGCTCGATTTTTCCGGCCGCGCCCTGCTGTGGCTGCTTGGCCAGCACGGCCAGAGCGAGGATAAGGTCACCGACGAGGAGATCAAGATGCTGGTCGCCGAAGCCGAGCACCACGGCACCATCGAATCCGACGAACGGCGCATGATCGCCGGCGTCATGCGTCTCGGCGACCGTGCCGTGCGCGCGGTGATGACGCCGCGCACCGAGGTCGACTGGATCAATCTGCAGTCCGACGAGGCGGCCATCAGGAAGCTGCTGATGGACACCCAGCATTCGCGCCTGCCGGCCGGCGACGGCGGCGTCGACGCCATGATCGGCGTCGTCCAGACCCGCGACGTGCTGGCGGCGATGCTCGGCGGTCGCGCTCTCGACCCGCGCCGGCACGTGCGCACGGCCCCAATCGTGCATGACCAGGCCGATGCGCTGGACGTGCTTGCGACGCTGAAGGAATCCGACGTGCCGATGGCGCTGGTTCATGATGAATACGGCCATTTCGAAGGCATCGTCACCCCGGCCGACATTCTGGAAGCGATCACCGGCGTCTTCCGTTCCGATCTCGACGCCGGCGAAGAGGAAAACGCCGTCAAGCGCGAGGACGGCTCATGGCTGCTCGCCGGCTACATGCAGGCCGACGAGATGGCGGAGGTCCTCGGCATCGACCTGCCCGAGAACCGCGACTACGAAACCGTCGCCGGCTATGTGCTGTCGCATTTGCACCATCTGCCGGCGACCGGCGAATGTGTCGACGCGCAAGGCTGGCGCTTCGAGGTGGTCGATCTCGACGGCCGCCGCATCGACAAGCTCATCGCCACCCGCCTGCCCGGCGGCCACCGCGAGGTCGTGCGGTAAGAAGCGGCGCGATTTATGGCTATATGCTCGCGGCGACACCGCTCGCACAGTCAAAGTTGATTGGGAATACCGCCTATGGTCGACCAGCTTTTCGCCGACCCGTATCTCGCTGCCGTCTACGATGCCTGGCACCCGAGATCTGCGCGCGACGACTATGATTTCTACCTACCCCGCATTCTAACAGCAGACGCGGTGCTTGATGTCGGATGTGGAACGGGCACCCTCCTTCACGAGGCACGCCTGGCGGGACATTCAGGGCGGCTCTGCGGCATCGACCCAGCACCCGGCGTGTTGAATCGCGCACGAACGCGCACGGATATCGAATGGGTCCTCGGCGATCTCCAATCGACCGGCTGGACAGCCGAGTTTGATCTCATTGTGATGACTGGGCACGCATTCCAGGCCCTTGTCAGCGACGAAGACCTGGGGGATTTCATGGCGGCTGTCCGACATGCCCTTGTGCCAGGCGGATGCTTCGCTTTCGAAACGCGGAACCCTTCGGTGCGGGCGTGGGAGCACTGGACACCCGAAAATGCGGTCGTCGTTGAGCTGCCTGACGGGTCTCTGGTGCAGATCACAACAGAGGTGATCATGCCGTTCGATGGACAGACGGTGACATTCACCCACAGGTTCGGCGGAAAGCATCCGAGCCTTCCGCAAATTAGTCGCAGCACCTTGCGATTCCTCGACATGGACGCCTTATCGACCCTGCTGGGGAAAGCGGGGCTACGGATCGAACAGCAATTCGGCGGCTTTGACGGCAGCCCACTTGGCCCTTCGAGCCCAGAGATCATCACGTTCGCGACGAGATGAAAAGGAGCATCCGCTCTCCAGCCCGTGCAGGCAACGGCGACTCGCGGACCCATTGCGGACGTGGAGATCGAATCAAGTGCCTGGCCGCGCGGTTATCCGCTTCCGACACCCATTCCGGTCATCCCGCCCGATGCGCGCTAGCGGTCGGCTGCCGGCGCGGTTATTATCGGCGCCCTGTACCGTCGCTATGGTGAAAAATGGATCTGCGAGCCTTCAGGGATTCGATTGTCAAAGCACAGCCGCCAGCCGGCTTGAGCCCTGCCCTGCAGGCGCTGTGGTGGGATGCAAAGGGCGATTGGGCTAAGGCGCACGAGTGCGCGCAGCAGCGCGACGATACGGCGGGCATGCACGTGCATGCCTATCTCCACCGCAAGGAAGGCGACCAGTCGAATGCGGAATACTGGTATCGCCGCAGCAATGCGGCGCCGTCGACCTTAACGCTTGACGAGGAATGGCAAGAGTTGGCGCGCGCACTTTTGCAGCAAAGCTGACGCTTGCTCAGTCACCGTAAAATAGCCGGTCCTGCAACCACTCGCCGGGGTTTCAGCTGGCGCCCTGTGGCTTGTCCCTGCCGTTCCATTCGGCATTGCGCGCCCTCGCCTCTTCGGCGATCAGCTTGAACTCCCGCATTTTCGCAGCCTCGATGGCGAATGCGCTGCTTGGCAGGACGCCGGGGTCCTCCTGACTGTTCTGAAACTGAAAACGGGCCTCCAGTTCGGCCCATATTCGCTCGGGTGCCGTATCCTTGCTGGCAAGCAGCGCAACGACCAGCGCCAGAGTCTCGCGCTGGGCGTTCAGCCGCCCTTCGATCTCTTCATTCGGCAATTCGGACATGCGGGTCGCTTCCAGTTTCTGGCTCAACGGCAAAATCGCACCCTTGTTCCGGAATTCAGCGCTGGCACGGTCGGGCTGGGCAGCAGATGCTCACGATCGCAATCGAGATGATCTCTCCTCCTCGATCCTGTTGACTCGGGCCGATGGCACTTCTCGCGCCGCTAAGCCGACGCTCGGCGGCCTGCCGCCCGCAACGATCAAAGCCTCTCATTCGAAAACTGCTGCAAGCACCGGAACAGCTGAGAAGCCGTGGCGTTGTTGGCATCCGGCATCTCGAGCGGACGCTATGAAACCTTCTGATTTTTAAGCCGTTATCGCCGGATGCCCGAGGCTAAATTAAAGCCGAAATCGGTTGACGGCGCCCAATCGCGCGATGCCGAGAAGTTGCGCCGCGAGAAACAATCGACCGTCGAAGTCGCGTCAGAGGTCGTCGGCGAGCCCGCGCCGCTGCCGGATGTCATCGAACCCGATCCTGAGCTGACGCCGGAAGAGGCCGAGCGGGCGCGCAAGAGATACCTGCTTAAGCGCTTCTGGATCAGCGCGCGCGGTTATTGGGGTAGCAGTGGCGACAGGGTCGCTTGGCCGTTGACGATCGGGCTTTTGGTTCTGATCGTCACCAATGTCGGCTTCCAATATGGGATCAATGTCTGGAATCGCGCAATTTTCGACGCCATCGAGCAACGCGATGCCCATACCGTATATTGGCTGAGCGCCGTGTTCCTGCCACTCGTGTTCGGAAGCGCAAGCCTTGTGGTGGCACAAGTCTTCTTTCGCATGAGGATACAGCGCCGCTGGCGTTCCTGGCTCACCACAGCGGTCATCGCGCGTTGGCTGGCGAGCGGCCGCTACTATCAGCTGAATCTCGTCGGCGGCGACCACAGCAACCCCGAAGCCCGCATCGCCGAGGATTTGCGGATTGCCACCGAATCGCCCGTCGATTTCATCGCCGGTGTCATCGTCGCATTTCTGTCGGCCTCGACCTTCATCGTGGTGCTCTGGACGATCGGCGGCGCCCTGACCCTGCCGATCGCAGGTTCGACCGTCACCATTCCCGGCTTCCTGGTCATCACCGCGGTGCTCTATTCCGCGATCACGTCCACTTCGATGGCGGTCATCGGCCGCCATTTCGTCCGCCTCTCCGAGGGAAAAAATCAGGCTGAAGCCGAGTTCCGCTACACGCTGACGCGCGTGCGGGAAAACGGCGAGAGCATCGCATTGCTCGGCGGCGAGGAGGAAGAGCGTAGCGGCATCGACAAGACGTTCGGCCATGTGCTCAGGCAATGGGCGCTCCTTGCAGGCCAGCACATGCGCACGGCGCTGGTGTCGCAGGGGTCGAGCCTGTTTGCGCCTGTCGTGCCGGTCTTGCTTTGCGCTCCAAAGTTCCTCGAAGGCAGCATGACACTTGGACAGGTCATGCAGGCTGCCTCGGCGTTTGCCATCGTGCAGGGCGCGTTCGGATGGCTGGTCGACAACTATCCCCGTCTCGCCGACTGGAACGCCTCTGCACGGCGCATCGCCTCGCTGATGATGTCGCTCGACGGGCTCGAGCGGGCGGAGCAGAGCAACACGCTGGGACGCATACAGCGCGGCGAAACCGGCGGCGATGCGATGCTCAGCCTGAACAATCTCTCCGTGTCGCTCGACGACGGCACCGCCGTGGTCAAGGAAACCGAGGTCGTGATCGAACCGGGCGAACGGGTGCTCGTCGCCGGCGAATCCGGCTCGGGCAAGAGCACGCTGGTGCGGGCCGTCGCGGGTCTGTGGCCATGGGGTAGCGGCAGCGTCAACATCCGCGCCGACAGACGGTTGTTCATGTTGCCGCAACGGCCTTACATCCCGACCGGGACGCTTCGCCGCGCAGTCGCCTATCCGGGCGCCGCCGACAACTGGACGCTGGATAAGATCAAGGCTGCCCTCGACAAGGTGGGACTCGATTATCTCAACGAGAGGATCGAGGAGGATGCGCCATGGGACCAGACCTTGTCGGGTGGCGAAAAGCAGCGCCTCGCCTTCGCGCGTCTTCTGCTGCACCGCCCCGATATCATCGTGCTGGATGAGGCAACGTCGGCGCTCGATGAGAAGAGCCAGGACAAGATGATGGAGATGATCATTCGCGAATTGCCGAAGGTCACCATCATAAGCGTGGCGCACCGCGCCGAACTGGAGGCCTTCCACAGCCGCAAGATCACATTGGAGCGGCACAAGGGCGGCGCAAAACTTGTCAGCGACATCGAACTCGTCCCGCGCAAGGACAGACGGAACTTGCTTATGCGCCTTCTGAGGCAACGGCGCGCCAACGGAAAGCCAGCGCGACCTTGAGCAAAGCGGCGCTGCCCCACGCAAAAAGTGAGGCCGCCGGTCGGACCAGGCCGACCATCGCCGGTTCGAGTCACTGGCCGCATCTGGTCCTGAAAGCACCAGCCGTGGTAGCTTGATTCCGGGCAGGTGTTGCTTTCGGAACGTCGATGGCACGAGCGCATTTCCATGTTCGTGGTGCAACGCCGCGGCCGGCTGTGAAAACCCGGGTTGATTTCAAAAGCCCAGATTGATTTCGAAAGCAAAGGGACCAGCAATGACAATCGCCAAGAACACGATCTGCCTTTGGTACGACAAGGACGCCGAGGCCGCGGCCCGCTTCTATGCCGAGACTTTTCCCGACAGCTCGGTGAAATCCGTCCACCGCGCTCCCAGCGACTACCCGTCCGGCAAGGCGGGCGACGTGCTGACGGTCGAGTTCACGGTCGCCGGCATCCCCTGCCTCGGCCTCAATGGCGGGCCCGCGTTCAAACACAACGAAGCCTTCTCCTTCCAGATCGCCACCGACGATCAGCAGGAGACCGACCGCTACTGGAACGCCATCGTCGGAAATGGCGGCCAGGAGAGTGCCTGCGGCTGGTGCAAGGACAAGTGGGGCATCTCCTGGCAGATCACGCCGCGCGTGCTGACCGAAGCGATGGCCGCCGGCGGCGATGAAGCAAAGCGCGCATTCGACGCCATGATGGAGATGAAGAAAATAGACGTTGCTGCGATCGAGGTGGCACGGCGCGGTTGACAGTCCTGGGCTGACCCGACGCGAAAAGATCAGAGCGGAGCGGCCGGAAATGCTGCCGGCCCCATCTCCAGGCAGGCGTGCGATGGTGTTGAACTGCGCTGATTTTTACGACGCCGAACTGCGACGGCACAACGAGGTCTTCAGGGCTGCGGTCAAGGCGGGAACGCGCGATCGCGTGCTCGACATCGGATGCGGTTCGGGACAATCCTCTCGCGATGCCGCCCGTGTCGCGGTGGAAGGCAGCGTGCTTGGCGTGGACGTATCGGCGCAGATGCTCGAGATCGCCCGGAGGCGTAGCGCGGAAGAGGGATTGCGAAACGTCGCCTTTGAGCGCGGCGATGCGCAATTGCTGGTGTTTCCGCCGGCGGGCTTCGATCTGTGCATCAGTCGGTTTGGCGTGATGTTCTTTGCCGATCCGGCGGCGGCGTTCGCCAACATCGCCCGGGCGATGCGACCAGGGGCGCGTCTTGTATGGATGGTATGGCAGGGCCAGAACCGCAACGAATGGGCGACTGCCATTCAGCGGGCAATTGCGCCGGGGACCGCCATATCGGCGGGCGCCGCCACCCCGTTTTCGCTTGGCGATCCCGCCATCACCGCGGAGATCTTGCGTGCATCCGGATTTGTGTCGATCGACTTCGCCGAAGTGCATGAGCCGGTCTTCTACGGCAGGGACGTCGATGCGGCCTATGACGCTTTGCTTGGCCTGCAACTGGTCAAGGATCCGCTCGCCCGCGCAGATGTGGATGCCGATGCGGCGCTGCGGCGGTTGCGCGATCTGCTCGACGCGCATTTGACCGCGGACGGTGTGCTTTTCGACTCGCATGCCTTGATCATCACCGCGGTTCGGGCGAGCCGATAATAGCCGCTCGAATGTAGACGATCCTGTTCTCTCGGCCTTCTGCTCAACCCATTTGCGGCGTGATCGTTGGAGAAGCCAAGTCCGGCTTCCTTGCCGACATGGCTGCCCGGTTGCCATCGAGAAAAATTCCGGCCGCTGCCGACGTCGCCGCCGCCTATGTCTATCTCATGGAAAGCGACTTCACGACCGGCGAGACAATCCGCATCGATGGCGGCCATCACCTGATCTAGCCACCATTTGCACGCCGCCTGAATGGGTTGAGCCGGCATGACCGGTAGACCGGCGCACTCCTGCCGAAGGCAGCGAGCGCCGGCGGCATCATGCCGGCGTAGCTCAATCGGGGTTTACATCGGCAGCCAGGTCCCTAGTTTTAGCGTTTCGCCCCGCGCACCCGAGTGCGTGGATGATCGAGGACGGGACCGTGAGCTTTGGCCGGCCCCTCGAAACTTTCAAAGGATGGCTATCATGACACAGGCCAAGAATGGCGACACCGTGCGCATCAATTACAATGGCCGCCTGGCTGACGGCACTCAGTTCGATTCTTCCGGCAACGAACCGCTGCAATTCACGCTGGGTGAAGGACAAGTGATCGCCGGTCTCGAAACCCATGTCGAGGGTATGGAGGTGGGCGCGAAAAGCACCGTCACCATTCCCGCCGACGCCGCCTACGGCCCCCACCGCCCCGAAGCGGTCATGACCGTCGATCGCGCCCGCGTACCAGACAACATCAACGTCGATATCGGCACTCGATTGCAGGTCAGAACCCCAGAAGGGCGCCCGATGCCGGTAACAGTCGTCGGCGTAGACGACACCAGCGTCAAGCTCGACGGCAATCATCCGTTGGCCGGACGGGATCTCGTGTTCGACGTCGAGCTGGTCGAGATCGTTCAGGCGGCATAGCGTACGGCAAAGGCCGTGGTGGCTATGACTTCGGGTGACGCACTTCCGCCGGCGGTTTCGGCGGTGCGTCACCTGTCGGAGGGAAAGACCGCAACGGCGGAAATCGTGTAGCTTGCAGCAACCCATAGAGACATTCGGCATCTGGAATGTCCAATTCAGCGTCGCAGTCTCGAGAACCTGTGGAAGGGTAGTGTCTCAGTTTGAAATTAAGACGACGGTCCATCGTAGTCAGGCGGTGGCGGCGTGCCTGGCCACCGAAGCACGACTTCCTCGCAGGAGTCTTGCATGCGCATGACGCGGACGGCGTTGCCGATCACATCGGTGGGGCGCTTCTGGCCTTTAGGTCCGATGGGCAATTGCTGCCTCCTGAATTGGCCAGCGCTTATACGCGACGACCCAGAGAATGATTATCATTCCCAACGGGACCACAGAGAGAAGCGCCCACGCCCGAGACATTCTTAGTCGTCCAAACAGCACCCACGCGGGGATTGCTGTGAGGACTGTCAACAAGGCGAATGGTAGCAACTGAATCGGATCTGACATTGGGTGCCTTCCATACTTTCCGCTGAGCACATAGGCGGTTTCGCCCAGGCGAGCAAACCGGGATAGGCGCTTTCGCGAGTTTCAAATTTCAAACTGAGACACTACCGTGGAAGACCTCGCTTGACAGCCGACTTCTCGTGACCGCAGAGTCTCGTGATGCGGGCGATTGGTTGGAATAGAATTGCGCGTGTCGGGGCAATCGTGCTGACGATCGGCACAAATGTTCCTGCGCCGGCGCGTTCCGACTCGCTCCTTCTCACAAGCCCGTCCCAGCCAGCCAATGTCGGCGATGCGATGCTGGCGGCTGCCAATTATCATGATTCCGGCGACTATGATCGCGACCTTGCCGCTGTGGCGAAGCAGGCAGGCGACTGGATCGTCAAGCGCGCAATGGAGGTGCCTCGCCCCGCACTGGTGCTCGACATCGACGAGACGGCTTTGGCCAACTGGGAAGTGATCACACGTGATAATTTCGGCCGCCCGATCGGCGGCGCCTGCGACATCGCAATCGACGGTCCCTGTGGCTGGGCCGCCTGGGACCAGCTTGCGAAGGATCCGGCCATTGACCCGGTGTTGGAGGTCTTCCGGCAGGCGCGAACGGCGAAAGTCACGGTGTTCTTCATCACCGGACGTCCGGAGGACCAGCGCAAGGCAACTGAACAGAACCTGCAGTCGGCCGGCTATGCCGGCTATGAGCAACTTTACATGGTCCAGCCTGGGGCCAAATACGGCTCCGCCGCAGATTTCAAGGCACCCATAAGGGCCGAAATCGAAAAGGCCGGCTACACGATAATTGCCAATGTCGGTGACCAGCCATCCGACCTGTTCGGCGGGCATGCCGAGAAGCTGTTCCTGTTGCCGAACCCGTTCTACCGGGTTCGCTGACGGCCTATACGGCACACGCCCGGATCCTCGGCTCCTGCCGAGCACCTACTAAGGTATCAAGACGACCTTGCCGGTAGCGCCGCGCTCCTCCAGCAGGCGATGCGCGTGGCTGGCCTGGTCGAGCGGGAAGCGGCCGCCGTTGGTCACCTTGAGCTCACCGCTCGCGGCCAGATCGAAAAGCTCCAAAAGACCGTCACGGAGTCCGTCCGTAGACAGTAGCGGCAGCAGGGCAAAACCCCTCAGCGACTGGTTGCGACCGATCATCGCCTCCATCTGCGGGGCGCCGAGCCTGTATCTCCCCAGTGCGGCAAACACCAACTCTCCGCAAGGCGCCAAAGCCTCCAGCGCAACCGCCGTCAGCGGGCCGCCGACGATGTCGTAGATGATGTCGGCGCCAGCGCCGCCTGTCGCTGCCCGGACGTGCTCCGGCCAATCCGTCTTGCTGTAATCGACGGCAGCGTCGGCCCCCAGCGACAAAGCAAGGTCGAGCTTGGCCTTGCTGCCGGCTGCCGCGATGACACGGCTCGCCCCGGCGCGCTTGGCAAGCTGGACAAGCAGGGAGCCGACGCCACCCGCGGCAGCCGCGACCAGCACCGATTTGCCGGCCGGCGGGCTTTGCCGCGATAGATGCAGCGCCGTCAGCCCTTGCACCATCAATGCCGTCGCGTCTTCGAAAGAGAGCGCATCCGGCAAGGGCACGGCCAGGCTTGCGTCGATCGTCACATAATCGGCATAGCCGCCAAACGGCCGGCTCGAGGAGAGCAACGGCGCGGCGACGCGCGTGCCGAGCAAGGAAGCCTCCACCCCCTGCCCGAGCGCCTCGACGATCCCGGCGGCCTCGACGCCAGGGATCATCGGCAGTTGCGGCGTCACCGCATAGCGATCCCTACGCATCAGCACTTCGAAGAAATTCACCCCGGCCGCATGAACGCGGACCAGGACCTCGCCGGCTTGCGGATCAGGCTTCGGCACCACGACTATGTCGAGAACGTCGGGCCCGCCGAAACGGTTCAGTTGAATGGCTCTCATCGCATGCGCCGATCGCTGTTGGCATCGGCCGCTGTTTGCCACTATCTGCCTTGCTTCGACTACACACCGATTTGTCCACTGCTGACCGGGAGGTGACCATGGCCAAGCTGATCAAGAGACTGCCGATGCTGCCGGCGGAGCGCGCGCTGAAGGTGATTTCGGGCCGCTGGAAGGCGGTAATCCTGTACCATCTCTTCGACGGGCCCCGGCGGCTGTCGGCGCTGCAGGCGCTGATGCCCGATATCACCCAGAAAGTGCTGATCCAGCAGCTTCGCGAAATGGAAGAGCACGGCCTCGTGCGCCGCGAGATCTTTGCCGAGATGCCCTCGCGCGTCGAATATTCGGCGACGCGGCTCGGCCTCAGCCTCGAGCCCATCCTGCTGGCACTTTGCCAGTGGGGCCAGCATCACGCCGACGAACTGAATGAGATGGACCGCCTTGCCGATTGCATCATCAGGCCACGGCAAGCGCCGGACGCTCATGCCGTGTGAACAAAAAGGGCGGCGCATGCGCCGCCCCAATGCTTGGGAGAATTAATCCTTGGGAGGACTGTTCGAACCTGTGCTCAGGCCGCCTTGACTTCCTCGGCGACGGCATCGGCCTGACGCGCCGTCTTCAGCACCCTGGCCCACCATGCAATATCGTTGACCAGCGCGGTTGCCGCCTGGTTGAGGTGCTCGAACTCGTCGAGCTTCTTGTCGCCTTGCTTGACGGCAAGGAAATCGGACCAGGCGATGTGGACGGCGGACTTCACCGGCGCCATCTGCAACTCGACCGCATGCAGCCTCAGCTGCTCGACCGCGCGCGCGCCACCGACGCTGCCATAGCCGACGAAGCCGGCCGGCTTCTTGTTCCACTCGTTGGCGGCGTAGTCGATGGCGTTCTTCAGCACGGCCGTCGGGCCATGATTGTATTCGGCGGCGGTGAAGATGAAGCCGTCGAATCCGGCGACCTTCTTTTGCCAGCGCTGCGCCACGTCGTTCTGCGACGGCACCCAGGCGGAGGATGCGACCTCATCGAAGAACGGCAGCGGGAAATCGCGCAGGTCGACGACTTCAACGTCGATGTCGGCGTGCGACTTGGCGATCTTGGCAATCCATTGGGTCGGGACGTCGGCAAAGCGGGCCGCGCGGGTCGAACCAATGATGATGGCGATTTTGGGTTTTGACATAGAGGGGGCTCTCCTTACGGGAATACTGGTATCGTTTAGATACCTGAGCTATATGAGTAACTACCCGCTCAATGTGCAAGGAGGCACTTTTTTGTTACCAAGGCACCCGCACCGCACCGAGGACTGCCGCGCCATCTCGGAAATCCTGCAGCGCGTCGGCGACAAATGGACGGTGCTCGTCGTTGGCAAGCTCGGCAACGGGCCACTGCGTTTCAACGAGCTGCGCAGCGCCGTCGGCGGAATTTCGCAAAAGATGCTGACCACCACCTTGCGCGGGCTCGAGCGCGACGGCTTCGTCACCCGCACGGTGTTCCCGACCATCCCGCCGCGGGTCGACTACGAATTGACCGATCTTGGCTACGAGCTGCTTGTGCCGGTCGATGCGCTCGGCGAATGGGCGCGCAAGAACACAGAGCGCGTCAAGGCCGCGCGCGAGAAGTTCGACGCCATGCACAGCTGAACCCTTGCGCTACAAGGGTTTGAACCTGCCTGGGATAACCCTGGACGAGCCCTACTGCTGTAACTGCATCTTGCTCTTCGGCAGCTTCTCGATCCGGTTCCATTTCGGGTTGGGACTGACCACCCGCCCGCCAATCGTGCAGGTCGTAGTCGTCTCCTTGCGGCAATTGCTCACCGTCGTGCCGCTGGTATCGCATTTCGTCGCCGAGCAGATCTCGCACTTGGCCGCCTGCCCGTTGATGGTGCGGTTTTCCGACGTGCAGGTAGCGCCTGGATCGCCTTTTTTGACCTCGGCAAAAGCGCTCGCGGACGACAGGCAGAGCAAGGCTGCAAAGGCACCCGCCAGGGCAGCGTTCAGCATGTGTTGACGCATTGTCTTTCCTCCCAAGATCCCGTCGGTCGCGCTGCAGGCGCGCATGCGGGAACCCGTTGGCCAAAGACCACGCGGGATCGCTGTCCGCATCCCCCGCGCGGGAGAGACGGCTGTATAAATCCGTCTTCTGGAATCAGGCCGGTCAGCCTTCGGCCGGAACCGCCTTCGGCTTGCCTTCGCCGTCCAGCGCCACCATGACGAAGTCGGCATGGGTGACCTTCTCCATCAGGTCGGAGAGATAGCGCTGCGCCCAGGCCTCGACCTTGAGCGTCATCGAGGTGCGGCCGACGCGTTCGACATGCGTATAGATGCACAGCGTGTCGCCGATCTTCATCGGCTTGGCGAAGGACATTTCCTTCACTGCCGCCGTCACCACGCGGCCCTTGGCGCGCTCGGCGGCGCGGATGCCGCAGGCGAGATCCATCTGCGCCATCACCCAGCCGCCAAAAATGTCGCCTGCCGCATTGGCGTCCGAAGGCATGGCCAGCGTCCTGAGCGTCAGATCGCCGATCGGCCGCCCGTCCGCGTAATGCACCATTTGGCCAATCCTCTCGAAGCCGATTGTCCCGATCCCGTATCGTCACGGCACAGACAGGTCAACGCCACTGAATGGTGTCGCCGCCTGAAATTCGGCTATCGGTCGACAGTGTTGAAAAGATGCGGCGCGAAGCTAGACGAGCGCAACCAGTACGCTTGCATACCGTAGCCGAGCTGGCGGCGTATTCGTGATACGCGATCAACCTCGTCCTGAAACGAGATTCTAACGGAATGTGTCAGGCGGTTGGCTGGGTGACTTTTCAACAATATCGGCGGAAAACGGTCAAATCGATGTGGGCTATGGCGCTCTATAGCACGCCATAAACCCACTTCTTTCAAACCAGCCGTCCTTGAAATTGCGACACAGGAACCGACCTGTGTAACCTTCAGAATATCCAAGGACGAGCACGATCGCGAGCACAGTTGAAGCGGCCAAGACTCGTCTCCATTTCATGGTTCCATGCTCCTGCTCCGGCAATCTTGTAACCGAAGTTCGCAGTTCTCTAAATGGCTGCAACGAGAAGGCTGGCGCGCCCGATGGCGCGACAGAACCAAGCCCTCGCCGATAGGCGTGCTTCACAAAACGGGCCAGGGCGTCGGGACGTAGGCGTAGGCGTTGCCTTCGCGGATAACGTGACCGATGCCTGGAAAGGCAGGTGAATGTGGATCAATTCGGGCTGAAAAAGAAGCAAAGTTCTGGCTCCATGACGGCGGCAGAGCCGATGGTCCCGCCAGCGCAATTCCTTTCTCTGCCCGTTTCGGACCGAGGCTTTTCAGAACGCGAAATCCGCGGACTGAACGACATCGGCTGGGAGCCAGGTTTCATGAACCTGCAAGATCTCGGGCCCGCGGCTGTAGCCGCGATCGCGGACCACCATCGTCGTGACCCGGCCATTGTTCGGTTCATCGGAGTCCTTCGCGTCGCGTTGCCATTCGTGGTAGTTCACGATCGCCAGGTCGGCGCTTTGATGGCTGATCCGGATGTCGCGTATTTTGATACGGAAGGCCGGATTCGATCCGTAGATGCTCTTCATGTAACCTGCGAAGTCTTTTTTCCCGAACGCCCTGCCGCCTGGCATGATGGCGACCAAATCGTCGCTGATCCGGTCGAGCGCGTTCTTCTTGAACGTCGCGTCGTCGCCAGGGCATCGGCCCGCCACCCAGTCGGTGAAGAATTCGTGGATGTCGTGGATCGTCGCCTCGATTTCCTTCGTTTGAAGGGACATTTTTTCCTCCTGTCTCAAGATGATGCTGGATCAGGCGCTTTACGCCGTGGCTTGCCCCGACCGGACGCTGCTTGAGGACAGCCCGTACCACGCGAGCCACAGGCACATGAGAAGCGAGGAAATCAGCCAGATCGGACCTCCGATGCCGATCCCGAGCTGCTCACCGAGTGTCCACCCGGTTGCCGAAAGGATACCGAACGCCGAGCCGACGATCGCGGCCCATCGCGGCAGTATCCCGACGTTGTCGCGGGCGTCGTGATACGCGACAAGCGCTGTCGCCAAGGCCAGCGCCCAGAATCCGTTACCCATGCCGCCGGAAAACGCCCACCAGGTCATGAAAGCGTTGGTGTCACCCCGGTCGGCCGCGACCGCGACCACCGATGCCTCGGCGACTGCGGTGGAGAACGTGGTCAGGGCGCCGAGAGCCATCACCATCCAGGCGGAACTCAGCATCGGCGAATGCCGGACCCGGGGGTTGAGCGCCAGGTTCAGGAACGAAGCGCCGGCGATCAGGAACAGCGCCGCTGCCGCCGTCCAATGGACCGTAGCCCATCGCCCATGGCCCTCGGCGATATTCTGCATCTGAACGGACAAATCCGCGTCCGGTGGCCCGTGAAAGACGAGCGCAGCCGCCAGCAGCAGCGTTCCGGTGGCGAGCCAGACACCGCCCGGCCCGCTCATGCTGCTATTATTCGTTTGCATCGGGAAAACCTCCTGTGGCCTTTACCACACCATGACGTTTAGACCCGCGCCACGGTTGCCCGCTTCGGCGTAAATACCCACGCAGCGAGAAATTTTGGCTTGGGTAAGATTACCCAGATACGCCCATGCCGATCAGGCCGTGCTCGATCGCAAAGGCCGTGGCTGCCGCGCGCGTGCGCACGTTCAGCCGCGTCAGGATATCGCTAACGTGACGGTCTACCGTCCGCTGGCTCAAACCGAGCTCGCCGGCAATTTCCGGGTTGGTCAGGCCTGACGCGATCAGGCGCAGAACCTGCGACTGTCTGGGGGTGAGAGCTTCGCTGCCTGTCGCCGTCATGGTCGCCCGCAGCTTGCCGGCAACGGCTTCGTCGGGGCGCGCGCCGAGCTCGCGGAAAAGTCTTATCGCTTCGTCCAGTTCGGTCTGCGCCGCTTCAGTATCGCCGGTTGCGAGACAGGCCCGCGCTGTCAGCACCCGCATCCGGGCAAGATGATAGGGCGCCCGAAGGTCCCAGAGGATCTCCACTGTGCGCCGGATATGGGCCAATGCCTCCGCGGCTCGACCAGCATGGATCAGCACCCGCGCGGTAGCCTCGGCGGCTGCGGCGCGGACTGCATCCGCGGAATATTGGCGCGCGCAGTCGCGCAGTGTTTCGCACAGTTCCCAGGCGTCATCGGCAGAACCGACAGCGAGAGTGATTTCCACCGCAGCCGGCAAGAGGCGGAGTTTGCCGGGCATGTCGTCGACCGACTGCAGTGCGCGGCGGATCGCCGAAAGGGCCGACTGCTCGTGCCCCTGCTGCAATCGCATAAGCGCCAGCCCCGGCTGCGGATCGAACCCGAGCCTGCTCGCTGCGCGATAAGCGGCATCGGCCTCGTCCCATTGGCCGCGGAGGCGAAAGACCTCGCCCTTCTGGTAGAATGCCGGACCGGCGTGGTGCTTCGAGGGCCCCTGCTGAAGGCGGATGCTGGCGACACCGGCCTCACGGCCGGCCTCGTCCCAGTGGCCGTCGAGGATCAGGATTTCGGCCCGGTGGATCAGGCATCGGCCGGTGAAGGCAACGATGTCGGGCTGTCCCGAGCACCATCCGACCAGCGCCGATGTCCATTCCCTCGCCCGGCTCGTGGCATGAAATTTCTGACAGATCTCGATCACGCTGCAGTAGACCAGCCCGGTAACGATCGGTGAGAGCCGGCCCGAGATGACCGAAACCATCACCTCGTCCAGCAGTTCGAAGCCGCGCACATAGTCGCCGCGCAGGATCAATATCCGGCCTTGAAGGTGGCGCGCGATAGCCAAGAGGTCCGAATCTTCGCAGCGCTGTCCGATCTCCGCTGCACGTGTTGCGTGCGCGAATGCTTCGTCCGGACTGTCGGCGGCGAGGCATTGTTCGACCATTGGAAGCTGAAGGTAGCCGTGTTCTGCACATTCCGGCGCATGATCCGCGACCAGCCGGTTGGCACGGGTCAGCCATCCGCTGCCTTGGGCGAATTCTCCGCGAAACATCAGGGTGAGCCCGATCCAGAAGCCGCAACGCGCTGCAGATCGTTCGCGTCCGTTCCGGAGATGCTCTTCGAAGGCCCTCTCGTAGTCCCGAACGAATTCCTCCTCGCGCCCAAGCATGTAGGCGGCTTCCCCGAGGCGCTGGAGCTCGGCGCCGCCAAGTTCACTGCGGCGGTCTCTGTCTGACAGTTCGCGGTGAAGCCTGGACCAATCTCCGCGATTGGCTAGCTCCGCATACGGATCCGATGCAACTGCACCGTCTTCCGGCGACTTGTCGGGTGATCGGTCGGAGGGCGCGGGCATATCCTCAGAATAGCACATATCTTGCTGAGGAGGTGGCGGCAGGTTACCGATGTGGCAGAAGTTCGTTTCGGGCTCAATCGAGCCGTTCATCGCGTCCGCCGCCGAGGACCGGAAAGGGTCGCACTCTGCCGTCTGCAAGGTGTTTGTCCCGCGACCGTTGTGTGGCGAAACCGGCTAAAATCCCTGTCATGTGAAACGTGTCATGGCCGCTTAGGGTGTCATTTCGCCCTCTACCGGAACCGCCCCCAACGTCGGCGCCTCTTGCTCGATATGATCCCACAGACGGTTCGAGATCGGCCCGTGCGCCGGTCGCGGCGGCGCGCCACCACCAACTCCTCGGTGCGGCCTGGCAGATGACGACCGGCAATGGATTGCAGGCGTCCGTCGCGCAGCTCTTCCTCGATCAGGAAGCGGGGCATGTGGCCCCACCCGAGACCCTGCAGGATGATTTCCTTCTTCATGCCCTGATCGGCCACCATGCATTGAGGCGCACCCTCGATCATGAAGTAGTCTTGTTGCGGTGAATGGCGGGCCGTGTCGCGCATGACACATTGGGTGAACCCGTGCATCTGATCCGGCGTGATGGGGTGCTTGATCCGCTCCGGCAGAAAGCCCGACGCCACTACCGGAACGAATGGCACCTTGCACAGATCGATCCATTCCACGCGCGGGTCGCTCTTGTCGATCCAGTGCAGGATCAAATCGGCTTCGTCGTCGAAGAGGCGCTCCCACGGCCCGCCCACCGCCTCGAAGTGCAGATGCAGGCGTGTGCCCGGGCACTGGGCGAAGAACCGTCCGAGCATGCCCAGTGCCTGCGGGCGCGGGCACAGGTCGCCGATCACCACATGGATCTCGCTTTCTTCGCCCATTGACAGCTGAGCAGCATGAAGCCGCAAGCCCTCGAGCTCGCGCAGCAGCGATTGTGCCCTGCGATGGAACGACAGCCCTGCCTCGGTCGGGCGCACGCGATAGCCGCCGCGATCCAGAAGAACTAGGTCGAGTTGCCGCTCAAGCTTTGCCACGGCGGCGAACACAGCCGGGTGCGAGCGATGCAGCATGGCCGCCGCAGGCTGAAAGCCGCCGCAGCGAACCACGGCATCGAAGCATTGCAGGTCGTGCAGGGTGAATTCGGCCATGTCAGCTTTTATTACAGAGTTGGTCCCATCTTTGTAATATCATCAAAAGCGCGCCGCAGCTAGGCTTTGCCGCATTCAACGCTCCAAGAAGGAAGGTGTATTCACCATGAATGAGCTGGATTTCGTGACCGTCGGCGATGGCACACGCATCGCCTACCGCATCGACGGCGACGCCGGGAAGCCCGTGCTGATGCTGTCGAATTCCATCGCCACCACGTTGCGGATGTGGGACATGCAGGTCGACGAGCTGTCGAAGCATTTCCGTGTTCTGCGCTATGATTTTCGCGGCCACGGAGGGTCGAGCGTTCCGGCCGGCGCTTATTCGCTCGACCGGCTTGGCCGCGACGTGATCGAGTTGCTCGATGCCCTGGGCATTGAACGCGTACACTTCCTCGGTCTGTCGTTGGGCGGCTTCGTCGGGCAGTGGCTCGGCATCCACGCGCCCGAGCGGATCGAGCGCTTGATCCTGAGTAACACCTCGTCCTACCTCGGACCGGCAAAGCAGTTTGATGAGCGGATTGCCGCCGTGCTGCAGGCGCCGGACATGTCGGAAACCGCCGAGATGTTCCTGGGCAACTGGTTTCCTGCGCGTATGCTGGCGGCCAACGAGCCCGTCATCGAAGAATTTCGCGCCATGCTGCTGGCCATCGACCGGCAAGGCCTGGCTGGTTTATTTGCGGCGGTTCGCGATGCGGACCTTCGCCGAACCATAGCGCTGATTTCCAGGCCAACGCTGGTGATCGCCGGCCGCCACGACACTGTGACAGCCGCCAGCCATAGCGAGCTGATCGCGGCGACGGTGCCCGGCGCGAAACTGGTTGTCCTGCCCGCGGTCCACTTGTCGAACGTCGAGTACCCCGCCGAATTGATGGAGGCCGTGCTCGGTTTTCTGCGCTGAGCCGGAGCACGGCGGGGATGCTGAGTGAATCCCCGTTTCGAACATCCCCGCATGGACCGCAACCTATGGTGCGCTAGCGCGCAGTGAACGCTAGACTGGGCAACATCGATAGCGAATGACGGCTGACATGGAACTCAGCATTCGCCCATTGACGCCCGATCTGTGGCCGGCGCTCGAGGACCTGTTCGGTGACAGCGCCGTCTGCAGTCGTTGTTGGTGTATGTACGCGCGGATCGGTCGATCTTATCGAAAGCGGCCCGGCGAGGAAAACAAGGCAGCGTTCCGGCAAGCCGTCCAGCATGGTCCGCCTCCGGGTTTGCTTGCTTTCGACGGCGATGTGGCTGTCGGCTGGTGCCAGCTGACGCCGCGAGATGCCCTGCCCTGGCTCGATCGGCTATGGCAGCTCAAGCGCGTGGACGACAGGCCGGTCTGGTCCCTGTCCTGCCTCTACGTGCGAAAACAATACCGCCGCCGCGGCGTAACATCCCAGCTGATTGCACAGGCTCTGGAAGTCGCAAGGCGCGCAAATGCTCCGGCACTCGAAGCCTATCCTTTCGACGCCGACGTGTCGCCGAGCGCTTCCGGCAGTGGATATGCCTCCACCTTCGCGCGCGCCGGGTTCAAGGTCGTTGCCCGCAGGACGCCGGCCCGCCCGATCATGCGCTATGAATTCAAGCAGATCGCCGATTATCGCCTGTGATGCCCGGACGGGCTTGCCGACAAAGCACAGGCGAAGGCGTGACCAAGGTCCTGAGCTCAGATGGCGGGGCTTGAAATTCGGCGATGCGTCGACGCGGTCGCAGCGCCATCGCGCAGCCGACGTGATCCCGGTATATAGATGTTTCAACTTTGGTCATGGGGCACAACGTGGATGGGTTCACGACGAAAGCCATTCTCAGGCGTTGCGAAGTGGGCTTTCCCATTCAGCATGTTGACCACCATGGCAGAGGAGGAGCTGACGCCCTTTGTCGACGACACTTACCGAACGACGTCCCGGCATCTCATTTCTGATGGAGCGGGCATCTATATTCCTTATCGGTTACATTTTCTGCCAAGCGTGCGAGAGCATCACCTTGGCTTTTCGTTTCCGTCGCATTGCCTGCTGACACGATCGACAGATGGCTTTTTGCGGCAGAAATCAGCCAGGGTGATCCTTTCGCTGAACGAAAGTTGGAGCATCGCCTTCGTCGTTCTGCTGTTGGGCGAATATGTCGTCGAAATCGCCGAAGATATCTACGCGGCAATACCTGATCTGGACGCATCAGCCTATGCCAGTTTTGTCCGACAGAACCGAAACACAATGCGTACGATGCGCACCAGGGCCACAAGCTATTGGAATGCCTATCATAGGCATGCTTATCCCAACCGAAAATCCTATCCAGCGATTGCTGTCCTCAATCAACTCGATGCGTGGGCAAGTTAGGTCTTCATCAATCTTCTTGGCGCCGAAAGTCGAAATTCAAACGAAGTTGCCAGTCGCTTTTTTCACATCGGATGCCGGAAGACCCGGCGACGCCGCGTCGCGCCGAAGCCTAGGTTAGAGCCGAATTCCGGAGCCAGCCGCAGCCACCATGCAAACATATGACTTCATCATCGTCGGCTCCGGCTCGGCCGGTTCGGTCCTGGCCGAAAGGCTGTCGGCTTCCGGCCGCTTCTCGGTGCTGGTGCTCGAGGCCGGCGGCAGCGACCGCCGCTTCTACGTCCAGATGCCGCTTGGCTACGGCAAAACCTTCTTCGACCCGGCGGTCAACTGGAACTACAAAGCCGATCCGGACCCCGGGCTTGCCGGCAATGTCGACCACTGGCCGCGCGGCAAGCTGCTCGGCGGCTCGAGCTCGATCAATGCCATGGTCTGGATCAGGGGCGCGCGCGAGGATTTCGACGCTTGGGCAGCGGCCGGGAATCCCGGCTGGGGCTTCGACGACCTGCTGCCCGCCTTCAAGGCGCTGGAAGACAATCAGGCCGGCGCCGACCAATGGCGCGGCGTCGGCGGCCCGCTGCACGTCACCGACTGCTCGACCTCCGTCCATCCACTCACCAAGCGCTATCTCGCCGCCGCCAATCAGGCCGGCCTGCCGATCAACCCGGATTTCAACGGCGCCTCGCAGGAAGGCGTCGGCGTCTACCAGATCACCACCAGGAACGGCCGCCGCATGTCGGCTGCGCGCGCCTTCCTGCGCCCGGCGACGAAGCGCAAAAACGTTCGCGTCGAGATGAATGCACTGGCGACAAAAATCCTGTTCGAGGGCAAGCGTGCCGTCGGCGTCGAGTATCTCCAGAATGGCGAGACAAAGACCGCCCGTGCCGGCCGCGAGGTCATCCTGTCGGGCGGTTCGGTCAATTCGCCGCAACTGCTGCAGCTCACCGGTGTCGGTCCATCGACGCTGCTTGGTGGTCTGGGCATTCCCGTCGTTCACGCCAACGAAAATGTCGGGGCAAACCTGCAGGACCATGTCGGCATCAACTACACCTTCAAGGGCAGGCTGCCGACGCTCAACCAGATCCTGCGCCCGTGGTGGGGCAAGCTGCTGGTCGGCATGCAGTACGTGTTTTTGCGCTCAGGCCCGCTGTCGCTGTCGATGAACAATGCCGGCGGCTTCTTCCGCACCGATCCGGCCACGGCACGGCCCAACATGCAGCTCTATTTCCAGGCGTTTTCGACCGTCATTCCGAAGAGCGGCGAACGGCCGATCCTGACGCCCGATCCATGGCCGGGCTTTTCCATCGGGCTGTCCAATTGCCGTCCGTCGAGCCGCGGCGAAATCATGATCCGCTCCGCCAATCCGTGCGATTATCCCAGAATCGTCGCCAACGCCTTTTCGACCGAGGCGGATGTCGCCGAAATGCTTGCGGCGGTGAAATTCGTCCGGAAGATCGCTTCGATGCCGGCGATGGCGGAGATCATCGAGGAAGAGGTTTTGCCGGGTCCGTCGATCACCTCCGATGCGGATCTCATTCAGGATTTCAGGAAGCGCTCGGGCACCGTCTACCACCCGGTCTCGACCTGCCGCATGGGGCCGGACGCGGCGCGCGCCGTCGTCGATCCGCGCCTGAAGGTGCACGGCATCGACGCCTTGCGTGTCATCGATGCCTCGATCTTTCCCGACAACATCACCGGCAACACCAACGCCGCCGCTATCATGACCGGATGGAAGGGCGCCGAACTGGTTCTGGAGGATCAGAAATGAAGATCACCGACGTCAAGACCTGGGTGGTCGGCAATCCGCCACCCGGCATCGGCGGCAAGTATTTCATTTTCGTCAAGCTCACCACCGATGGCGGCGTGGTCGGCTATGGCGAGGCTTACAACGCCACCTTCTCGGCCCATGTCACCGCAAAAATGGTCGAGGACATGGCCGAGCGCTATCTCGTCGGCCGCGATCCGCACGACGTCGAGACCTTCTTCCGCCGCGCCTATTCATCCGGCTTCACCCAGCGCCCCGACGTGTCCGGCATGGGCTGTTTCTCGGCGCTCGAAATCGCCTGCTGGGACATCATCGGCAAGGAGGCCGGCAAGCCGGTCTACAAGCTGCTTGGCGGCCAGGTGCACGAAACGCTGCGTTCCTATACCTACCTCTACCCGCACAGCGGCAGCGTCCACTCCGAGGACGCCCGCGGCAAGAACGTCTACAACGATCCCGATCTGGCTGCAGCCTGCGCGCTCGAATATGTCGAGCAGGGTTTCAACGCCGTCAAGCTCGACCCGGCCGGCCCCTACACCGCCTTCGACGGCCACCAGCCGCGCCTCGTCGACATCGACCTCTCCGCCCGCATGGTCAAAGCGATCCGCGAGGCGGTTGGCACCAGGGCCGACATCCTGTTCGGCACGCACGGCCAGTTCACCGCTTCCGGTGCGCTGCGCCTCGCCCGTGCCATCGAGCCCTATGATCCGCTGTGGTTTGAGGAGCCGGTGCCGCCCGACATGCCCGAGGTCATGGCTCAGGTCGCAAGGGGCACTTCGATCCCCATCGCAACAGGGGAAAGACTTACCACCAAATTCGAATTTGCCCGCGTCATCGAGAACCGTGCGGCGACCATTCTTCAGCCCGACCTTGGCCGCTCCGGCGGCATTCTCGAAACCAAGAAGATCGCCGCCATGGCCGAAGCCTATCACATCCAGATCGCGCCGCACTGCTATTGCGGACCGATCGTCGGCGCCGCCAACATTCAGCTCGCGGTGACGCTGCCCAACTTCCTCATTCTGGAATCGCTGAAGCAGTGGGACGGTTTTCACGCGAAGCTGCTCAAGAAGAAGATCGAATGGCAGGACGGTAACGTCATCCCGTCTCAGGAGCCGGGCCTTGGCGTCGAGCTCGACGAAGCCGTCTGCGAGGCGCATCCCTGGACCGGCAAGGACCTGCATTTGCAGATGATGCAGACGCCGCTGATGCCGTGAGCACGCGTCAGGGATATGCCTTCATCGGTCTTGGCCATCTCGGCGGCCAGCTCGCCGCCAGCCTGATCCGCAACGGCTTTGCCGTCAGCGTCTACGATCGCGACCCCGCCGCCGTCGAGCGCCTTGTGCTGCTCGGCGCCGAAGCCGCCAACAGCCCGGCCGACGCCGCCGCCCGCGCCGGCAATGCCATCACCTGCCTGGCCTCGCCGAAGGTCAGCGAGGCGGTACTGGCCGGCCCCGACGGATTGCTCGAAGGCCTGCCCAGCGGCGGCAGCTGGATCGAGATGTCGACCAATGGCCAGGACGAGATCGTGTGGCTCGCGGCACTGGCTTCAGCAGCAGGCGTCGAGACGCTCGAATGCCCGGTCACCGGCGGCGTGCATCTGGCGGCTGTCGGAAAGATCACCGCGCTGGTCGGTGGCGAGGCAGCGCTTTATGCCCGCCACCGGCCGGCCATCGAGGCGATGTGCGCCCGGTCTTTCCTGATGGGTCCGGTCGGCTCGGCGGCGGCGATCAAGGTGATCACCAATATGCTGGCCTTCATCCATCTCGTTGCCGCCGGCGAAGCGCTGATGCTGGCCAAGAAAAGCGGGCTCGACCTTGCCCAGTCCTATCACGCCATCGTCGCCTCCTCGGGCAACAGCTTCGTCCACGAGACCGAAAGCCAGCTGGTGCTGAACGGCTCCTACGACATCGGCTTCACCATGGACCTGGCACTGAAGGATCTCGGCTTCGCGCTCGGCATGGGCGAAAAATTCGGCGTGCCGCTCGCGCTTGCATCACATGTCGATGCGATCTTTCAGCAGGGCAAGCAGGCCTATGGCGGCAGCGCCTGGTCGACCATGATCGTGAAGCTGCTCGAGGATGCGGTCGGCACCGAGCTGCGCGCGACTGGTTTCCCGGCTAAGCTCGAAGCTGAGATTAGCCAGATTATCAATTGATTTCAGTTGATTGGACAGATCGTCGGAAGCAAGGCCGGGAAGACCTGATTCAAAGTCTCAACGACTTGATTCAATATCTCAGCGTCAAGGCACCGGGCAGAATTTCGAAAGTTGCCGGTATGCGACCCGGCGATTCGCCGTCTATGTCGATCAGCGCGGCGTTCTTTTGCACATCGCCGAGCGGCTCGACAACCACTTTCTTGCCGCGCAAAATGGTGATCGCCGGATGGTTGCGGTGCCGCCCGCCATAGAGCAGGCGGATGTCCCAGATCAGCTTCAGCTTGCCGGCGGCGCGCAGGATAACGATGTCGAACGCGCCGTCGTTAAGCTCGGCGTCGGGCGCAATCATCATGCCGCCGCCGAAGAATTTGCCGTTGGCCACCGCCACCAGCGCCATGCGCGCCTCGACCGGGGCGCCGTCGTCGATGGTGATCGCAACGTCCTGGAAGCGGTAACGGAGGAATTCCCAGACCGTGCGCCAGTAGAACAGCGCCTTGGCCGAAACCTTGCCCTTGCGCTTGTCGGCGTTGACCGCGCGGTCGGTGGCGCCGGAAAGCCCGAGGCTGGCGATGTTGATGAAATGGCGACTGGCCAGCGCGCCATGGTCGTCGACATAGCTGATGCAGCCGGCATCGACCTTGCGCGGCTTGGCCTCGGCAATCCGCTTTAGTGTCAGATCGACATTGTTCGACAGGCCGAGCCCGCGGGCGAAGTCGATGCCGGTGCCGCAAGGCACCAGCCCGAGTTCGGCCGTCCGGCCGCTTTCCCGGAAAGCCTTCAGCAGCCCGTCGGCGACCTCGCTGGCGGTGCCGTCGCCGCCGGCCGCGATCACCAGCTCGAAGCCGATGGCGGCAAGGTCGAGCGCCAGCCGTTCGGCATCCCCCTCGGCCTGCGTTTCACGCAGCTCGAAATCGCCGAAATGTCTTTTCAGCGAAGCCGCAACCTCGGGCCAATGCCGCTTGAGCCTGCCGCCGCCGGCGATCGGATTGAGAATCACCGCGACCTTCAAGCCTGCCTCCCCAAGGCCATCGAACACGCCTTCCAATCATTTGCCGGCATTGAAGCCCGCGCCGGGCCGCGGGGCAAGGGTCGATTGCCGACAATGCGGCTTCGGCATCGAGGCGGCAAAGCCCGGCCGGCGGCGGCAGAGATCGGTAAGTCGCTATTTTGGCAGGGTCAGTCCCCGATAATCCCGCTATCCACAGGCTCGCGGTAGTTTCGCTAAACACTTACCCGGCGTACATTAAACCCATCTCAGGCGGCTACCGATCGCCACGCCGAAAGGTAAAGCGGAACGGCGGATTTCCTGAGGCCCGTACGGCCCTGAACGAGAACAGGCTTGCTTGTTGGAGAGATGGACGCCGAGACCTACGGGGCCGCGGAAAGCGTGCGAACGCCGACGGCGGACCGATGCTGCCATGAAGGACGGCAAAAACCTTCGATGGCGCGCTGGGCAAAGCTTGCAAGAGCGGAGACCGGCGTGGTCCGGAACGGACGCTGCCCTCGGGCGGCGACTGGCAGGACCGTCAAAATCAAGGCCGGCTTGGCGCGATATCTTTCGGGAGTTGCTGCCGCGACCGTGTCCTGATCTGACAGGGAGGCGCTGGGAGAAATCCCGGCGCCGACTGTCTTTGTGACCCCGCCTGACGATTTTGCCGGCGACGCTTCACCCTGCGCCAAAATCAGCTACTATCCATTTGCCGTCGGGGGCCGTTTAAAAGGGCTGACGGCAGGGGGACATTTCATGACGCTCATCCAGAAGCTTGCTGTTGCCTATGCTTTCCTGTTCTTCGGCGTTGTTGCGGTCGGCTATGTGCCGGCCTTCAACGATGCCGGCGGCAATCTGTTCGGCCTGTTCTCGCTGCAATGGTACGACGATTTGCTGCACGCCTTCTCCGGCGTCTGGGCGCTGGCGGCCGCCTTCATCTCGCACCGCCAGGCGGTGTTCTATTTCAAGCTGTTCGGCTCGGTCTATCTGTTCGACGGCGTGCTCGGCCTGGTCACCGGTTCCGGCTGCCTCGATGGCGGCATTTTCATCAACGGCTTCCGTTCCCTGAACGACATCGAATTCCCGGCCCGCTTCTTCGCCAACCTGCCGCACATCGTCATCGGCGGCTTCGCCGTCTATGTCGGGTTCTGGCTGTCGAAACGTGTGTACGACCATTTCGCCACGGCCTGACCGGCCATGTTCCTGTTCCGCTGGCTGAAGCGCATCATCAAGGCGATCCTCTGGGTCGTCGTCATTGTCGTGTTGATCCCGATCGCCGGGCTGGCCTACGGCTTTCTCACGACGCCGTCGCTGGACACAACACCATTGCCGGGCGTCACTGAGGGTGCCCCGCCGAAGGCGCTGGCCGACAAGGTCCGTGCCGAGATCCCCGGCTACCAGCGGCCGGAGGAATCGACCTTTCTCACCTATCCGGAATGGGCCATCGTCTACGCCGCCCGCGAATATGCCGGCTTCGTCGACAAGAACCAGCCGAGCGGTTTTCCATATCTCTCCTATATCGGCCGCTTCTGGCAGGACTATGCGATGGTCATCCGCGCCAGTTCCACCTACAAGTTCAACCTCGACAACCACCAGATGTTGGTGATCATCGGCACCAGCCACACGATCGAGCACGCCATCCAGTGGGCCTATGAAAATACGGTCGGCCGCGTCACCGAAGCGACAGCCGGCAAGCGCACCGCGGTCGACATCTACCAGGCGAAGGTGGCGGCGGACTATGCCGGTTTTCTCGACCAGGTGCCGTGGTACCAGTTTCCCTATGCCGAAAAGCGTGCCGGCCTGTTTGCCGTCCAGCCGGCAGCGGACGACAGCGCTGTCCGCACCAGTGAACGCAAGCTCGCCTTCGGCCTCGCCGACACGATCAAGCAGGGCTACGCCGATCTGATCAAGTCGGCGCTCGCCGCCACCACCGACCCGGCCTTGCTCGACATTCACGTCTGGGCCAAGGGTCCGGTCAGCGAGGTGACGCGCAACGAGCCCGACACCTTGCTGGAGCGCGATCTCGGCGCCGACGGCACGGTCTTCGTCACCAGGCGCTACCAGGTGTTCACCGACATGATCCCGCGCCTGATCGGCAAGGGCGTCTCCTTCGTCGAGATCGGCGGCAATGACGAGATCATGATCACCATGCTTTCCAATGACGAGATCAATGTTCCCGAAGGCGCACGCACCTTGTTCAGCTACCCGCTTCCGGCGGAACCTTCGACGCGCCGCACCGGCCTGACCGTCGCCGTGCGCAAGCTGCACCTCGTGCTGCCGGCGCTGATGACGGCGGGCGCCAGGCTCGAGCACGTCTACGATTACTGAGGCCTTTCGGTCACAGCCCGCCCCGGCAAGACGTTGCGTGAGGCTCCGCCACGCTCATTCCACAATCGCGGCCAAATCCCGCCTTGTTCCGCAACGATTGATGACGCCGCAGCAATTTGTCCTGCGCACATGCGCCGGGCAACTCGGAGGGACAAGACCGTGATCAAGACCGCCCTTGTCGCCATGACCATCGTCGGCTGCGATTGCGACGCCAGGCTTTGCGAATATATCGGCGAGACGCCCGCCAAATGGTCGACCATCGCCGAATGCGAAGCGGCGATGAAAAGCCAGATGCTGCACGAGCGCAATTTCGACTATCCGCTGGTCTCCGGCATCTGCCGGACACAGAACTCGTCATCGCAGCTCGCGGCGACCGCTTCCGAGCCTGAATTGACGACGGCCAGCACGGCCGCGACAGACCCGCTGCCACCGGAGCTGAGCCATCGGCCCAGTGCTGCGGTCGGAACGCAGGCAACGGCGACGGAAACGGAAGCCGCCCGGCCGGTCGCCTATGAAGCGGCGGTTGATGGCGGCCGCGCCGTGCTCTACCGCACGAAGGCCGGCTACGCCGTGGTCACGACCGATCTCGGCCGCGCCGCGTCGGCAACGATCGGCATCGCCAGGCGTTCGGCGAACTGGCTGGCGGCTAAACTGCCTGACGGTCTGTAGCCGCCGCTCAGGCCGTGCCGATCAATGCCTTGATGGCGCGATAAAAAATCGACGAAAACAGCTCGTCCGGATCGTATTGCCGCTTCTTCGCCAGGAAGGACGGCAGTTCCGGATAGGAGGCAAGCAGCTCGTTGCCCGTATAATGGAGCTGGTAGGGCAGGAAAAAACGCCCGCCATGCTTGATCGTCACATCGATCAGCGCCCTTGTCAGCGCCCGCATCCTGGCATTGCCGTCGGCGTCGGTCGGCTGATTGATGTAGAGCACCAGCGAATAGGCCGGCTCCGGCGCATAATTCAGCGCCACATCCTCCTTGTGGACGATGCGCACCGACGCGTTGAGCACCGGCAGGCTCTGGTTGCGCAGGATCTCGCGCGCTTCCGCGATGAACGGGTTATAGGCGGCCCGCGGGATGAAATATTCGTGCAGTATGTCGGTCTCGTCGAGCAGATCGTTGAACAGATAGGGCACTGAATCGTGCATCGGATTGTTACGCGTGACGAGGCAGGCCTCGCCCTCGGCCATTGCCGTCGTCCGCGCCACCGTGCAGCTCTCGAATTGCGGCTCCAGCGTCTTTTCGGTGAACCATTTCAGCTCCTGGAACAGGCTGCCCCATTTCGCCAGGTTGATGATCACCCGCTTGAGCCCGACCGAACCGGGCTCGCCGATTGCCGGCTGGTCGGCCGGCGGCTGGTCGGCCACCTTGTCATAGCGGTAGACGATCATATCCTCGAGGAAATTACCCGGCGCAGTCGACAGATGCCCATAAAACAGACCGATCGTCCTGTTTGGCTCCAGCACCTCGGCGAAGAACTTTGGAAAATCGTCCGATTTGATGATCTCGCGCGAGGTCCGGTAGACGACGTTGTCGACGATGTCGAGTGTCGCCTCCAGCACCACGCCGAACAGGCCGTAGCCGCCGACGACGTGGCGGAACAGCTCGGTGTTTTCGGCCGGTGAGCAGGTTGTCACCGAACCGTCCGCCAGCATCACCCGCATCGAACGGATCGAGCCGGCGACCGAGCCGGCCTGGTGGTCCATGCCATGCGCGTTGATCGACAGCGAGCCGCCGACCGAAAAGATGTCGGTCGACTGCATCGCCTTCACCGCGAAGTGCGGGTGCAAAAGGTTCTGGATGTCGTGCCAGCGCGCGCCCGGCTGCAAGGTCATCGTCTTCGCCGCCGCGTCGATGCTGACCTTGTTGAATTTGCGCATGTCGAGGACCAGTGCGTTGTCGTCGAAAGCGTGGCCGCCCATCGAATGGCGGACCGCAGCGACCGAGACCTTCAGGCCATTGGTGCGGGCAAAGGCCAGCGCACTCGCAATGTGGTCTTCCTCGCTGACTTCGACGACGCCATAGACCGGCGTCATCGACAGGCCGCTGGCATCGTTGATGTTGCCGCCCTTGGTCAGCCATGGCAGCGACGGATCGTAGGCTGGCGGGCCCTCCAGCGGCTTCTGCGCCAGGTCGATGCCGTCAATGTCGGCGATGCGTCCGGAATTCTTCTGCCCGGACGGACCGCGCGCCAGCCGCGCCACGGTCGTGCCGCCCCACAGCATCGCGCCGCCGACCACCGCCGCACCCAACAGCAGCCGCCGCGATAGGCGAAACCCCTTGCGTTCTTCGATCATGCTACCCCTCGCCGCCTCAGAGATAGCGCGAGCTTCCGGCAAAAACCATAGCCGGAGTGCGTAGCAGAACTAGAGCGGCAGTTGCGGCATCAGGAGCATTTTCTTATGGTTGCAGTGAATGTATTTTTCGCGCTATGATTGAAAATACGAACGGATCCATGATGATGCTGACCATTGTAAGGGCGCCATTCCATGAAGCACCTGTCCCGCGCGATTCTGTCCCTGATGCTAGCGCTTGCTCCGATATCCGCCGAGGCTCAGGATTCCAGTCAGGGCGACGACAGCGTCGTCGCAGTCGCGCCTGACGATCCAGATATGGCGGCGGCGACTGCACAGGCACGTGCCAGCTTGGATGAATTCCTGGCATTATCCCAGAAACCGCCACCTGGAACGGACACATTCAAACTGAAGGTGATGATCAAGGACGGAAACGTCACCGAACACTTCTGGGTCATCCCGTTCCAGCGGACCGAAAACGGATTCGTGGGGATATTGGCGAATGAGCCACATAGTGTCCACAACGTCGTGGCTGGCCAGTATATCGAATTCAACCGAGACGATATTTCCGACTGGGGATACACCAGAAACGGTCACCAGGTTGGCAGTTTCACCGTTTGTGTGATGTTCAGGTCGATGTCGAAGGAAGAAGTCGCCTACATGCGTAGCCAACGCGGCTTCGATTGCTGACCGCCCAGCCGGACTAACCCGCCTCCTCGTCCTTCACGCCGATCTTGCGCACCAGTGCCGCGGTCGCCAGGATGGTGGCTATGTCGGCGATCATCGGCGCAACATGCTTGGCATAGTCGAGCGGCACAGAGATGTCCGGCAGTTCGAAGAAGTTCTTCGTCTGCGGAAGCAGCAGAAAGCCGTCGCTGCCGTTGAGCGCGACGCGTGCCGGTTCCTTCGGCCATGTTTCGCCGAGCCATTCGAGCGCCTGCGCCAGCCGGCCGGTCACCAGCGGCCGCGCCGCTTCGATGTTGTCGGTGTGGAACTCATAGGCGGCGTCGAGTTCGGGTACGCCGCATGACAATTGTTCTGTCTTGCCGCCGAACATGCCTCGGAAGAAACCGACCACCATATTGGCACGGCGCGCCGCCACCAATATTCCCGGGAACGGCGCAATGGTGTCGAACGCGATAATGACGCCCTTGAAGGCCTGCGATGTGGTCTTGCCGTTCCTCTCCAGCAGCGTCACCTCATAGAGCTCGAACGCAAAGTCTTCGTACCGACCGGAAACGATGTCCTCGAAATATGAACGGTTGAACGCGCCAATCGTCTCGCGTGGTAGCCGATCGAAGGAGTTCGGCGTTACGCCATGCTGATAGCGCACGTCCTGGATGAAGCCGAAGACGATCGGCAGCAAACTGTTGCGAAACGACTGCTGCAATTTGCTCGCTGGCTTGATCGCCCGGAAATAGAGCAGGATCGCCGCCAGGAATCCGCCGATATAGAGGAATACATGCGGGGTCGAGAACCACTGCTCGTTCGGGTCGGCAACCCCGTTGAAGAGCCAGGCCACAAACACCACGAAAACCAGCACCAGCCCGATGAAAAGTGGCACCCGCCAGCGCGTCCGGCGATGGGCCGAAGCTCTTTCGGCCTCATAGGCCTCGATGTTCTTCCTGAGGCCGGCGATCACCGCTTCGCTCGGCATGAAATCCGCAGTTTCCATCACCCACCGCCGCCACAAGCCTGCCCGCGTTGAGCATGATAGCCGGTTTGGTGGACCGCGTCAGCGCGGCCGTCAGCGCACGGCACCGAAGATCGCATCGAGGCGGGCCAGAACCCTTTGCCCCAATTTTCCTTCCAGCGCTTCGACCGGGACCAGCCGCTCGTGATCGCCGGCGCACAGCCGCATGAAGGCATGCAGCCGGTAGGCGGCGATGGCCCCGCGCGTGCCGGAATCGGCGCTGATGTCGACGACGAGAATGGCGCCGATGCGGCCCGGCCATGGCTGCCGCGCGAAGGCGGTGCCGATGAAATCGCCGAGCCCATAGGCAACGAGCGTCTGGCCGATCCGCTCGATCGGCTGAACGACATGGGCGTGATGTCCGGCGACCAGGCCGACGCCATGTTCGGCCAGAAGCCGCGCCAGTGCCCGCGTCTTCGCACGCGGAAAATGCCGGAATTCCCAGTCCCAATGCGGTACCGCGCAGAGGAGATCGACACCCGAAGCGGCGTCGCGCGGCCATTGCGTCGGATCGCCTTGCATCGAGACTCGGCCCGCGAACTGAGCCGCGCCCGTATTGCGCCACAAGGTAAAGGCGGCAAGGCCAATGGTCAGCGAACCAACCGCAAACCGCTCGACCGGAGCCGCAGTGCCGATCGTGCGGATGCCTAATTGCTCCAGCGCGGCGACGGTCTCGTCGAAGCCGGCAATACCCTGGTCGAGCACATGGTTGTTGGCCAGCGACAGTACCAGTTTTTCACGCGGGATGCCGACGGCGGCCAGGGCCTCGGCAAGGAACCGCTCGCTCATCGCGTGATGCGTGCCAAACCTTGTACCCAAAACAGCGCTCGGCCGCTCCACCACCGGGCTTTCGCAATTGCCGACCACTAGATCGGCCGAGGCAAGCAGTGCCGCAATCGCCGGATCGCAGTCCGGCGCGCGGCGATTGGCCACCGCCGAGATATCGCCGACGAAAGCCAGCCGCACCGTCCGCGCCGGCGGCGGTTCGAGCAGGGCTGCGGCCGCCGGAGCAAAGCCGCGCGCGTCGCCATCGAGCGAAGGCCAGAGGAAGCGTGGCAGCCAGGACAGTTTGTAGGAAAGCGGATAGTTCGACACGCGACGCCCAATCGTTTGCCTTGTGTAGACCGTCCGCCGGCTTGATTGAAGCGTCGACTATTATGGGTGAACCACAGGGCCACAGGCGCAGCGAACCAAATGCGTGTATGATCCACTGCGGAGCGACAAAAGGGGCGATCACGATGAAGCGTTTTTCCAGGCTGGTGGCGTGCGCCATCATTCTTCTCCTGCCGCTGGCTTCAGCCAGTGCCGCGGCTCCCGAACAGGCCGCCCTGTTCGAGGCAAAAACGGTGAATGAGCGCGACGGCGCCCTTGCCGCGCTGGAAACCGCAGCGCCCGGCGATCCGGCAGCTGCCTACGCCGCCGGCGCCGGCGAATTCTTCACCGCGCTGGAGATCCTGGCCGGCGGCCTGCACCGCCACGGTTTCGAAAGCCCGCAATCCTTCATGCTGCCGCTGATGCGGCTGCCGGTGCCGGACAATGCCAATCCCGAGCCGCTGACCTACGAGCAATTCCGCGCCATTCTCGTTGCCTTCCGCGACAGGCTGGAGAAATCCGCAGCCACGCTCGGTTCGGTGCCCGCCGACGCGGACATCAGCATGGTCATCGACCTCACCCGCCTCGGCATAGACCTCAACGAAGACGGCATGATCGCGCCGGACGAAAGTGCTGCCGCGATCATGGCGTCTCTGTCACGCGGCAGCGGTGCGCCAGACGTGGCCGCACCCGCCCTCACCTTCCGATTCGACCGCGCCGACGGCTACTGGCTGCAGGGCTATGCCGAGTTCCTGATGGCGCAGGCCGACTTCTGGCTGGCGCATGATTTCAGGAACACGTTCGACGGCTCCTTCCACATGCTGTTCCCGCGCGCAAAACTGCCGCTGCAGGACACGCTCGTGCCGCTGGACGGCGGCATGGGCGGCGGCATTCTGACGTCCGAATGGCGCCTCGCCGACTTCATCTCCCTGGTGCATCTCATCAACTGGCAAGTGGTCGAGCCTGAGCGCCGGCAAGCGGCACGCCGCCATCTCATGGAAATGATCCGGCTGTCGCGCGAGGACTGGAAAGCCATCCGCGCCGAAACCGACAATGACCGCGAATGGCTGCCCGGGCCGCAGCAGAAAGGCGCCAGCCCGCTGACCGGCCTCGACGTCGGCGAGCAGCAGGTGCAGGCCTGGCTCGCCGCCCTGGCCATGGCCGAGGATCTTCTGGAAGGCCGCAGCTTGCTGCCGCATTTCCGCATC
The DNA here is from genome assembly GCF_055811495.1 of Mesorhizobium sp. WSM4830. NCBI lineage: Bacteria > Pseudomonadati > Pseudomonadota > Alphaproteobacteria > Hyphomicrobiales > Phyllobacteriaceae > Mesorhizobium > Mesorhizobium sp. WSM4830. The sequence goes on along the minus strand of NZ_JBVVQI010000016.1, from coordinate 89,771 downwards.
GCCGACAAAGGCATCAACATGAAGCGCTTCTTCGACGAGCCAAAACCCTTCGACCTGGTGCTGTCGATCACCGGCCCGGCCATCGCGCCCTATCTCGAACGCGGCAAGGTTCTCACCAGCGAGGAGTTCAACCAGATCCAGCGCCAGTTCGGCGGCGCCGGGTTTCTGACGTTTGCGCTGTGGTTTAATTGAGGGCGTGGTTCGACGTCACTCCTGACAGCCTGCTGTCAGCAGCCAAATTGCGCCTCGCGCCACCCGCCACTCCGCTCTTTCCATTTTGGCCGATACCTCCCATATTCGGGCCATGGCCAGACTCTCCGACAAGAAAACGCCGCCGCCGGCGAATGACGAGCGCGCTTCGCCGCCCAAGCGGCGCAGTCGGCTGACCGATTTCCTCGATGCCTCGGAGCCCCTGTGCAAGGGCGGCTTTGCCGAGGCGCCGCAGGCCGAGTTCACCGGCGCGCCGCTGACCGGCTCGATCGCCGACTGGGCCGAGCAGATCGAGCAGGAAGCCGAGAAGGAAGGGCGCCAAATCTCCCCCCTCGAGGGGGAGATGTCGCCGAAGGCGACAGAGGGGGTCGCCGGAGGCAGCGCGGCACGCAAAGGAGCGCCGAGCACTGCCGCACCGACCCCACCCGGCGGCTCCGCCGCCACCCTCCCCTCGAGGGGGAGGGAAGGCGCCAAGCCGGCGAAGAAAATCCCGGAGCGCTCGTCTTCCCCCGGCCGTACGGCACGCGGTACCTCGATGGGCGGCGCGGCTTCGGCGCGGGAGCGTACTGCGGCCGGTCTCAACCCTGTCGCCGGCCTCGATGTCTCCCTGGAAGAGGCCGAGACCATGGCCTCGGGCGGCGTCACCGCCACCGTCGCGGCGCTGTCGGCGCTGATCGAATCCGGCAATCCGCTGCACAAGGACGGCGTGATGTGGACGCCGCACCGTCCTGCCCGGCCGGAGAAATCCGAAGGCGGCATCGCCATCAGGATGGTCTCGGATTTCCAGCCGGCCGGCGACCAGCCGACGGCGATCAAGGATCTCGTCGAGGGCGTCAACAGCAACGACCGCACCCAGGTGCTGCTCGGCGTCACCGGCTCGGGCAAGACCTTCACCATGGCCAAGGTAATCGAGGAGACGCAACGCCCCGCTCTGATCCTGGCGCCCAACAAGACGCTTGCCGCGCAGCTCTATTCCGAGTTCAAGAAATTCTTCCCTGAAAACGCCGTCGAGTATTTCGTCAGCTACTACGACTATTACCAGCCCGAGGCCTATGTGCCTCGGACCGACACCTACATCGAGAAGGAATCCTCGATCAACGAGCAGATCGACCGCATGCGCCATTCGGCGACGCGCTCGCTGCTCGAGCGCGACGACGTCATCATCGTCGCCTCGGTGTCCTGCATCTACGGTATCGGCTCGGTCGAGACCTATACGGCGATGACCTTCCAGATGCAGATCGGCGACCGGCTCGACCAGCGCGCGCTGCTCGCCGACCTCGTCGCCCAGCAATACAAGCGCCAGGACATCAACTTCGTCCGCGGCTCCTTCAGGGTGCGCGGCGACACGATCGAGATCTTCCCGGCCCACCTCGAGGACCGCGCCTGGCGCATCTCGCTTTTCGGCGACGAGATCGAGGCGATCACCGAATTCGATCCGCTGACCGGCCAGAAAACCGGCGAGCTGAAGAGCGTCAAGATCTACGCCAATTCGCACTATGTGACGCCGCGCCCGACCTTGAATCAAGCCATCAAGTCGATCAAGGAAGAACTGAAGTATCGCCTGCAAGAGCTTGAAAAGGCTGGCCGCCTGCTTGAGGCGCAGCGGCTGGAGCAGCGCACCCGCTTCGACTTGGAGATGCTGGAAGCGACCGGCTCCTGCGCCGGCATCGAGAATTATTCGCGCTATCTCACCGGCCGCCAGCCGGGCGATCCGCCACCGACCTTGTTCGAATACATCCCCGACAATGCGCTGGTCTTTGTCGACGAAAGCCACGTCACCATACCGCAGATCGGCGGCATGTATCGCGGCGACTTTCGCCGCAAGGCGACGCTGGCCGAGTATGGTTTCCGCCTGCCGTCCTGCATGGACAACCGGCCGCTGCGCTTCGAGGAATGGGACGCCATGCGCCCGCTCTCCGTCGCGGTTTCGGCGACGCCTGGCGCCTGGGAGATGGAGCAGTCCGGCGGCGTCTTCGCCGAGCAGGTCATCCGCCCGACCGGCCTGATCGACCCGCCGGTCGAAGTGCGCCCGGCCAAGACACAGGTCGACGACGTCGTCGGCGAAATCCGCGAAACCACTAGGGCCGGCTACCGCACGCTGGTCACTGTGTTGACCAAGCGCATGGCCGAGGATTTGACCGAATATCTGCATGAGCAGGGCATTCGCGTCCGCTACATGCACTCCGATATCGACACGCTGGAGCGAATCGAAATCCTGCGCGACCTGCGCCTCGGCGCCTTCGACGTGTTGGTCGGCATCAACCTCCTGCGCGAAGGCCTCGACATTCCCGAATGCGGCTTCGTCGCCATTCTCGACGCCGACAAGGAAGGTTTCCTGCGCTCAGAGACGTCGCTGATCCAGACCATCGGCCGCGCCGCGCGTAACGTCGACGGCAAGGTTGTCCTCTATGCCGACCAGGTCACCGGCTCTATGGAGCGGGCGATGGCCGAGACCAACCGCCGTCGTGAAAAGCAGATGGAGTGGAACGCGGCCAACGGCATCACCCCGGAATCGGTCAAGTCGCGCATTTCGGACATTCTGGATTCGGTCTACGAGAAGGACCATGTCCGCGCCGACATCTCGCAGTTCACCGACAGCGCCGGCGCGATGATGGGCAACAATCTGAAAGCCCATCTCGACGCGATGGACAAGCAGATGCGCGACGCCGCCGCCAATCTCGACTTCGAGAAGGCGGCCCGCATCCGCGACGAGATCAAGCGGCTGCGAGAGATGGAGCTGTCCATCTCCGACGATCCGCTGGCCAAATATGCCGACATGGAAAGCCCGGTCTCGGGCCGCGAAAAGGGCAAGCACAACAAGGGCGTGGCCAAACATCGTACAGCAGAGGAACAGGAGCGTTTCCGCAAGCTCGATGAGGCACATGCCGCCGAAGAGGCGGCCAAGGCTGCCCGGCCCAACCTCTTCCGCAAGCCGGAGCTCGACGAAATGGGCGCCGACGGCGCTGTGCCGGTCAAGAAGCCGCTGTTCGCCAAGCCGTCGCTGGACGATATGGGGCCTGGCACCGACATGCCGACACCGTCAGGCGCGGTGTCCCGTTCGCTGTTCAAGAAACAGTCGGCGCAGGAGGCGCACGGCTCGGATTTCGGTATACCGGGTGAACCGACCAAACCGCTGTTCAGGAAGAACTCACTGGACGAGATGACGGTGCGGCGGACCGAGAAGCCGGTCGAGGGAAAAGTGCCGGCGAAACCGCAGCCAATCTCCCCCCTTGTGGGGGAGATTGGCAGCTTCGGCGCTCGCTCACTCCAGCGCCAACCGCTTGCCATCGGCCCCACCCCTGGTGTAACCCAATCCCTATACTCGAACGTCTTGAAAGGAGGGCTGCGTGTTTTTCGACCACCACCGTCAGCGCGGCCCTGTCTCTGCCCTGCGAGCTTGCTTGCAGGGCTGACCAGAGACGGTCCGGGTTTTTCTTCCCGCTTCGATTTTTTTGGTCCGCCTTTCGTGGTGCTGCAACGCCGAGCCTGATGGCCAGCCTGCGCACCGTCAAAGTGCATCAGCCGGAATCACTCCGGACAGACCAGAGAAATCGACATGGCCCTGATCAGCCTCAAGTCCCTCGGCGTCACCATGAGTGCGCCGCTCTTCTCCCATCTCGACCTCACCATCGGCGCCGGCGACCGGCTCGGCATCGTCGCCGCCAATGGTCGCGGCAAATCCACTTTTTTGAGGTGCCTGACGGGCGAGTTCGAAGCCACCACAGGCGACATCACCCGCACGCGCGGCCTGCGCATCGGTTATGTCGAGCAGGTCATCCCCGCTGCGCTGGCCGGGCGCAGCTTTCATGAGGTGGTGGCAGACGCCTTGCCAGCCGAGCAGGCCGAAGGCGAGCAATGGCGCGTCGATGTGGTTCTCGACTCGCTCGACGTGCCGCAGCCGATGCGCGAGCGGCCGATGCTGGCCTTAAGCGGCGGCTGGCAAAGGCTGGCGCTGATCGCGCGCGTCTGGGTCACCGATCCTGACGTCCTGCTTCTCGACGAACCGACCAACCATCTCGACCTCGCCAAGATCAGCCAGCTCGAGACCTGGCTGAACGCCTTGCCGCGCGAGGTGCCGGTGGTGATCGCCAGCCACGACCGGGCGTTCCTCGACGCGACGACCAACCGCACGCTGTTCCTGCGTCCCGAACAATCGCCGGTGTTTTCGCTGCCCTATTCGCGGGCGAGGCTTGCGCTGGACGAGGTCGACGCCTCGACCGAACGCAAATTCCAGCGCGACATGAAAGTGGCGCAGCAGCTGCGCCGGCAGGCGGCCAAGCTCAACAATATCGGGATCAATTCCGGCAGCGACCTTTTGACGGTCAAGACCAAGCAGCTTAACCAGCGGGCAGAGCGTCTGGAAGAAGCGGCAGCGCCGGCACACCGCGAAAGATCGGCGGGCACGATCAAGCTCGCCAATCGCGGCAGCCATGCCAAGGTGCTGATCACGCTCGAAGATTTGGCGGTCGGAACACCCGACGGCACGGTTCTGTTCAGCACCGGCAAGCGCCACATCTGCCAAGGCGACCGCATCGTCCTGCTCGGCCGTAACGGCGTCGGCAAATCACGGCTGATCGGCCTGATCCGGAATGCCATCGTCGCGCCGCAAACGGCGGCGCAAGGCGTGAAGGTGACGCCGTCGACCGTGCTCGGCTATAGCGACCAGGCGTTGTCGGGCATCAGCGGCGACGACACGCCGCTGGCGATGCTCTCGCGCAGATTCGATGTCGGCGAGCAGCGCGCCCGCTCGCTGCTGGCGGGCGCCGGCGTTAGCATCGACATGCAGGAGCGCAGAATCGGCGTGCTGTCGGGCGGACAGAAGGCACGGCTGATGATGCTGGCGCTCAGGCTCGCCAATCCCAATTTCTGTTTGCTCGACGAGCCGACTAACCACCTCGATATTGATGGCCAGGAAGCGCTGGAAGCGGAATTGCTGGAACGTCAGGCGAGCTGCCTGCTTGCCTCGCACGACCGCTCCTTCATCCGCGCGGTTGGCAACCGCTTCTGGCTGATCAAGAAACGGCGGCTGACCGAAGTCGACGACCCGGAGGGGTTCTTCCAGGAGGTTGCCGAAGCGGGCAGCTGAAAAATTGCGAGAAAAATTCCGGTGCCCTGTCGGATGATGATCGCATGCCACGTCCTTGGGACGCCGACACGGTGATGCCGGCGCCAATCGAGGAGAAAGCATCATGTCTATTCTGTCATCCATAGGTCACGCCGTAACGCGTTACTCGGCGGCTCGCGCTCGTTATCGCAGCGAACGCGCCATCCTTTCATTGCCGATCGAGCTGCGCAAAGATATCGGCTGGCCGGAAATCGTCGTCGACGCGCAAAACAGCCCGCGGATTCGCATCGAAGGTTGAAAGGTGGCAGTTGGCCTGGCAGCAGACGCCATTTCGAGTCCAAAAAAGCCATCGGCCGTGTAGGATCGTCGCCGTTCCGTTCGTCCTGTGGTTCGCAAAGGCAAACCAGACGCAAAGAGGAGCATGATATGAATGACCAGCCACAGACCCAGTCCGCCGCCAAAGTGCTTGGCGGATTGACGCCCTACCTTCAGTTGGACGGCGCTTTCAAAGCCGCAGAATTTTACCAAAAGGCCTTCGGTGCCGAGCAGGTCTTTGCCTATCCGCCGGATGAACAGGGCCGCACCATGCATATCCATCTCCACATCAACGGTTCGACCCTGATGCTTTCCGACTTCTATCCCGAGCATGGAATGGCCGCTGTGAAGCCGCAGGGCTACACCATGCAGCTCCATCTCGGCAGCGACGACATCGACGCCTGGTGGAAGCGGGCCATCGAGGCGGGCTGCGAGGAAGTCGTGCCGTTGCAGGTGATGTTCTGGGGTGACCGCTGGGGCAATATGCGTGATCCGTTCGGCGTCGAATGGGCAATGAACGCACCGGTGAAAGCAGCTTAACATCCAACACAGGCTGTGTTTGAAATCACCTCTCCCCGCTCTAGAGGGAGAGGAAAACAATCGCATGGAGGAAGACAGATGTCCTATGTCGACGGTTTCGTACTGGCCGTGCCCAAGGCAAATCTCGATGCCTACAAGAAAATGGCGCAGACGGCCGGCGCCGTCTGGAAGGAGCATGGCGCGTTGGCCTATGTCGAATGCATTGGCGACGACGTACCCTATGGCGAGCTCACCTCGTTCCCGCGCGCCGTGCAGGCCAAGGAAGACGAGGTCGTCGTCTTCTCCTGGATCGTCTATGAATCCAGGCAGAATCGTGACGCGGTGATGGCCAAGGTGATGGCCGATCCGCGCCTCAAGCCGGACTGGGAGACCATGCCGTTCGACGGCAAGCGCATGATCTTTGGCGGCTTCCAGCCGTTTTTGGAGCTGTAGGTCCGCAACGCATTACGCTAGTCGGTCGAGCAGCGGCTTCAGCCGGTCGCCATAGCGCTTCCACAGATCGACCGAGCCCTGATATATCGGCTGGCGCACCTGCGCGGCCGACGCCGTGCGCACCGGCCGGTCGGTGTTGTGGAACGACAGCACGGCGTCGTCCCACGGCAGGCCGAGATGGGCGATCAGCGCCCGCGACTGGCCTTCCTGGTCGGCGACGAAATCCTCGTAGCGAACGTCGTGCACGACACCAGGCAGCACGGCGTGCCAGTGCGCCATGATATCGGTGTAGAGATTGTGGAAATCGGCGAGCTCGCCGAGGTCGTAGCCGTAGCGGTGGCTGTCGCCGCGGAAATGCACCTTGTAGATCGACAGGCAGGTCGCCGCCGCATCGCGCGCGCAATGGATGATCTTGGCCTTCGGCAGCATCATATGGATGAAGCCGACCAAGAGGAAATTGCCGGGCATCTTGTCGGTGACGTGCCGAGAACCCGGATAGCGGGCGTGCAGCATGTCGAGATAGGCCTGGCCGGCCTCGGCATAGGCCTTGTCGGGCATGTCGGTGATGCCCCAGGGAAAGCCGCCCTTCATGCCGAGCGGAAACTGCTTGCCAACCGCCGTCTTCAAAATGCTGAGCTCGCCGGCGCCATAGACCTGCGGATGGCTGGCGATGATCTGCTCGACCAGCGTGGTGCCGGAACGCGGCATGCCGACGACGAAGATCGGCGTGGCGTCGGCGATCCCGCTCGGCCTGTGCTTTTCAAAAAAGGCCTTGTCGAACACCGCCTTCATCGCCTCGAACTCGCCGCGCGTCTTGCCGGCGTCGTAGTCGATGCCCTGGCGGCGGATCGCGTTGCCTTCGGCGAAATAGTCGAAGGCGCGGCCATATTCCCTGAGGTCGTCATTGGCCTTGCCGAGGCCGAAGGAAAGCTGCATGCGCGCCAGGCTGCCTTGCGGCGCCTTGGCGTGCTCCGCCTCCATGCGGGCAAGCTCGGCGTCGCGCTCCTCCTGGCGCTTGACCTGGGTGAGCATTAGCCAGGCTCTGGCCATGCCGGGATCCACCGCCAGCGCCTGCCTGAAAAGATCGGCAGCCTCGTCGAGATTGCCCTTTTCCATCAGCCCGACGCCCAAGCCGTGCAAAAGATCGGCATCCTTCGGCCGGATCGTCAGTGCCTCGCGAAAAACAGCCAGTGCCTCACCCAGCCGGCCCGCTTCCTGCAGCGTTTCGGCAAGCCCGACGCGGGCGCGGACATGGAACGGGTTGCGGCCGATCGTGCCGCGATAAATATCCTCGGCGCCTTCGAATCGGCCGAGCTGCTTCAGCGACGAGCCGAGATTGTCACGCGCCGCCAACTGCTCCGGCCGGATCGCCACCGCCTTGCGGAAGAGATCGGCGGCGGCCGCTACCCGGCCGAGGTCGCGCAGTACGGTGCCGAGATTGTTGAGGAAATCCGGATTGTTCGGCTGCAGACGCGCCGATTGTTCGATCAGCGCCAGCCCCTCGGCACTGCGCCCGGTCTGGTGCAGCAGAAGCCCGAGGAAATGCGCAGCAGCCGGGTGGTTGGGCTTTTGCGACAGCACCTGACGGTAAAGCGCCTCGGCTTCCTGCCGGCGCCCCGCCTGGTGCAACTGCAGCGCCTGCTGCACGTGCTGGTCGAGCCCCAGCGGCGGCTGTCCGCCTGAGCCGTAACGTGCGCCTGCCGGTCGTCTCGGATTTCTGTTGATGGGAAACCTGCCGTGTTGTCCGCCTGCCGCGATCTAGGCCATCGCTGCGGCACGTGCAAGAGCAGACGGCGGTCGTTGCGAAGCAAACCTCCGAACCCGGGAACTTACCGAAAGTCGGTCGGCGTCAGCACATACATGTTCTTGCGGCCGTGCGAGTAGGCTTGGCGCGCAATCTCGTGGATCGACGAACGCTTGGCGTCGAAGGCGTTGAGAAATTCGGCCTCGGCTCCGCTTGCAGCCGGGTTTGCCGCCGAAAGTGCCGCAACCTCGACAAAGAACGGGACTTCGAGCATGCCGTCATGGCCGACGAAACGAATGCGCTTGGCCGCCGCGTCATAGGAGCGGCTGGGGTTGGGAAAATTCAGCGTCATGGTTGCGCGTCAAATCAGGCGGTTGCTTTCGGCAAGCTGGCGCGCCCGCCGCGCTGTTCCGTCAGTGTCGGCAATTCTTCGCCTCGCCGCCTCGTCGCTTCTTATAGTGAGGCGCGGCGACAAGACCTTTATCGGCTTGGTGACGGGACTGACTGCAACTGTCGGGACATCAGGTGTTCTTGCGGAATTCATCACTCACATCCTTTGATACCTGGATAAATACAAATGCCGGAGGAATTTTTCCGGAAGTTCTTCAAACAAGTTTTGAGGTGCACCGGGATCGTATCATCGTTCTGCAGATAACTATAGAAAAGTAATTTTGCATTGGTAGGGGTAAGAGGCCGAAAACTTCTTGAATAAGCCGTATTTTCAGACTAATGGTATGAAACCGTTTTGGGTCATGCTTGGCCCCGCGGCGTCAGGGGTTCTCGGCCCGCCAAACTTATCCAAATCGCCGACACCTGGTACCGCAATGCAGGCTCCGCTTCCGGGGCAGGCCGGAAAGAAACTTCAAGGCACGAGAAACTTCAAGGCACAAGCGAGAACTTCGAGGCACAAGAATGTCTGCTCGCACCACCCATTCCATCGCGCATTTCGCGGCACCGTTCGTGCTTGGCGGGCTGGATGGCGTGCAGCCGGCCGGCGACTATGACATCGACCACGACGAAGAGCTGATCGACGGCATGTCGTGGCCTGCCTGGCGCCGCGTCGCCACTTTCATCCATCTGCCGGCAAGGACAGTGAAAAGCGCGACCAGCCAGCTTGTCGCCATTGACCATGCCGAGCTCGACGCAGCGCTTCAGCACGACCAGGAGAACGCCACATGATCCGCTTCCAGCAGAGTGCGCGGCGCACGGACACGCCGGCGCATATCTTCACCGTCGGCCAGACCGTCCGTATGAAGAGCCGCACCGGCCTTGCCCAAAAGACCGCGGAGCTGTTCCAGATCAAGAGCCGGCTGCCGGTCAAGGACGGCTCGCCGCAATATCGCATCCGCAGCGATCAGGAGACCTATGAGCGGGTCACCACGGAAGACAATCTCGAACCGGTCGACAACCCGGCCAACTGATCCGAAAGCAATCCGCAACACGTATAAGGGATCAGAAAATGGCCAAGGGTCAACAGCGCAGCAATCGCGAGACGCGCAAGCCCAAGAAGGACAAGGTGGCGGCAAAACCGGCCTCGCCCTTCGGCTCGGCGGTCAAGCAGGCGGAGACCGCTGTGAAACCCAGGTCCAAAGGCTAGGGTTCGATCGCACGACAATCTGCCTGGAGGCGTGCTTGAACTTCGTCATCGAGTTCTACCGCTCGCGCGATGCCGACGAAGCGATACTCGATCGAGTGTCGCTCGAGGCACCGAACCTGCGCGCCGCCCTGCAAGGCGCCGCCACGCTGCTTCACACGCTGATGATGCCGCAGATCCCCGATCGCCTGCGCATCTCCAACGAAGACGGCGCCGAGCTCTACGTCGGCCCCGCCGATGGTGCCTATCCGGACGAACAGTGAGGCCGGTGCGCTAGCAAGGCCCGTCATCGACGACGCGATAATCCGCGGCGCGGGCTTCGCATTCGTTGGGGAATGTGCGCAGTTCGCCATGGCGACGGGCACAGACCGGGCGGTATTCGCGGGTGCAGAATGTCTGCTCCTCACCACCACCGCCGCCGCCGCGGCACTCGCCCTCGCGAATGATGCGGTATCCGGCCCGTTCGGCAAGGCAGGCATTGGCAAAGGTCTGGCGGTCGCCGCCGCGCCGGGCACAGACCGGGTCATATTGCTTGGTGCAGAATTGCGGCCCCGGCCGTGGCGGGCGCGGCCCCGCCCCCTCATCATCCACCACGACGGTGCAGGCTGCGAGAATTGCCGACAGGAACAGGATGGAAAAAACCTGCCGCGGAAAGATTGCCGCAAGAAGCCGCATGAATGTTCCCTCCCCTCGAAACTCCTGCCTGCACAAATGGTGCCTGGGTCAGGCCGATCCTCGTCATTCCGCTGCTAAATGCAACCCCTGTTTGCAACTGGCGAGCCAGGGCGGTACGGCGGCGCAAGCCAAGACAGCACCTGTCCCGCTTGCTGGACCATGCCTGGGTGAAGTCTGGCCGATGACCGCGCGGAGAACCGGGACTATCGGTGCGATGCGTCGGGATGCGCCCGTTGGGCCGCCCGCGGCTCTATCTTGCAAGCATCACGTTTCCGTGCGATAAATTTTGTGTTCGGGCATTTGCGACCCGGAGAGCGGAACGTTTTGGACGACCTTTCCCCGATACTGTGAATCTCTGACAGCCCCGTTTTCGGCGGGGGGTTTTACCATGCGCCAATGCATGACTGCCGAAGCAACCACCGGGACTTGCCCACGGCGCCAGGCGCGGGCGGAACCACCAAGACTGACACGGGTGAAGGAGTTTCCCCAATGGCCCAGACCGGCACCGTTAAATTCTTCAACGCTACCAAAGGCTTCGGCTTCATCACGCCCGATGGCGGCGCCAAGGATGTGTTCGTCCACATCTCGGCGATCGAGGCTTCCGGGCTGCGCACGCTCGTCGACGGTCAGAAGGTCACCTTCGATGTCGAGCCCGACCGTATGGGCAAGGGTCCGAAAGCGGTCAATCTCCGCGCTGCCTGAAACCACAGCGTGCCGCGCGTCCTTTCGGGGTGTGAGGATGCTGCAAGGCTTTGGAGTGAACTTGGATTCTGTAAAGGCGCGGCGGTTTTCGTCGCGCCTTTTGTGTTCCGGGATGCTTGCTGGTGCCCGCAAAACTTTCTCTTGCCGATGGCACTAAAATAAAGGACAAATTTCCCTCCGGGCATTTGCCGGCCCGAGACTGGACTTGTGGGATCAAAGGAGCTTCCCATGCCGCAGACCGGCACCGTCAAATTCTTCAATCACGCCAAGGGCTTCGGCTTCATCACGCCGGACGACGGGGCAAAAGATGTCTTCGTCCATATTTCGGCCGTGCAGGCGTCGGGTCTTCCCGGTCTTGAGGATGGGCAGAAAGTGACATTCGACACCGAGCCGGACAAGCGCGGCAAGGGTCCGAAAGCCGTCAACCTGTCGATCGGCTGAACCAGCCCTGGGCAGAATGGACGTGGGCCGGTCTGGTCTGCGGAGTTTGCCGCACGCTTGAATCGCCCAGTTAGATGAACCGCCCGGTCAAAGTTCGTTCAGCCCCCGTTCAGCCACGGTCGCATATTAATCTTCGTTAAAGCCGGACCGCATCCCCCGAAAACGACCCGGGCCGGCACGAAGGAGACCGACATGAACCGAATTTTCAAGACTGCCATCCTGTCCGCCGCGGTTGTTGCGACCACACTTGCGACCTTGCCCGCGGCCAATGCCGACGAATGGCGTCATCACCGCCGCCACCACGGCCACGGCGACGCCGTTGCCGCCGGCGTGCTCGGCCTTGCGGCCGGTGCCCTGATCGGCGGTGCCCTCGCCAGTCCGCAGCCCCGCTATTACGATCCGGCCTATGATGATGAGTACTACCGGCCTGCCCCGGTGCGCCGTTATTACGTACAGCCGCGAGTAGCCTATGCCGAAAGCTATGCGGAGCCGTGGACCCGCGGCTGGTACGAATACTGCTCGGACCGCTACCGGAGCTTCAACGCGCGTACCGGCACGTTCACCGGCTATGACGGCGAACAGCATTTCTGCACCGCCAATTAACGGAGGCAGTTTCCCGCCGGAAAGAAGCGCGGTCGCACAGGCCGCGCTTTTTGTTTCCGGCAAGCGGTTTCAGATCAGGAACGGATTGCTCCGCCGCTCCTCACCGAAGCGGCCGCCGGGACCATGGCCGCAGATGAAGCCTATGTCGTCGCCCAACGGCAAAAGCTTCTCCTTGATCGAGGCGATCAGCGCGGCGTGATCGCCGCCCGGCAGGTCAGTGCGGCCGACCGAACCGCGGAACAGCACGTCGCCGACATGGGCGAACTTCGCCGCCCGGTTATAGTAGACGACGTGGCCGGGTGCGTGGCCCGGACAATGGAGCACCTCAAACACATGTGAGCCAAACGAAACGGTCTCGCCTTCGGCAAGGAACCGGTCAGGGACACAGTTGCGCACGGGATCGGTGATGCCGTAGCGCTTTGCCTGGTTCTCGAGATTGGCGAGCAGTGGCCGGTCGGCGGCATGCGGGCCGATGATCTCGATACCGAGCGCCTCCTTCAGTTCCATGGCCCCGCCGGCATGGTCGATATGGCCGTGCGTGATCCAGATCGCGCCGGCAGTGATCGCATTGTCCTCGAGCGCCGCCAGCACCTTGTCGATGTCGCCGCCCGGATCGATGACAACGCCTTGCCTGTCGTCCATGTCGAAGAGGATGGTGCAATTCTGCTGGAACGGGGTGACCGGCACGATGCCGGCGTTGAGCTGACCCATATTCGTCCTTTCACGCTGTCGGAGCGCTGCGCGCCCCCTCGAACGCGTCAGGGAAGCCCTAACCTTGAATCAGGCCCTGATGTAGAGACACACGCGAACGGCGTCCACCGCTCCCACAAACGGCAAACGAAATGGGCGGCTGAAGCCGCCCATTTGAAAACCTGAAACGTCGAAGCTTATTTCTTCATCGCGTTCATGACCGCACCGATGATGCCGGTCAGGATGGCGCCACCGCCGGCACCGCCAACGATATTTGAAATGTTCAACGCGCTGCCGGCCCCTGCCGCCGTGGCGGCTGCTGCCGGATCGACCGAGCCACCCAGCAGACTGTTGAGGATGGCCGCACCGCCGACGCCGCCGACAGCGCCGCCCAGGATTTTGGTAAGCTGCCCCATCGCCGCAGTCTTGATAGCCGCACCCACCGCCTGACCACCGATGATGCCCGTAATCACCTGAATAATGATCGGAAGAAGCGTGTTCATATCCATATTTCCAGTCCCTCCATAGCCGCCAGCCTCCCAGGCCGACGCTATCATGAGACGCCGAATTGAATGAAAGTCAAATGCGCAAACGCTTAAATAAAAGGGGCGGCCCGAAAACCGCCCCTACTTGATAAAAAACCTGTGACTTTCGTTATTCTGCTGCAATCGCGTGGTTGGGTTGAACCGCCGCAGAATAGTCGTTCATCAATGTCTTGGCGATATCGCCGACCTCGAATCGGTAGGGACCGATCTCCGAAACCGGCGTCACCTCGGCTGCCGTCCCGGTGAGGAAGCACTGCTGGAAGCCTTCAAGCTCTTCCGGCATGATGGCGCGCTCGATCACCTCCAAACCACGGTCCTTGGCAAGGCCGATGACCGTGCGGCGGGTGATGCCGTCGAGGAAGCAATCGGGTTTGGGCGTATGGATCTTGCCGTCCTTGACGAAGAAGATGTTGGCACCTGTCGCTTCCGCCACCTGGCCACGCCAGTCGAGCATCATGGCGTCGGCATAGCCCTTGGCCTCGGCGGCATGCTTGGACATGGTGCAGATCATGTAGAGGCCGGCCGCCTTTGATTTCGACGGTGCGGTGCGCGGGTCGGGGCGGCGCCATTCGGCCATGTCGAGGCGGATGCCCTTGAGCTTCTGCGCCGGGTCGAAATAGCTCGGCCACTGCCAGATTGCGATGGCGCAGTTGATCCGGCTGTTCTGTGCGGAAACGCCCATCTGTTCACTGCCGCGCCATGCGATCGGCCGGACATAGGCGTCCTGGAAACCTTGCTTCTTCAACAGCGTACGGCAGGCGTCGTCGATCTCGGCGACCGAGTAGGGTATCTTGAAGCCAAGCAGGCGCGCCGATTCATGCAGGCGTTCGGTGTGGTCGGTCAGCTTGAAAATTTCGCCGCCATAGGCGCGCTCGCCCTCGAATACCGCGCTGGCGTAGTGCAGCCCGTGGGTCAAGACGTGGATCTTGGCGTCGGCCCATTTGACGAATTCGCCGTTCATCCAGATAAAGCCGTCCAGTTGGTCGAAGGGAACGGATGCCATGGTAACCTCCCGCGGGCGGCAGCCCGCACATCATTGTGTCGTTGCGTGTTTCGTTTCGGCCGCTGCAGGCCGCCATTGTCCTAAAGCGTAGGCGGATATTTAAGGTCTGGCAAACTCAGGAAGTTCCGGAAAAAACGGCTTCGCTTGCCTTTTCGTTCGCAATCCGCCGAAAAGCTTGCCAAAAATTACCATCACGCGGAAAATACGTCAATAGTGCTGACATAATTTCCTGCTTCACACGGAGAGAAGATGACGAGCCACGCAGCCGCAGAGCCGATCAGGACGGCGATCACCGACGAGGACGGCATCGATTTCGCCATCATCGAGCTGTTCTTCTTCGCCTATCGCGACTTTACCTCCGATCCGGACCAGATCCTGGCCGATTACGGTTTTGGCCGTGCCCATCACCGGGTGCTGCATTTCGTCAATCGCCGGCCCGGTCTGACGGTCGCCGAACTCCTCGACGTGCTCAAGATCACCAAGCAGAGCCTGGCGCGCGTGCTCAAGCAACTGATCGACACCGACCATATCGTGCAATTGCAGGGCCCTCGCGACCGCCGCCAGCGCGAACTCTACCCGACGGCCAAGGGCCGTGCGCTGGCGCTGGCGCTGGCGCGGCCACAGTCGCGCCGCATCCATGCTGCATTGGAAGATTCCGGAGCCACCGAACGCGCCGTTATCGAACGGTTCCTGGAAGCGATGGTCAATCCGGAACTAAGGGCGCAGATCGACATTGTGCCCGCAAAGATGTCAGGGAAAAGCCATGGAGACCATTGAGAGGGTTGATCATCCGACAGCACCGGAAGACGATGCGCCGCATCTGCTTGTGGTCGATGACGACACCCGTATCCGCAATCTTCTGAAACAGTATCTGACCGAAAACGGCTTTCGCGTTACCGTCGCCGGAAATTCCGGAGAGGCGCGGCGCAAGCTCGCCGGCCTCGACTTCGATCTGATCGTGCTCGACGTCATGATGCCGGGTGAAAGCGGCGTCGATCTCACCAAGGCGCTGCGGGCGGAGAAAAACGTGCCGATCCTGATGCTCACCGCACTGTCCGAAACCGACAGCCGGATCACCGGGCTCGAGGCCGGCGCCGACGACTATCTGCCTAAACCGTTCGACCCGCGCGAACTGATCCTGCGCATCAACAATATCCTGCGCCGCGGCGGTCCCGCGACGACGCCCAAGGTCGAACAGCTGGTCTTCGGCCCCTATACGTTCCAGATCGCCAGGCGTGAGCTGAAGCGCGGCGGCGAGGCGCTCAAGCTGACCGACCGCGAGCAGGAGATCCTGGCGATCTTCGCAGCGCGTGCCGGCGAGACGATACCGCGGCATGAGCTTGTCGGCGACGAGTCCGAGGTCGGCGAGCGCACGATCGACGTCCAGATCAACCGGCTGCGCCGCAAGATCGAACGCGATCCGTCCAATCCGGTGTGGCTGCAGACAGTGCGCGGTATTGGGTATCGGCTCAGCGTGGAATAGAATGCCGCCGACAGCGGTCCTTTGCCGGGCCGCCGGTGAGCGAAAAGACGAATGGCGACCACGCAACTCGAACGGCCGGGAGATGGCGGCTTGAGCGCTCGCGCGACGCGGGCGCTCAAGGCCGTGCCGCGCGCTTGGAACCGTTTCTGGCGCCTCGTGTCGCTTTACATGCCGAAGCGGCTCTATGCCCGCTCGCTGATCATCGTCATCGCGCCGATGATCATGCTGCAGTCGGTCGTCGCCTTTGTTTTCATGGAGCGCCACTGGCAGACCGTGACGCAGCGCCTGTCGCAGGCCACGGTGCGCGACATCGCCGCCATTATCGACCTGATAGAGACCTATCCGCACGACGCTGATTACGCCAACGTCATTCGCATCGCCCAGGATCGCATGCAGCTGAAGGTCGACCTCCTGCCACCCGACCCGCTGCCGCCACCCGGGCCAAAGCCGTTCTTCTCGATTCTCGACGAGATCCTTTCGTCCGAGATCACCCGCCAGATCAACCGTCCGTTCTGGATCGATACCGTCGGCAATTCCAATATCGTCGAGGTCCGCGTCCAGCTCGAGAACAAGGTGCTGCGCGTCTTCGTGCGCCGCAGCCAGGCCTATGCATCGAACACCCATATTTTCCTGATCTGGATGGTTGGCACCTCGCTGGTGCTGCTGATGATCGCCATTCCCTTCCTGCGCAACCAGATCCGGCCGATTCTGACGCTGGCCGAGGCGGCCGAGAGTTTCGGCAAAGGCCGGCCGATGCCGCGCGATTTTCGCCCGCGCGGAGCTGAGGAAGTCCGCCGCGCCGGCTTTGCCTTCATCCAGATGCGCGAACGCATCGAACGCCAGCTCGAGCAGCGTACCGCCATGCTGAGCGGCGTCAGCCACGATCTGAGGACCATCCTCACCCGCTTCAAGCTACAATTGGCGCTTGCCGGGACCAAGGCGGCCGATACCCAGGCACTCGACCAGGACATCGACGACATGCAGTCGATGCTGGAAGGCTACCTTGCCTTTGCACGCGGCGAAGCGTCGGAAGACGCCGGTCAGTTCGATCTCGAAGCCTTCTTCGACAAGCTTCGCGAGGAAGCCGCGCTGCGCAAGCGCAAGCTATCGACCGTGCTTGTCGGCGATCCGCATGTGCATGTGCGCCCCAATGCCTTTGCCCGGCTGCTGTCCAACGTCGTCGGCAATGCATTCCGCTATGCCAAGACGGTGGAGATCAATGCCAGTCATGGTCGCGGTTCGCTGCTCGTCACCATCGACGATGACGGCCCGGGCATTCCGCCCGAAAAGCGGGAGGATGTATTCAAGCCTTTCGTGCGGCTGGACGAGGCCCGCAACCTGGACGCCAGCGGCACCGGCCTTGGCCTCTCCATCGCACGCGACATTGCCCGCAGCCATGGCGGCGACATCGCCCTCGAACGCAGCCCGCTCGGCGGCCTTCGGGCGGTGATCAAGGTCCCGGCTTGACGGCAGCGAGACCCGGCCTTCATCGGCCCGTCACGAAACCATGGTGAAGAGCGCCAATGAAGCGCGCGATTCTGATTGATTCGGCCCTGCGGCCTCATTTCGACCCCGCGCCGGCCCGGGTGCGCCGGTGCGAGGCCAGAGCTGCGGCGTGGTCGCCGTTCAGGTATCGCGGCAAGGCAATCAAGCTCTCCGCCAAGGGACCGCCATGCGCATCCTGATGGTCACCGACGCCTGGCGCCCGCAAGTCAACGGCGTCGTCCACACGCTGGAGCGTCTCTCGGAGACCCTGAAATCCTTCGATGTCGAGACGGACTTCCTGACGCCGAACATCTTTCGCACCCTGCCTCTGCCGACCTATCCCGATATCAGGCTGGCGCTGACGACGCCGCACCGCGTGGCGCAGCTGATCGAGGCACGCAAGGTGGACCACATCCATATCGTCACCGAAGGACCGCTCGGCATTATGGCCCGGCGCTACTGCCGCAACGCCGGCCGCCCGTTCACGACCAGCTATCACACACGTTTTCCGGAATATCTGAGCGCGCGCCTGCCGGTGCCTGAAGCATGGGCCTATCGCTGGCTGCGCGATTTCCACAATTCCGGGCAGGGCACGCTGGTCGCCACACAGTCGCTTGCCGACGATCTTGCGGCGCGCGGCTTCACGAAGCTCCGGCCGTGGACGCGCGGCGTCGACACTGATCATTTTCGGCCGGACAAAAGAAAAGACCTGGGATTTCCCGGACCGATCTTCCTCTGCGTCGGCCGCGTCGCGATCGAAAAGAACCTGCCGGCCTTCCTCGACCTCGACCTGCCGGGCAGCAAGGTGGTCGTAGGCGAAGGGCCGGAATTGGCGAAGCTGAAGGCCAGATATCCCCATGCCCATTTCCTCGGCCATCGCCCGAACGACGAACTGGCCGAGATCTACGCTTCGGCCGATGTTTTCGTCTTCCCCAGCCGCACCGACACATTCGGCAACGTCATCATAGAGGCGCTGGCCAGCGGCACGCCGGTCGCAGCCTATCCAGTCACCGGTCCGATCGATATTGTGGGTGACGGCATCGGCGGTGCGGTATCGGACGACCTGCGGCAAGCAGCGCTCGCGGCCCTTCACGTCGACCGCGCCGAGGCGCGGCAACGCGCGATGCGCTACAGCTGGAAGGCCTGCGCGGAAATGTTCATGGAAACGGTCGAAGAAGCGCTCGGTACCACGCGTAAACTGGCCGCCTGAGCAAAAGCGCAGTTAAAACAATCTGCCGCCGTCCGGCACCCTGCGCTCGATCGCGCCGAGGACGACGGCGCCCTCTTCGTCGGGAAAGCCGAGCGCCAGCACTTCCGACATGAATGGCCCGATCTGGCGAGGCGGGAAATTGACCACAGCGAACACCTGCCGGCCGATCAAGGTTTCGGGCGTATAGTATTTCGTGATCTGGGCCGAGGATTTCTTCACCCCGATCACGGGACCAAAGTCGATTTTCAACTTGATCGCCGGCTTGCGCGCCTCGGGAAAAGGCTCGGCCTCGACGATCGTGCCGGCGCGGATGTCGATGCGGTCGAAATCGGCAAAGCTGATCTCGGGTTTTCGCGCGTTGCTCGAACTCATCGTCGGTCAGGCGTTTCCGTAGGTTTCGAACAGCACGCCGGCCAGCGCATCCTTGGCCGAAGTGCCTGACCAGACGACGAACTGGAACGCCTGGAAATAGCATTCGCAGGCTTCCAGCGCCGACGACAGCAGCACCTCGACCTGCTGGCTCGACGGCTCGACCCCACCGGCCAGCAGCAGCGACTGGCGGAACATGATGGCGCCTTCCTGCTCCCAGAGGTCGAAATGGCCAAACAGCATCTGCTCGTTGATCAGCGAAAGCAGCCGCATCACCTCGAGCGCGCGCGCCTCAGGCACCTTGATGTCGAAGGCGCAGGCCAGGTGCAGCGCCTCGTAGTCCTCCATCCAGGAGAATGAAACGTGGTAGTCGGTCCAGCTTCCGGCAACCGAAATCGAGATCTCGTCGTCGCCGGCCCGTTCGAAGGACCAGTCGTTGTTGTGCGCCACCTGCTCGATAACATCCACCGGATGGATTTCGCGGGAGAATTCGAGTTCGAGAAGTTCCATGAAATGCTTCCTGTCGTTCTGGGAGCGCCACCACACGCTCCGCGGGAGAGGCACACTCGAACAATTCTGCCTAGAACTCGGACGGCCAGGACTTCGTCAACGCAAAGACCCCGGACCGGACCCCACCGCCCGGCGCATGACCCTGCTCCGAATCATGCAACAAATTCAGTCTATTGATCGGGAGTCGCGTGACCAGCCAAATTTTTCGCACTGCGTCATTCGCATGTGGAAAGCCACTGTCACAAAGATTCACGCAGTACCGGTAAGCGATTCACGACAAAGCGCTTTTTGCGATCCGGCTTTGTGGAAAAGTTTAATGATTTATTTCTTGTTATTTTTTTGCACGCGGCTTTGCCGCAGCCGCAGGCGCTGCTTGACCGGTCAATTCGGCAAGCCTGGCCTCGAGCGCCTCGATGCGAGCGGCGAGGCGGGTGTTTTCTTCCCTGGCCTTCGCCGCCATGTCGCGAGCGGCCTCGAATTCCTCGCGCTGCACCACGTCCATGGAGTTGAGTATGCGCTCGGCCTGACCCCTGAAGGCGGTCTCCACCTCGCGCCGCACGCCTTGCGCGGCACCGGCTGCGTCGGTCATCAACTTGGCGAATTCATCGAGAATGCGGTTCGGTCCGTTCGCCATGGCAAATCCTCGCTTGGTGGAATTGACGTAGTGGCGCACGATGCGGAATGCAAGCATACGCTTGCCTTGACCCTGTCAAAAGCCTGCCGCATGGTCCGCGCCCGAACCTGATTGGAACCCGGAGACCCTGTTGAGCGAATATTTGCTGCCGCTGGCCGCCCTGCCCTTTCCCAACATCGACCCGGTCATCGTCAGGATCGGACCACTGGCGGTGCATTGGTACGGCGTCGGCTACATCGTCGGCATTCTGTTCGCCTGGTGGTATGCCAAGCGCCTCGTCACCAACCCGAAACTCTGGCCCGACGGCGCCCTGCCGATGAAGCCCGTCGACCTCGACGACTTCATCGTCTGGGCAGCCATTGGTGTGGTGCTCGGCGGACGCACCGGCTACGTGCTGTTCTACGACCTGCCGCGCTACATTGCCAATCCGCTCGATATCGTCGCCGTCTGGCAGGGCGGCATGTCGTTTCATGGCGGCCTGCTCGGCGTCATTCTCGCAATGACGCTGTTTTCCCGGTCTCGCGGCATCCGCACATGGTCGCTGTTCGACGTGGTTGCCGCCGGCGTGCCGGTGGGGCTTGGCCTCGTTCGCCTGGCAAACTTCATCAATTCCGAACTATGGGGCCGGCCGACCGACGTTCCGTGGGCATTCGAATTCCCCAATGGCGGCCCATTTGCACGCCATCCAAGCCAGATCTACGAGGCGCTGCTCGAAGGGCTGGTGTTGTTCCTTGTCCTGCGCTTCCTCACCCATTCGCGGCTCAAGCTGAAGACGCCGCGCTTCGTCGGCGGCGCCTTCATCGCCGGCTATGGCGCCTCGCGCATCTTCGTCGAATTCTTTCGCGAGCCCGACCAGCAGCTCGGCTACCTCCTTGGCACGAGCTGGCTGACTATGGGAATGGTGCTGTCACTGCCGATGGTGCTGGCCGGCATCGGGGCGATGGCTACAGCCAAGCCGGTGACAAAATCGCAGCTGGCATGACGCGGCTGAAGACCCGCATCGCCGAGCTGATCGGTGCGGTGGGCCCGATCCCCATCAGCGAATACATGGCGCTCTGCCTGTTCGATCCACAGGATGGCTATTACACGACACGCGAGCCGTTCGGCGCCGCCGGCGACTTCGTCACCGCGCCGGAGATCAGCCAGATGTTCGGCGAGCTGGTCGCCGTCTGGCTCTACCAGGCGTGGCTGGCAATCGGCCGGCCGACGCCGGTCGCCATCGCCGAAATAGGCCCCGGCCGCGGCACGCTGATGAGAGATATGCTGCGCACGCTTTCGCGGCTCGATCCAGCGCTTACCGCCAGCGCATCGTTCGCCTTGATCGAGACCAGTCCGCGGTTGACTGAGATCCAGAAACGGACGCTTGCCGGGACGTCGGTCAGCATCGCCTGGCATGAGAGCATCGATACACTACCGCAGGGGCAGCTTCTGATTGTTGGTAACGAGCTGTTTGACGCGGTGCCCATCCGCCAGTTCGTCCGCGCTGGAGCCGGCTGGCGCGAACGGATGATCGGTCTCGACGATGCGAACCGGCTGCGCTTTTTCGTCGGCGCCGGCTCGCTCGACCCGATGCTCCTGCCGGAGGGTGCCGAGAATGCGCCGCAAGGTGCCATCGTCGAGGTGGCGCCAGACCGCGCCGCCCTGATGGCGGCCATCGCCGGGCGACTTGCCGGATTTGGCGGCGCCGGCCTGTTTCTCGACTACGGTCACTTCCAGCCCGGGATCGGCGACACCTTGCAGGCCTTGCGCAAGCACGGTCATGAGGACGTGCTGGCCAATCCGGGGCAGGCCGATCTCACCGCCCATGTCGATTTCGCTGCCCTCGCGGCAACCGTTCGGGCACACGGCCTCGATGCCCACCTCTCAACGCAAGGTGAATTCCTGCTCAAGATGGGGCTTCTCGAACGGGCTGGCCGGCTCGGCGCCAATGCGGATGAGGCAGCTCGCGAAAAGATAGCGGCCGACGTCGAGCGCCTCGCCGGCCCGCTGGCCATGGGCGAACTCTTCAAGGTGCTTGCCGTCCTCCCCGCCGGCATTGCCGTTCCGCCGTTTCCAAGCACGGATTGACTTTTCGCTGCCGCCTCTCCCACTCTCCCATCTCCGGCTAGCGCCCGACATCAACGGCGCCAGCCTTAACTGACCAGCCTTCAACTGCGCCCGTCTTCAACTCGCCGGTCTTCAACTCACCCGTTTTCAACTCGCCGGTCTTCAACTCACCCGTTTTCAACTCGCCGGTCTTCAACTCGCTTGACGAAATCGTCCATACGGACAACAAAGCCGCCATGCTGAATCAGACCAAACCGGATCCCGTTCGGTCGCCCTTGCTGGAAACGGCGCAAGGCATCCGCCACGGCTACTTCACACGCGTCGGCGGCATTTCCAGCGGCATCTACCGGGGCCTCAACATCGGCACCGGCTCGAGCGATGACCAGACGCTGGTGCGCGAGAATCGCCGCCGGGTCGCCGAATGGATGGGCGTGCCTGCAAACCATCTGCTGACCGCTCACCAGGTTCATTCGCCGGACGTCGCCATTGCCAGGGAGGTTTTTGCCGGCGAGCGGCCCAAGGCCGACGCCATCGTCACCGACCGGCCGGGCATTGCCGTCGGTGCCTCGACCGCCGATTGCGGACCGGTCCTCTTCGCCGACGCCGAGGCGCGCATTATCGGCGCCGCCCATGCCGGCTGGAAAGGCGCTTTCACCGGAGTGCTGGAAAACACCATCGCGGCAATGGAAAGCCTCGGCGCCCGGCGCGACCGCATCGTCGCAGTGCTCGGTCCTTCCATCGGCCCACGGAATTACGAGGTCGGACCGGAATTCGTCGCCCGTTTCGTCGACGCCGATGCCGGCAATGCTCGCTATTTCGCGCCCTCCGCAAATGCCGGACACGCGATGTTCGATCTCAACCGCTACACGGTCGACCGACTGACCAAGGCTGGCGTCAACGCTGAAGGACTTGGCCGCTGCACCTATGCCGAGGAAGAGCTTTTCTACTCCTATCGGCGCAGCACGCATCGCAACGAGCCCGACTACGGGCGGCAGGTTTCGGCAATCGTTTTGGAGGCTGACTGATGGCGCTGCATTTCGAACGCTCGGAATTCGACGCGCGGCGCGATCGACTGATGATCGAGATCGCCGAAAAGAAGCTCGACGCCGTCCTGCTGTTTGCCCAGGAAAGCATGTATTGGCTAACCGGCTACGACACCTTCGGCTTCTGCTTTTTCCAGTGCCTGGTGGTCAAGGCCGACGGCTCGATGGTGCTGCTGACGCGTTCGGCCGACTTGCGCCAGGCGCGCCACACCTCGATCATCGACAATATCGTTTTGTGGACGGACCGCAACGGCGCCAATCCGGCGGTAGACCTGCGCAATCTGCTCAACGAGCTTGACCTGCTCGGCGCCCGGATCGGCGTCGAATACGACACCCACGGCCTGACAGCCTATAATGGCCGGCGCCTCGACGAGCAGTTGCAGACCTTCGGGCAGATCGCGGATGCCTCTGGCATTGTCAGCCGGCTACGGCTGTTCAAGAGCCCGGCAGAAATCGCCAAGGCGGAAAAAGCCGCAAATCTGGCCGACGACGCGCTGGACGCAGCACTGCCGCTGATCAAGCAGGGCGGCGATGAGGCGCTGATCCTGGCCGCCATGCAAGGTGCGATCTTTGCCGGCGGCGGCGATTATCCGGCCAACGAGTTCATCATCGGCTCCGGAGTCGACGCCCTGCTTTGCCGCTACAAGGCCGGTCGCCGCAAGCTCACCAAGAACGACCAGCTGACGCTCGAATGGGCCGGTGTCTTCCACCACTACCATGCGGCAATGATGCGCACGGTGTTGACCGGCAAGGTATCGAAACGCCACCAGGAATTGTTCGATGCCGCCCGCGCCGCGCTACTTGCAGTCGAGAAGGCGATGACGCCCGGTAATACGTTCGGCGACGTGTTCGACGCCCATGCCCGCACCCTCGAAGCCCACAATTTGACCAAGCACCGGCTCAATGCCTGCGGCTATTCGCTCGGCGCCCGCTTCACCCCGTCCTGGATGGATATGCCGATGTTCTATCAGGGTAATCCCGAAGCGATTGCGCCGAACATGACGCTGTTCGCCCATATGATCATCATGGACTCCGAAACCGAAACCGCGATGACGCTTGGCCGCACCTATCTGACGACCGAATCCCAGCCGAGGCCGCTGTCCCGCCATGATCTCGACTTGATCGTGCAGTGAATCCATAATGGAGAGAGTGTGAGGGGCGTTCGTCGCCAAGGAGTTTTCAGGCTAATGAGACGATCGCATGTGACGACCGTGTCATTGCTCGTGGCGCTGGCACTGGCGGCCTGCACCAATGCGAAGGACGTTCTCGAACCCTCGGCCATTGCCCCGCAGTCGACGCAATCGCTCTCCGGAGCCGGAGGTGCCGCAACGCCCCCCGCGACCCCGGCTCAGCCTGCCGGCACCGCGCAAACTGCAGGTACAGCGCAGCCTTCCGCTGCAGCGGCCGTGCCGCCCGCCAAAAGCGCGGCTGCCATTGCGCGGACCCGGCTGCAGGTGGCGCCGATCGTCGGCGCCTCGGTAGAAGCCGCGACACCGCTGACTGCCGAGCTTCAGACACGCGCCAGGCAGCGCGGCATCACGTTGGCCGGCAGCACCGACCAGACCCCAACGCATGTGCTCAAGGGCTATTTCTCGACCATGACGGAAGGCAAGGACACCACCGTCATCTACGTCTGGGACATCTATGACCCGGCCGGCAACCGGCTGCATCGCATCAATGGCCAGCAGAAGGCGCCCTCCGTCGGCGGCGGCGAAGGCTGGGCGGCGGTCGCGCCGGCGACCATGCAGGCAATTGCCGACCAGACAATCGACCAGTTCGCCACCTGGCTTGGCGGCGGCGCCGGCTGACCTGGAGCATGATTCCGAAAAGTGGAATCCGGTTTTCGGAAAGATCATGCTCAAACACAAAGATAGCGCCAGCCCGATTCCGCCGGCATGGAACTGGCTCTATCGCCGCATGCTCAAGCCGTAAGCGTTTATTGAGATTAGCCGGCGGATTCCCATTCACGACGCTTGCAATACCGGCGCGGGCCGCTAAAAGCCCGACTAAGAGGCTGGAGTGCTATCGGAGTCTCTCAATCCTTCGCCAGGAACGGTGCATGAAGCTCTTCGCGGGCAATTCCAACAGGGTGCTGGCCGAATCAGTCGCCCGCTACCTCAACATTCCGCTGGGCAAGGCCAGTGTCAGGCGCTTCGCCGACCAGGAAATCTTCGTCGAGATCCAGGAGAACGTGCGCGGCGAGGACGTCTTCATCCTGCAATCCACCTCGTTCCCGACCAACGATCATCTGATGGAACTGCTCATCATGATCGACGCCTTCATGCGCTCCTCGGCCAAGCGCATCACTGCGGTTATTCCTTATTTCGGCTATGCCAGGCAGGACCGCCGCGCCTCCGGCCGCACACCGATCTCGGCCAAGCTGGTCGCCAACATGATCACCAGGGCGGGCGTCGACCGGGTGCTGACCCTGGATCTCCATGCCGGCCAGATTCAAGGCTTCTTCGACATCCCGACCGACAATCTGTTTTCCGTGCCGGTCATGGCCCGCGACGTAAAGGCAAAATACAAGCAGCTTGCCAATGTCATGGTGGTGTCGCCGGATGTCGGCGGCGTGGTCCGCGCCCGCGCGCTCGCCAAGCGCATCGACGCCCAACTTGCCATCGTCGACAAGCGCCGCGAGCGCCCCGGCGAATCGGAAGTCATGAACGTCATCGGTGACGTGCGCGGCAAGGATTGCCTGTTGATCGACGACATCATCGATTCGGGCGGCACGCTGTGCAATGCGGCCGATGCGCTGCTTGCCGACGGCGCCACCAGTGTCACCGCCTATACTACCCATGGCGTTTTGTCCGGCGGTGCCATCGCCCGCATCGGCGCCTCGAAACTGCAGGAATTGGTCATTACCGATTCCATCCAGCCGACCCAGGCAGTGCTCGACGCCACCAATATCCGCGTCATCTCCATCGCCGAACTGATGGGCGAGGCGATCTCGCGCACGGCGACCGAGGAATCGGTGTCGAGCCTGTTCGATTAATGCGTGTCGCGCAAAACTGTGCAGCGGTTTTGCGATAACGAAATGCATAAAAACAAGAACCCAAAGCGCGGCGCATGAGGCCGGCCGAACGCGACGCCCTTTAGGGCTGCGACTCAGGCCGAGCTGGACCGCTTATTCGTCGCACACCTTCGCCAGCATCACGGGCGCCCTGCATATAACCGCGTGGCGAGGCTCCCAGCATGCGCTTGAACATGGTGATGAACGCCGGCACGCTGTCATAGCCGAGATCGAGCGCCACCCTCGTGATCGGCTCGCCGTCGGCCAGCCGTGGCAACGCCGCGAACAGGCAGGCCTGCTGACGCCAGGTCGACAGCGACAATCCGGTCTGGCGGTGGAACGCGCGGGTGAAAGAGCGGCGGCTCATGCCGACGATAGCGGCCCATTCATCGATCGTCGCATGCGGTGATGGTGCCGAGACGAAGCGCCGGCACAGCGCCGCCAGCCTTGCATCGGACGGGAACGGAAGGCCGAGCGGCCGTTCCGGCAGGTTCGGGATTTCGTGCAGCAGGAGCTTCATGATCAGCCCACCCCGCCCCTCCAACTCGGCGCCTTGCGGCAGCTTTTCCGATTCCACGATCAGACTGTGCATCAGGTCGGTGATGCCGACGACGCGCAACCCGTCAGGCAGGCCCGGAATGGCCTCCGGCATCACATAGACGGACCGCATGCTGACGTCGCCCAGCATCTCGACGGAATGTTCGGTGCCGGCGGGGATCCACATGGCGTGGTCGGGGGGCACCATCCAGCGCCCATGCCGCGTCGTCACCAGCACGACACCGACCAGCGCGTGCAGCAACTGGCTGCGGCTATGATGGTGCCGTGGCACGTGATAGCCGTCCGGATATTCGGTCGGCAGCGCCACCGCCGGCCCGACGGCCTGCTCCAGCCATTGCCAGCGACGCTCATGCAACAGCCCGAGATCGGTATCGCCCGCTCTGAACATTTCCCTGCCATGCGGCATCAGCTATGGCCCACTTGCGAAACTATTGGACCAAACCACGAAAGAAGTCGCGTGACAAGCAACGTATAAGGCAGCCGGCCCATAAGACCGCCTGCGGGAGCGCCCGCCAAAAGACCACGGAGCCTGCCTTGACCGATACCACAGCAACCGCCGACGCCAAGCCGGCAGCGGCCAGCCACATTTCAGCTCAGGCGACGGCCTTCACCGTCATCCTGGCGGTGAGCTTCTGCCACTGCATCAACGACATCATGCAGTCGTTGCTGTCGGCGATCTATCCGCTGCTGAAGGACAATTACGGCCTCGATTTCTGGCAGATCGGCCTTTTGACTTTCACCTTCCAGGTGACGGCATCCTTGCTGCAGCCGGTGATCGGCATGATCACCGACAAGCGGCCGATGCCTTATTCGTTGCCATACGGCATGGCCTCTTCGCTGATCGGCCTGGTCGTGCTGGCCTATGCCGGACATTATTCGCTGCTCCTGATCGGCGCCTCGCTGATCGGCATCGGCTCGGCAATCTTCCACCCGGAATCCTCGCGCATCGCCCGCTTCGCTTCCGGCGGCAGGTTCGGTCTTGCGCAGTCGCTGTTCCAGGTCGGTGGCAATTTCGGCCAGGCGATGGGGCCGCTGCTGGCAGCCTTCATCGTCGTGCCTTTCGGCCAGACCAGTATTGCGTGGTTCGCAGGCGGCTCGCTGGTCGGCATCGTCGTGCTGTGGCAGGTCGGCGGCTGGTACAGCCGCCTGCGTGCCGCGCAGAGCACCCGCAAGGCGGCAGGCTTCGTCTCGCCCTTCCCCCGCCGCAAGGTGATGGGCGCGCTGCTGGTGCTTACCTTGCTGGTGCTGACGAAGAACGCCTACATCGCCAGCCTGTCCAGCTACTACACCTTCTATGCCATCCATAAATTCGGCGTTTCGGTGCAGATGTCGCAGGTCATGCTGTTCCTGTTCCTCGGCGCCTCGGCCCTTGGCATCCTGCTCGGCGGCCCGTTCGGCGACCGCTACGGGCAGAAGGCGATGATCTGGTTCTCGATCGTCGGCGTGCTGCCCTTCACCCTGGCCTTGCCCTACGCCAATTTCGAGTGGACGATGGTTCTCACCGTGCTGATCGGCCTGATCCTGTCCTCGGCCTTCTCGAATATCGTCGTCTTCGCCCAGGAACTGGTGCCCGGCCGGGTCGGCATGATCGCCGGCATCTTTTTCGGCTTCGCCTTCGGCATGGGCGGCATCGCCGCCGCCGTGCTTGGCGTCGTCGCCGACATGAAAGGCATCGATTTCGTCTTCCAGGTCTGCTCGTATTTGCCGCTACTCGGGCTACTGACGGTCCTCCTGCCTAACATGAAGGAAGCGAGGAAGGTGGAGGCGGCGGCCAGCTAATCAGTTCATCTTTCGGAATTGATACGAGGGCGCGGCAGTTGCCGCGCCCTCGATGATTCTTTCACCACACGCGGGGTGAAAAGCCTGTTAGAGAGGGTCCACCCCTGAAGGCAAAATTTTGGTCAGCAACGCCTTCAAGTTGAACATACCGGGCTCAGCCCTGATGCTTCGCAGCGCTCCGCGCCAGGAAAGGCAATTCGCTGATGTCCAGACTAAAAGGCAAGGCCGCATTGATTACCGGCGGCACCAGCGGCATCGGCCTGGTGACGGCGCGACGTTTCATCGAGGAAGGTGCGCGCGTCGCTATCACCGGAACCAATGCGAGCCGTCTCGAGGAGGCGCGCACCATCCTCGGCAGTGATGTGCTTGTCATTGCCGCCGACGCCGGAGATGCTGCTGCCCAGAACGACATAGCGCGGCGGATCGAGGAAACCTTCGGCAAGCTCGACGCTCTCTTCCTCAATGCCGGTATCGCCGACCTGCGCCCGCTTGGCGACTGGACCGAGGCCGCGTTTGACAGGAGCATCGATGTCGACCTCAAGGGGCCGTATTTCCTGGTCAAGGCGCTCGTTCCGCTGTTTTCGAACCCGTCCTCGATCATCCTCAGCGGCTCGGTCAACGCACATATGGGAATGGCTGGAACGCACGTCTATGCGCTGGCCAAGGCCGGCATGATTTCGCTCGCCCGGACGCTCTCGGGCGAACTGATAGAACGCGGTATTCGCGCCAATGTGATCAGCCCGGGTCCGATCGACACGCCGCTCAACGATAAACTTGGGCTGGACCCCGAAGCGGCGAAGGCGCGCGCGAAAACTGTGGTCGGCCTGGTGCCTGCCCGTCGTTTCGGAACCGCCGAGGAAATTGCCAACGCAGTGGTCTTTCTTGCTTCGGACGAATGCCCGTTCATGGTCGGTGCGGAAATGCTGATCGATGGCGGCTTGAGCATCGCCTGACATCGGCACAACCTGACACAAGAACACCCGCCAGATGGCGGGTGTTTTTTGTTACGTTCTGAAAGGCCTTACGCCCTGAAGAAGGCCAGCAGGTCGGCGTTGATGGCATCGGCATGGGTGGTCGCCATGCCATGGGGCAAACCCTTGTAGACCTGCCTGCCATGACTGCCAGTCATGACTTGCACCCTTTCCCGCCTTCGGCTATAGAGCCGCCACCCGCGTAGACACCCTTGGAGGCAACGCGGCGGAAGGCTGCCTTCCCTTGTGATCCCGAACAAAGGTCCGCTTGCTTATGCGGCTGCCGGCTTTCGGATATGCAGGCCCGGTGGCTTTCGACGTTTACGGCCCCGGCACTTTGCCGGCCGCGAACGCTCCAGAACAACGCGAAAGGAAATGCCATGAGCCACGATACTTACGAGCTCAAGGCCGAAGCGCGCGAACAGGTCGGTAAGGGGTCCGCCCGTGCAGTTCGCCGCAACGGTAAAGTGCCTGCAGTGATTTACGGCGACAAGCAGCCTCCCCTGGCGATTGCGCTGACCTACAAGGACATCTACTACAAGATCCATGGCGGCGGGTTTCTGACCACGGTCGCCACGATCGATGTCGACGGCAACAAGATCCAGGTTCTGCCCAAGGATTTCCAGCTCGACCCGGTCAAGGATTTCCCTGTCCATGTCGATTTCCTGCGCATCGGCAAGGATACCGAAGTCAACGTCGATGTGCCCGTGCACTTCATCAATGAAGACAAGTCGCCCGGCATCAAGCGCGGCGGCGTGCTCAACATCGTGCGCCACGAGGTCGAGTTCCACTGCCCGGCCAATGCGATCCCGGATTTCATCACCATCGATCTCACCGGCACGGATATCGGCGATTCGATCCACATTTCGGCCGTCACCTTGCCGGTCGGCGTCAAGCCGGTGATCTCCGACCGCGACTTCACCATCGCGACCATTGCCGGCTCCTCGGCGATGAAGCCGGAGGCCGCGGAAGAGACGACTGAAGCGGCTGCGCCCGAAGCGGCTCCTGCCGCCGAAGAGAAGTAACTCCTTCCCGCCCGGAGGCGACGATGCTTGTCTTTGCAGGCCTCGGCAATCCGGGCGCGAAATACGCCAACAACCGGCACAATGTCGGCTTCATGGCGGCGGACGCGATCGCCCGCCGCCATTCCTTTTCGCCCTGGTCGAAGAAATTCCAGGGTCTGATCGCCGAAGGCACGCTTGCCGGCGAAAAGGTGATCCTGATCAAGCCGCAGACCTTCATGAACCTGTCCGGCCAGTCGATCGGCGAAGCCTTGCGCTTCTACAAGCTCGGCCCTTCGGCGCTGACTGTCTTCTATGACGAGATCGACCTTGCCGCCGGCAAGGTGCGGGTCAAGGTCGGTGGCGGTTCCGGCGGCCACAACGGTATCCGCTCGCTCGACCAGCACGTCGGCAAGGATTTTCGCCGTGTGCGCATCGGCGTCGGCCACCCCGGCGTGAAGGAAATGGTGCATGGCCATGTGCTCGGCGATTTCGCCAAGGCAGACCGCGAATGGCTGGACGTGCTGCTCGACGCAATCGCCGACGGTGCCGGATTGCTTGCCAAGGGCGATGACAATTCGTTCATGAACCGCGTGACGCTGGCCCTGCGCGACAAGCTCACGCCGACGGGCGACGACGATCGCCCGCCGCCCAAGGCGCCAAAGGCGCAAAGCCACGTCCGCCAGGCGCGGCCACAGCAGCCGGCGGCCAAGCTGCCCGAAACCGGCCCGATGGCGGCCATGCTGAAGAAGCTTTTTGGCGGCAAGGACTGAGCCATGGATCTGGATGACGTTCAGGAATTGGTCCGCCTCATCAGACAGAAGTATGTTGATTATTTCGTCGCTGCTGCCGGCGAACTTGCTCGCAACAGCCAAGGGTCGCATGCAACCGAGATCAAGTTTTCGAATGTCGATTCGTTCTATCGAAATCTCATCGCGATTGATTTCGTCGGCAATGACGGACAGCCAAATCCGCAATTCATCAACAGCGAAACCTATGTGAAATTCTCTCCGGATATTCACGCCGGGATTGGTGGAGTGGATGTCCTCGTCTCACCGTTCAAGTGGGACGAGGTTCATTTCAAATTCCCCGTAAATGAGCTCGACGGCGATCTCTTCGACGAATGGTTTCGCGGCTGGTTCGATATCGATGGCGAGCGTGAAACATCGGAGACCGTCGGAAACATCATTCACAGTGTGCAATTGCTCGACGGGCAACTGACCATTGATTTCGGAACCGCCGAGGTCGACGCGTTCTGGCATCTCCTGCAAATACTGAGCACGTCCGGCGTTCGTTCGTTGGCGATAGGCACCGATGACATCGCGCAGCGTCTGAATTGAATTGCGCCTTGACGATCATCGGCGCTTTCGCCCATAGCCCTGATCAAATTTCGATTTCCCGATAGGACCAGACAAAATGGGTTTCAAATGCGGCATCGTTGGCTTGCCCAATGTCGGCAAGTCGACGCTCTTCAATGCGTTGACCAGGACGGCGGCGGCGCAGGCCGCCAATTATCCGTTCTGCACCATCGAACCGAATACCGGCGAGGTGGCGGTGCCCGACCCGCGCCTGCAGAAGATCGCCGCGATCGGCAAGTCGAAGGAGATCATCCCAACCCGCATCTCGTTCGTCGACATTGCCGGCCTGGTGCGTGGCGCCTCGAAAGGCGAAGGGCTTGGCAACCAATTCCTCGCCAACATCCGTGAGGTCGACGCCATCGTCCATGTGCTGCGCTGCTTCGAGGATGACGACATCACCCATGTCGAGGGCCGCATCGATCCTGTCGCCGATGCCGAGACCGTCGAGACCGAATTGATGCTTGCCGACCTCGACAGCCTCGAGCGCCGCATCGTGCAGATCCGCAAGCGTGCCGCCGGCAAGGACAAGGAAGCAGCGACCGTACTTCCGATGATGGAAGCGGCGCTTGAACTGCTGCAGGACGGCAAGCCCGCCCGTATCCTGCTCAACGGCATCTCGGCCGAGGACCTGCGCATCCTGCAGGGGCTGAACCTGTTGACGTCTCACCCCGTGCTCTATGTCTGCAACGTCGCGGAAGCCGATGCCGCTACCGGCAACGCGCATACCAGGGCGGTCGAGAAGATGGCCGCCGCGCAAGGCGCCCGCACCGTCGTGATTTCAGCGGCGATCGAAGCCGAGGTCGCCCAGCTCTCGGACGAAGAGGAGATGGAATTCCTCTCCTCGCTTGGGCTCGACGAGCCGGGCCTGAACAAGGTCATCCGCGCCGGCTACGAGCTGCTGCAGCTCATTACCTATTTTACCGTCGGGCCGAAGGAGACACGCGCCTGGACCGTTCACAAGGGTGCCAAGGCGCCGCAGGCGGCAGGCGTCATCCACACCGATTTCGAGCGCGGCTTCATCCGCGCCCAGACCATCGCCTATGACGACTTCGTCAGGCTGGGCGGCGAAGTGGCGGCCAAGGAGGCCGGCAAGGCGCGCGACGAAGGCAAGGAGTATGTCGTCCAGGACGGTGACATCATGCTGTTCAAGTTCAACACCTGACCCGGCGAGGGAGCCCAGTGGCGACCATTGCCGTCGCTCGATGTCGCAGTGCCTCTTGCGCTGCTTGACGGGCCGTCGTGCGGGGTCTAAGGGGCCTCTGCACCGGCCTCGCGCCTCACCTGCCCGTGTCCGTGCGACCCGACTGACGCGCCCCCTCCAAACGAACGCTCTTTGGCAACAGCAAGGGAGACCCGGCGATGATCAAGGCCTTCGTCGTCGACAATGATCGCCTGCGCCTGGTCGACGATCTCCTGCAAAACAGCGACACTGTCGTCTGGGTCGACCTCTTCAACCCGACAAAGGAAGAAGAGACGACAATCGAGACCTGGCTCGGCATCGCCGTTCCGACCCGCGAAGAGATGGAAGAGATCGAGATCTCGAGCCGTCTCTACGTCGAGGACGGCGCCTACTTCATGACCGCCATTCTGCCTGCCCAGACCGAGGTTGACGATCCGTTGATGTCGCCGGTTACCTTCGTGCTCGCCGGCAGCAGGCTGATCACCGTGCGGTACCACGAACCGAAGGCGTTCAAGACCTTTCCGCTGCGCGCCGAGAAGGTGGCGACCGGCTGCACCAGCGGCGACACCATCCTGATCGGACTGCTGGAGGCGATCGTCGACCGCCTCGCCGACATTCTGGAGCGCGCCGGCCGCGACGTCGAGGTGATCTCGCGCGACATCTTCGAGGCACGCTCGACCAAGGTTTCCAAGCGCAACCGCGACTTCCAGGAGCTGTTGAAAGGCATTGGCCGCAAGGAGGACCTCGCCTCCTCGATCCGCGACAGCCTGATCTCGCTGCAGCGCCTTGCCGGCTTCCTCGCCCATGCCTCCACGCAGACCAGGATGAGCAAGGATACCCGCGCCCGCATCAAGACCTTGTCGCGCGACGTGCTGTCGCTCGCCGACCACGCCACGTTCCTGTCACAGAAGATCAGCTTCCTGCTCGACGCGACGCTCGGCATGATCTCGATCGAGCAGAACGCCATCATCAAGATCTTCTCCGTCGCCGCTGTCATCTTCCTGCCGCCGACGCTTGTCGCTTCGATCTACGGCATGAATTTCGACGTCATCCCCGAGCTCAAATGGCACTTTGGGTATCCCTTCGCCATCGGCATGATGGTGCTTTCGGCAATCCTGCCCTTCTGGTATTTCCGCCGCCGCGGCTGGCTGTAGGGTCATCAATAGCTCCGCTGCGGCTTGGGCGCAGCGGACTGGCGCAGTAGAAATTGCTTGACCAAATGCCGCCCTGCCTGCATCCGGGACCCGGACCCGCGATCGTACAATCATGAACCGGATTTCCATCATGACCGCAAAGACCTGGGCTTATGAGGATTTTGTCGAGGGCGCTTCGCTCGATCTCGGCACCAAGCTGGTAAGTGCCGCCGAAATCATCGAATTCGCCGGCGAGTTCGACGCCCAGCCGATGCATCTCGACGAGGCCGCGGGCAAGGCCAGCATCCTCGGCGGGCTGGCGGCTTCGGGCTGGCACACCTGCGCCATGTTCATGCGCATGCTGTGCGATGCCTTCCTGCTTGACTCGACCTCGCAGGGCGCGCCAGGCGTCGACCAGGTCAAATGGAAACGGCCAGTCCTGGCCGGCGACCTGTTGAGCGGCAGCACCACCGTCCTTGCCAAGCGTTTATCCAGATCGAAGCCCCGGCTTGGCCTGGTTACCATGCGCAGCGAGTTGTTCAACCAGCGCGGCGAAGATGTTTTCGAGCTCGAAAACACCGTCATGTTCCTCACCCGCGAGGGCAGTGCGTGAGCCTCGACGAATTCTTCTGCATCGGTATCACCGTCACGCTCGGTTCGCATCGATTCGAACCGGAGGCGATCAAGGCGTTCGCCCGCAAATACGACCCGCAGATATTCCATATCGACGAAGAGGCGGCGAGGAACAGCATATTCGGCGGGCTCTGTGCCTCGGGCTGGCACACCGCCGCCACCTGGATGAAACTGAACCTCGAGGCTGGCATGGAGGCAGAGGTCGCCCGCTGGCCCGGCCCTGGGCCGGTGCCGGAATTCGGCCCCTCGCCCGGCTTCAAGAACCTCAAATGGCCCAAACCTGTCTATGCCGGGGAAACCGTGACTTTCGCCCGCACCGCGCTGGCCCATCGCCCCATTGCCTCGCGACCGGGCTGGCGGCTGCTGACGCTTCGCTCGGAAGCTTTCGATTCGACGGGCGACAAGGTCATCGAATTCGAAAGTGCCGTGCTGGTGAAGGTGGGGTGAGCGGAGTTCTTCCCTTCTTCCACAGAACGGGAGAAGGAAGAAACGCTCAATGCCCCTCAAACCCGATCAGCGTCCTCACCGGTACGCCGAGCGCCTCTAACCTCTCTCGGCCGCCAAGGTCCGGCAGGTCGATGACAAAGCAGGCGGCGACGATATCGGCGCCGATCTGCCGCAATAGCTTGACGGCCGCCTCGGCCGTGCCGCCGGTGGCGATCAAATCGTCGACGAGGATTACCCTCTCGCCCGGAGAAACACCGTCCTTGTGCATCTCCATCTCGTCCAGCCCGTATTCCAGGCTGTAGGCGACGCGCACCGTCTCGTAAGGCAGCTTGCCCTTCTTGCGGATCGGCACGAAGCCGGCCGAGAGCTGGTGGGCGATGGCGCCGCCGAGGATGAAGCCGCGCGCCTCGATGCCGGCGATCTTCTCGATCTTGAGGCCGGCATAGGGATGCACCAGTTCGTCGATGGCGCGGCGGAAGGCCCGCGCATTGCCGAGCAGCGTGGTGATGTCGCGAAACAGGATGCCCGGCTTAGGATAATCCGGAATGGTGCGGATCGCGGCAAGCAGCGTCTCTTCGAGCGAGGACTTCATCAGGCGGCTCTCCGGGCCATTCAGATTCGGCTGAAGACGTGAAGGGAATTGGCCAATCGTAACCCGGTGCAGCTAAGTCCGGCTACCGCCATGTGACGCCTGACGGAAAATTGTCCGGCAAAGGGCCTGCTCTGCGCCGGCAGCGATGAATCGACATGCCTGCAATGAAAAGGGCGCCTTTCGACGCCCTCGCATTCTCGTATATCGCAGGGTTCAGTGCAGCACGCCGGCCCACACCTTGCGCTTGGTCAGGTAGACCAGCGCACCGAACAGCAACAGGAAGACCAGTACGCGAAAGCCGGTCTTCTTGCGATCCTCGAGGTGTGGCTCGGCCGCCCACATCAGGAAGGCCGACACGTCGCGCGAATACTGGTCGACCGTCTGCGGCGCGCCGTCATCATAGGTAACCTGGCCGTCGGAGAGCGGCTTCGGCATCTTCAGCGACACGCCGGACAGGAAGTACGGATTGTAGTGCGTGCCTTCCGGTATGACCATGCCCGCCGGCGGCTGCTGGTCGTAGCCGGTCAGCAGCGAGTGGATGTAGTCGGGGCCGCCCTGGGCATACTGGGTAAAGATATCGAAGACGAAGCGCGGGAAGCCGCGTTCGACGCCGCGCGCCTTGGCCAACAATGACATGTCGGGCGGCGCAGCGCCGCCATTTGCCGCCGCTGCCGCTTCGACATTAGGGAATGGTGCCGGGAAATGGTCGGACGGCTTGCCGGGACGGTCGAACATGTCGCCGGCATCGTTCGGGCCGTCATGGATCGTATATTCGGCCGCCAGCGTCTTGATCTGCGCGTCCGAATAGCCAAGGCCTTCCAGCGTACGGAACGCCACCAAATTCATCGAATGGCAGGCCGAGCAGACTTCCTTGTAGACCTTCAGCCCGCGCTGCAGCTGGGCCTTGTCGTAGGTGCCGAATGGCCCGGCGAAGCTCCAGTCCATTTCCTTCGGTTCGTGTATCGGGAAATGCGTCGGCGCCGCCTCATTGTGCGCCTCTTCCTGGGCGCTGGCTCCAGTGCCTGCGGCCCCGATGCCCGCGGCCACAAGGCCAAGCAGCGCCAGCGAGGTGAGAATCTTCTTCATGCCAAATCCCCTTGAGATTCTCTGACGCGCTGTCACCGTCTCGAGCATGACCTTGTCCGAGTACCGGTTTCCACTTTTCGCAATCATGCTCAGCCCTTGGTTTCCGGCGCGGCCGTGGCGCCGGCAGGATGTCCACCGCCGCCCTTGTTCTTCTCGAGCACTGCCTCGGTGATCGAATTCGGCAGCCGCCGCGGCTTTTCGATCAGCCCGAGCACCGGGAGCGCTACCAGGAAGAAGGCGAAGTAGAACAGCGTCGCCATCTGCGCCATGAACACATAGCTGCCCTCGGCCGGCTGCGAGCCCAGCCAGCCCAGCAGGATGGAGTCGGCTACGAACAGCCAGAAGAACAGCTTGTACCAGGGCCGGTAGACCGCCGAGCGCACCTTTGAGGTGTCGAGCCACGGCACCAGGAACAGCATGACGATCGCCCCGAAAAGGCAGAGCACGCCGCCGAGTTTGGAGTTGATCGGCCCGATATTGAAGGTGATGGCGCGCAGGATCGCGTAGAACGGCAGGAAGTACCATTCCGGCACAATGTGGGCCGGCGTCTTCAGCGGGTTGGCCACGGTGTAATTGTCCGGATGGCCGAGATAGTTCGGCAGGTAGAACACGAAATAGGCGAAGACGAACAGGAACACGATCATGCCGAACCCATCCTTGATGGTCGCGTAAGGCGTGAAGGCGAGCGTGTCGGTCTTCGATTTGACCTCGATGCCGGTCGGATTGTTCTGGCCGACGACGTGGAGCGCCCAGATGTGCAGCACGACCACGCCGGCGATCATGAACGGCAAAAGGTAATGCAGCGCAAAGAAGCGGTTCAGCGTCGGATTGTCGACCGCGAAGCCGCCGAGCAGAAGCTGCTGGATCCAGTCACCAACCAGCGGTATGGCGGTGAAGAAGCCGGTGATGACGGTAGCGCCCCAGAACGACATCTGTCCCCAAGGCAGCACATAGCCCATGAACCCGGTCGCCATCATCAGCAGGTAGATGATGCAGCCGAGGATCCACAGCAGCTCGCGCGGCGCCTTATAGGAGCCGTAGTAGAGTCCGCGGAAAATATGGATGTAGACGGCGATGAAGAAGAACGACGCGCCGTTCGAATGCATGTAGCGCAGCAGCCAGCCGGAATTCACGTCGCGCATGATCTTCTCGACCGAATCGAAGGCGAGGGTGCTGTCGGCTGCGTAGTGCATGGCCAGCACGATACCGGTCAGGATCTGCGCCGCCAGCATAAGCGCGAGGATGCCGCCGAAGGTCCAGGCATAGTTTAGATTGCGCGGCACCGGATAGGCGATGAAGCTGTCATAGACCAGCCGCGGCAGCGGCATGCGCGAATCGAACCAGCGTCCGATGCCGGTCTTGGGCGTATAGGTCGAGTGTCCCTCGCTCATGGAAATATCCCCTGCCTCAGCCGATACGGATCTTGGTGTCGGAAACGAATTGGAACACCGGTACTGCCATGTTCTCCGGCGCCGGACCCTTCCGGATGCGGCCGGCAGTATCGTATACGGAACCGTGGCATGGGCAGAACCAGCCGCCGAAATCGCCTTCCTGGCCGAGCGGGATGCAGCCAAGATGGGTGCAGACCTGTACCATCACCATCCAGGCTTCCTTGCCCGGCGTGGTTCGGTTGGCATCGGTTGCCGGCGCGTCGGCCGGCAGGTTGGCATTGCGGGCGATTGGATCCTTGAGCTCGGCGAGATTGACCGCCTCGGCTTCCTTCATCTCTTTTTCGGTGCGGTTGCGCACGACAACCGGCTTGCCGCGCCACTTCACGACGAGCGACATTCCCGGCGTCAGCGAGGAGACGTCGACCTCGACCGAGGCGAGCGCCAGTGTCGAGGCATCCGGACGCATCTGGTCGATGAACGGCCAGGCGACGGCGCCCGCGCCGACCACCGCGGCCATGCCGGTGGCAACGTAGAGAAAATCACGACGGTTGGGATCCTGGGTGTCGGTTGCGCTCACGGGTGCCTGATCCTTTCGCCTCTTCCGTGCCGGCGGCCGAGCCTTGTTCCCGCTCAATCGCGCCGGCCCGACAGCGCATGGCGAACAGGCTAGCGAATTCCTCCGGCATTTGGGACTTGGGTTTATGCGTGAAGCCTGTTTTTGTCCAGACGGGTGAAGGCACAAGGGCAGATTGTCGCGGGGACGTAATTCGCACGGCGGAATGATTGGAAAACAGCAGCAAAACCAAATGGCTGCGTTCGCCTCGACAGCTGGCACTGGCCCGGTTTATCCTCGGCCTATGGCGCATGTCATAGACCGCGACAAATGGGCCGACGCGCCCGACCGCTGGCCCGATCACTGGCAGGGCGAGCTGCAAGGCGGAGCTTACGGCTCGAACAGCTGTCTGATCTTCAACTACCTGCCCGAAATCGGCGGCGGCCCCAGGCTGCACAGCCATCCCTATTGCGAGATTTTTATCGTCCGGACCGGGACCGGTCTGTTCACCCTCGGCGACCGGCAGATCGAGGCCACAGCCGGCCAGATCCTGATCGTGCCGCCGAACACGCCGCACAAATTCACCAATCTCGGGCCAGGCCCGCTGGAAACCACCGACATACACGAGAACGGCAGCTTCATCACCGAGTGGCTGGAATAACGCCTCCCGAACCAATTCCGGTTCGGATCATGCGCTGGCACCGAGCCTGGCCAGCACGGCCTTGGGAATGTTGTATTCCCGGATCACCGCGTCGTGCTTGCGCAGGCCGCAGAGTTCGCGCTGGATGAAATAGCCGTGCACCGCTTCGGCTGCGTCCTTGAGCAGCCGGGCTCGATCGTCGCTGTCGCAATTCTCGCGCAGCCTCGTCAGTGTTTCCTCGACGCGCCGGCCGGCGCGGCCGAGCGCGGCCGCCTTCTCGCCGAGGATTTCATGGCCAAGCAGGTCCAACGCGCTCTCCTGCGCGCCGGCCCGTCCGAAATTCGATGGCATTCTCACCGCCATGGTCTACTCCGCTTGTAAAACTACTCCGCCGGCCGGGTCTCGGCCAGCGCGCTCTCCTCGTTGAACAGGAAGCCGCCGGACTGCCGCCTCCACAGCCTGGCATAGAGCCCGTCGAGCCCGACCAGCTCGTCATGCGTGCCTTGCTCGACGATGCGGCCTTCGTCGAGCACCACCAGCCGGTCGAGTGCCGCAATGGTCGACAGCCGATGGGCGATGGCGATGACCGTCTTGCCTTCCATCAGCCTTGCCAGATTCTCCTGGATCGCCGCCTCGATGTCGGAATCGAGCGCCGAGGTCGCCTCATCGAGCACCAGGATCGGTGCATCCTTGAGGAAGACGCGGGCGATCGCCACGCGCTGGCGCTGACCGCCGGAGAGCTTGACGCCGCGCTCGCCGACATAGGCCTCGTAGCCAATACGATCGCGATTGTCGCGCAGCCCGAGGATGAACTCGTGCGCCTCGGCCTTCTCCGCTGCCGCAACCACCTCGGCGTCGGTCGCTGCCGGCATGCCGAGCTTGATATTGTCGCGCAGCGAGCGGTGGAACAGTGCCGTATCCTGGCTGACGACGCCGATATTGGCGCGCAGCGAATTCTGCGTGACCCGGGAGACGTCCTGCCCGTCAATGGTGATCTTGCCGCTCTCGAGGTCGTAGAGGCGCAGGATCAGATTGACCAAGGTCGTCTTGCCGGCGCCGGACGGGCCGACCAGGCCGACCTTTTCGCCCGGCCGCACGACGAGGTCGATGCCGTTAAGCACGCCGGACCCCTTGCCGTAGTGGAACTCGACATTGCTGACGTCGATGCGCCCGCCGCCGACGACAAGCTCTTTCGCGTCCGGCGCATCGGTCAGACCGAGCGGCTGCGAGATCAGCGCCTTGGAGTTTTCCAGCACGCCGAGGTTTCGCAATATGCCGTTTAGCTGCATCATCAGCCGGCCGAGCAGCATGTTCAGCCGCAGCACCAAAGACAGCGTGAAGGCCACGGCACCGACCGTGATCGAGCCCTCGACCCAAAGATAAACGGCAAAGCAGGCGATCGCCGTGATCATGACGCCCGACAGCATCGTCAGCGCCATGCGCACGCCTGTCAGCCGGCGGGTGAACGGGCGCAGCGCGTCGAGATAGATGTCGAAGCCGTTCCTGATGTAGCGGTCGTCGCCATCGGCCGAGAACAGTTTCAACGTCTGCACGTTCGAATAGGAATCGACAAGGCGGCCGGTGATCATCGAGCCGGCTTCGGCTGTGGCTTCGGCATGCTTGCGGATCGCCGGCACATAGCGCCTGGCCAGCAAGCCGAAGGCGGTAATCCAGATCACCACCAGCATCGCTAGCCGGAGATCAAGCCCGGCGACCAGCGCCAGCGTCGTCACCGTATACACGACCATGAACCAGACGACCTCGATGAAGCTTTCCATCAGATCGCCGGTCGCCTGTCCCGCCTGCCAGACCTTGGTCGCGATACGTCCGGCAAAGTCGTTCTGGAAGAAGGCGTAGGATTGGCGCGAGACATGGCGATGCGCCTGCCAGCGCACCAGATTATAGAAACCCGGCGTGATCGTCTGCTCGTCGACCAGCGCCGACAGGCTGACGACGATGGTGCGGATGACCAGCACCACCGCGATCATGAAGACAAGTTCCGGGCCGGCGGCAGTCCACAGCGCGTGCCAGCTGCGTTCGCCGGGAAGCTGATCGAGGATGTCGACCAGCCGCCCGACGAAATAGAACAGTCCGGCTTCGACCAGCGGCGCGATGCCGCCGATCACCAGCATTGCGAAGAAGGCAATCTTCGCCTGCCCGACATAATGCCAGAGGAAACCCCTGACTCCGGCAGGTGGCCGAAGGTCCGCGGGCTCCCGGAATGGATAGACCCAGTTCTCGAACCAGCGGTAGATGGCAGTCATCATTCGGCGGCTTCACCCTTGGCGATTGCATCGTTGGCGGCTGCATCGTTGGCAGAGGGGCCGTCGTCGAGCAGGAATCCGCCCGACTGGCGGTGCCAGAGTTGGGCGTAGAGCCCGCTTTTGGCAACGAGTTCCTCATGCGAACCTTCCTCGACGACGCGGCCCTTGTCCAAGACGACGAGCCGGTCCATGGCCGCGATCGTCGACAGCCGGTGGGCAATGGCGATGACGGTCTTGCCTTGCATCAGCTTGTAGAGATTCTCCTGGATGGCCGCCTCGGCCTCGGAATCGAGGGCGGAGGTCGCCTCGTCGAGGATGAGGATCGGCGCGTCCTTCAGCATGACACGGGCTATGGCGATGCGTTGCCGCTGGCCGCCGGACAATTTGACGCCGCGATCGCCGACATGCGCGTCGAAACCCTTGCGGCCGTTCGAATCCGACAAGCCGGCAATGAAATCCAGCGCCTCGGCGCGCCGCGCCGCCTCGATCAGCATCTCGTTGCTGGCGTCCGGCCGGCCATAGAGGATATTTTCGCGTACCGAGCGATGCAGCAGCGAGGTGTCCTGCGTTACCATGCCGATCTGGGCGCGGAGCGAGTCCTGCGTCACCGCCGCGATGTCCTGGCCGTCGATCAGGACCTTGCCGCTTTCGAGGTCGTAGAAGCGCAACAGAAGGTTGACCAGCGTCGACTTGCCGGCACCCGAACGGCCGACGATGCCGACCTTCTCGCCCGG
This sequence comes from Mesorhizobium sp. WSM4830, assembly GCF_055811495.1. NCBI lineage: Bacteria > Pseudomonadati > Pseudomonadota > Alphaproteobacteria > Hyphomicrobiales > Phyllobacteriaceae > Mesorhizobium > Mesorhizobium sp. WSM4830. The sequence goes on along the minus strand of NZ_JBVVQI010000016.1, from coordinate 47,099 downwards.
CTTCACCGTCAGCGACAGGCTTTCGATCACGCCCTTCTGCTTGCCGTAGTGGAAGCGGATGTCCTCAAAACGGATCTCTCCCTTGGTCACGGCAATATCCTTGGCGCCAGGCCGGTCTTCGACGAGGCGCGGCAGCGAGATCGAGGCGATGCCGTCCTGCACCGTGCCGATATTCTCGAACAGCGTGGACATCTCCCACATGATCCATTGCGACATGCCCCAGAGTCGCAGCACGAGGCCGATGACCAGGGCGACGGCTCCGATCGTCACGGCTTGGCCGAGCCACAGCCATAGCGAGATTGCGGTGACCGAAAACAACAGCAGCGAATTCAGGACGTAGAGCAGGCCGTAGAGCTGCGTCACCAACCGCATCGATCGGTAAACCGTGTCGAGAAAGCCGGCCATACCGTCCTTGGCGAAGGATGCCTCGCGCCGCGCATGCGAGAACAGCTTGACCGTCTGGATGTTGGAGTAGCTGTCGACGACACGGCCGGTCATGGTTGAGCGCGCATTGGCCTGCTCCTCGCCGACCTTGCCCAGCCGCGGGATGAAATAGCGCAACAGCAGGACATATCCGGCAAGCCAGACGGCAAGCGGCGCGGCCAGCCGCCAGTCTGCCGAGCCGACGATGAACAGCATGCCGAGAAAATAGACGACGATATAATTGAGCACGTCGATGAGCTTGATGACGCACTCGCGCACCGCGAGCGCCGTCTGCATCAGCTTGGTCGCGATGCGCCCGGCAAACTCGTCCTGATAGAAGCTCATCGACTGCTTGAGCAGGTATCGATGCACCTGCCAGCGGATACGCATCGGATAGTTGCCCATCAGCGTCTGCTGGTTGAGCAGCGAATGGAACCAGACCGTTGCCGGCAGCGCGAAAACCACGATGAAGGCCATGCCGGCCAGCTTCAAGCCTTCGGTCTGCAGGAACGTCTCGCGATTCTGTCCGGACAGCCAGTCGACGATCCGGCCCATGAAGCCGAACATCCACACCTCGGCAAGGGCGATGGCCGTCACCAGCACCGCATCGAGAGCGATGTAGGGCCACGCGCCGCGCGTATAATGCACGCAAAAGGCGATCAGTGTCCGCGGCGGCTCGACCGGCTCCTTGGTAGGGAACGGATCGAGCCTTTTTTCAAACCAGCTAAACATAGTGATGCTCACAGTACTGTTTCCGCTCACGCGGCACGAGAACGGACGAGGTGCCCAGACCGCATGGCGCCAAGGACCGGCGATACGGAATCGTCCGCCTCGCCGGTCCTGCTTCGCGCTATATAGGTTGTCGCGGGCCTTTCGCCGACAGTCTCGTTTGACGATGCTGACGACGTTTTGACGATCCGGATTTTCGCGCCGGTTTTTGCACCAGGCCGGATCAGCCTGATGATCCGGCGCACCAGCGACGGCCGGCTATAGTCCGGAACGGCGCGCGAGAAATCGACGTCCGGCAGCATGCCGCGATGCGGACGCCGGCGGGTCTCGGCGTGAACCGCCGACGAGTAGGTCTCGCCGATCAAAAGCGCCCAGGTCGCAGTCTTGCGCTCGTGCAGGCTTCTTGAGCCGGGTATTCTACAGGGATCGAACATCGGTCCGTCCTCCAGTTGAAGATGCAGGTAGAAGGGTGAACCAACCCAGGTCGCGGGCATGCGCGGCACGGCAAAGGTGGCATCGGTCGAAGCGTGTTCAGGTGGGGCGTTCAGCCCCTTCCACAGCTTGAAAAACATCGCAGGATTCCTTCAAGGGCCGAAAAGGTTTCGGCGGGAATCGGTGCGATTGAAGTCTAAAAGGTCAGGAGAATCGTCGTACCGAAACCGCCGTCGGGCTGGTAAGCCCACGAGAGGGGTGGTGGATGTGCATGGCCATCATGAATTACCCCTCCATCGGTTCGGGTTGACAATGCTGGCCGTATAACCGACTTCGCAGAAAATGACCACCCGCCAGTCCAGGAATTTCCAAAACCGCGAGAGCTCTGTGGCTGATCTGCCACTTATTAGAAAGACGCGGAAATGAACGACCGTCTCCGCATCGCGCTCTACCAACCTGATATCGCCGGCAATACCGGGACTATCCTGCGCTTCGCCGCTTGCCTCGGTCTCGGCGTCGACATTGTCGAACCGGCGGGCTTCCCGCTCAGTGACCGGGCGCTGAAACGGGCCGGCATGGACTACCTCGAAATGGCGGCGCTCACCCGGCATGTCGACTGGCACGCCTTCGAGGACTGGCGCAAGCTTGCCAAGCGGCGGCTGGTGCTGCTGTCGACCAAAGCAGCTGTCGCCTACACGGATTTCGTCTTTGCCGGCGACGACATTCTCCTGTTCGGCCGCGAATCCGCAGGCGTGCCGGATGCCGTCCACGAGGCGGCGGATGCACGCCTGACCATTCCGATGCAGCCCGGCGCGCGCAGCATCAACGTCGCGCTTTCCGTTGCGATGGTGGCGGGCGAAGCGATCCGGCAGCTTCGCTAGGATGTGTACGCAATCGCCGGCCGCAGCGACCAAGGCGTCGTCCTCACGCAACACTGCGTCCTCTCCGGTCATTCTCATCCAGACGCACATCGCCTTCTCCTGCCGTTTGCATCTTCGAGGCTTCTTCGCTACAAGCTCAACTTAACTTGAGGTCAAGCGGAAAATCGGAGATGGCTGCGGCAACGGAATTAACAGTCGGCCAGGTGGCGATGCGCAGCGGCGTGGCGGTGTCGGCGCTGCATTTCTACGAAGCGCGCGGGCTGATCCGCAGCCACCGCACATCAGGCAACCAGCGGCGTTACGGCCGCGACGTGCTGCGGCGGGTGGCGATCATCAAGGTAGCGCAGGAGGTCGGCATTTCGCTGGCCGAGATCGGCAGAGCCCTTCGATCATTGCCCGAAGGCCGAACGCCGACGCGCGAGGATTGGAACCTGCTTTCGACGGCTTGGCGCGACGAGCTCGACCAGAAGATCAGTCAGCTCAAGAAGCTGCGCGACGGGCTGACCGACTGCATCGGCTGCGGCTGCATGTCGATCGACAAATGTCCGCTGAGGAATAAGGACGACAGGCTGAGCATCCGGGGGCCGGGAGCGAGACGCTTGCTGATCGAGCGTTAATCCGCCGCCGGCAGCCGCCTGATTGTAAATTCGATGACGTCGCCCGGCCGCTCGAACCAGCTCTCGATCTCGGTCCAATAGGCCTGCTTGGGAAAGCGCTCGAACCATTCCTTCGCCTTGAGACGAGCGTCGGAGCGCGGCAGCACGAAGGTCTCGCGCAGGAATCCGTCGCGCGGCATGCGCGCGTTCTCAGCGCGCGAACGGTCGAGCCTCTTCTTCAGGCCATCCAGCGGCGGTCTTGCCGGGGTGCGCACGAAAGAACTCCATTCACACTTGACCCTTGCACCTAAGAGATTAGGGATCGCGGCCGGAAAAGACGAGTCATTTGTCGGGGTACGCCCCGCAACCGGAGACAGGATTTGCAACGACCCGAGATACCGGCGGGGCTGCCAGCCGACATCGAACAGAAGAAGATGAAGGCACGGCTGTGGTTCGAGACGTTGCGCGAGCGCATCTGCGCCAGCTTCGAGCAGATCGAGCAGGACCTGCAGGGGCCGCAGGCCAGCTGGTCGCCCGGTCGCTTCGAAAAGACGCCGTGGCAACGCGATGCCGGCAAGGGCGGCGGCGGTACCATGTCGATGATGCACGGCCGCGTCTTCGAGAAGGTCGGCGTCCACACCTCGACCGTCCATGGCGAGTTCTCGCCCGAATTCAGGAAGCAGATGCCGGGCGCCGAAGAGGACCCGTCCTTCTGGGCGAGCGGCATTTCGCTGATCGCCCATCCGTGGAACCCCAACGTGCCGGCCGTGCATATGAACACGCGCATGGTCGTCACCTCGCGCCAGTGGTTCGGCGGCGGCGCCGACCTGACACCGGTGCTCGACCGCCGCCGCAGCCAGGACGACCCCGACACGATCGCCTTCCACAGGGCGATGCAATTTGCCTGCGAGAAGAACGCGGCGATCGCCGACTACGCGAAATTCAAGGCCTGGTGCGACGAGTACTTCTATCTGCCGCACCGCGACGAGCCACGCGGTACCGGCGGTATCTTCTTCGACTGGCTGCATTCGGGCGAGGACAAAGGCGGCTGGGACGCCGATTTCAACTTCGTCCAGGACGTCGGGCGATCTTTTCTCGTCGTCTACGGACATCTGGTGCGCGCCAACTTCAATGACAACTGGACCGATGGCGACCGTGACGAGCAGCTCATCCGCCGCGGCCGCTATGTCGAATTCAACTTGCTTCACGATCGCGGCACCATCTTCGGGCTGAAGACCGGCGGCAATGTCGCCTCGATCCTGTCCAGCCTGCCGCCTGAGGTGAAATGGCCGTAAAATCTCGGTGAGCATGATGTGAGCCGCAATCGGGTCTAAATCCCCAGAATTTGACGGCAAATGTGGCGCAAGGCGCGCCAGAAAATATCTTTTTCGTCTAATATTCTATTGAAAAGATTGGGCTATTTGTCGCGTCGGGCCGGGAAACGCCGGCGGTCCTTTACTCCCGAGAGCCGCGACCCGACGTGACCGGACGGCCCATGATTGAATGGGGCACCTTCCCAAGCGGGTGCCCGCATTTTCCAGGAGAGCATGCCATGCGCAAGCTTATTATGACCGCAGCCGCCGCTGCCGTTCTCGCCTCTGGTACTGCCGCACTCGCTGCGGTCAAGCACACCACCGGCACGATCAAAAGCTTTGATGGAACGGCAATGAGCCTGGTTCTGGATAACGGAGCCACCTTTACGTTGCCCCAGACCTTCAAGGATCCTGGCCTGAAGGTCGGCGAAAAGGTCCGCGTCACGTGGGATATGAGCGGCAAGGACAAAATTGCCGAGGCAGTCAAGATCGTGAAGTGATGTCCTGCCCGCCGGAGGTCTTGCCTCCGGGGTAGCGCAAGAGGGCGGAGCAGCGCTGCTCCGCCTTTTTCGCAATCCGTACCCCTTGAGCACTGCGTGTCGGCTTGCACGCGCGGCGTAGGGCAACCAAAACCGTTCGATCGTGTTATGCTTAGCTGGCCAGCGTGTAACCCGGATACCGGACCCGGTTTCCGGATCGCGCAATCAAAGGTCTGGAGCTTCCGTGTCATTGCGCGGCGCGACGCTCCAAGGAGGAGATGAGGAGAAGCCAAATGAAGGAATTCCATTGCGGGTCGCTCGTACCCGGCTGCGAGTGGCACACACGCGCCGAGGAGGAGGCTGAGGTCATGCGTCGTGCCGTCGAGCATCTGCGCGAGACGCATGGCGAGACGGTGATCCGCGAGACGATGATCGAGGCGATCCGCTCGCGCATCGAAAAGGTCCGCGACGCAGCGTGACGGTCAGGATTCGAGTGCCTCCGCGGCGCGCTTGAGCAGCGCGCCGCGATCAAGCGCAAAACCGGACTCGACCCATTCCTTTTCGAGATTCTTCAACGTTGCACCAAGCTTCGGCCCCGGTGATGCGCCAAGCGTCGTCAGATCGGCGCCCTTGACCGGAAAAACAGGGTTTTGCCATTTTGCAGCGAAGGCAAGCAGGCGCGAGAAGCCGCCGGCTTCGAGCAGTGCGTCATTGTCTTCGACCGCGCGGGCTCGAGCGGAAGCGAGCAACAGCCGCAACCGATCGACAAAGCCTTGGCGGTCGCCAAAATAGAGCCTTTTCGCCAACTCTCCTTCGGTTGTTTTCGGATCGACGGCCGCCGTGATCGCCCAATTCCGCAGCCGGCTTGCCTCGCTCACGGAAAGCCTCAATCTCTCGGCAAGCGTTTTCATGCGCGCGGCATCCGGCGGCACGATGGCTTCCAGCCTGAGCAGCGGGTCCGGCGCCCAGGCCAGATCCTTCTCGGTCTTGGTCAGCCCGTGAATGGCATCGATGCCCCATTTCTCGCTTTCCGGCAAAACGGCGGTCAGAACGCCGGCCTGGCGCATCCACAGCAGCGCCCGCGACGGATCTGGCGCTGACAGCAATTTCTTCAATTCCCACCAGACGCGCTCGACCGAGAGCTGGTCGAGCCCCTGCTTCAGCCTGGCACAAGCCTTCAATCCTTCGGCATCCGGCCTGCCGTCGCCATACCAGGCGAAGAAACGGAAGAAACGCAGGATGCGCAGATAATCCTCGCGGATACGCGCTTCCGGATCGCCGATGAAGCGCAGCCGCCGCGCTTCGATATCGGCGATACCGCCGACCAGATCGACGACCGTTCCATCGGCTTCGGCATAGAGTGCATTGATGGTGAAATCGCGCCGCTCAGCGTCGGCTTTCCAGTCGCGGCCGAACGACACTTTGGCGCGCCGGCCGTCGGTTTCGATATCGGCACGCAGCGTGGTGACCTCATAGGCCTTGCCGTGGGCGACCGCGGTGACGGTGCCATGCTCGATGCCGGTCGGCACCGTCTTGAAGCCCGCCGCCTCGGCGCGCCGGATGGTTTCCTCGGGCACCGTCGTGGTGGCGATGTCGATGTCGGCGACCGGCTGGCCGATGAGCGCGTTGCGCACCGCACCGCCGGCGACACGCGCCTCCTCGCCGCCGTCGGTGAGCGCGGCGAGCAGGCGCTGCAGGTGGCTTTCGCCGAGCCAGCCGGCCTTGCCAGCAATCGACACCGGATTGCTCACGAATAGAGCCTTTCATAAAGCGTTCGGATGATGCCCGCGGTGACGCCCCAGATGCGCTGGCCGCCATAGGGCATCTCGTAATAGAACCATTCGAGGTCGTTCCACATGCGACTGTCCCTGCTGTGGTTGGCGGGGTCCATCAGAAAGCCCAGCGGCACCTCGAAGACGGCATCGACCTCGTCGGGATTCAGTGTCAGGCCGAAACCGGGCCGCACAATCCCGAGCACCGGGGCGATGCGATAGCCGCTGCCGGAGACGTAGTCCGGCAGACGGCCGATGACCTCGATGTGATCCCTATCGAGACCGATCTCCTCGAATGTCTCGCGCAACGCCGCCGCTTCCGGACTCGCATCGGTTGGATCGATGGTTCCACCGGGAAAAGCCACCTGCCCCGAATGGTTGCGCAGCTTTTCCGCCCGCCTGGTCAAAAGGACCGTGGCTTCATGGCCATGATCGACGACCGGGATCAGCACGGCGGCATCGCGCAGCGCCTTGGCTAGCTTCAGCCTGGGATGGCCCGGATTGAAGCGGTGGTCGCCAAAATCGTCGCCGGCATGCGCCAACGGCTGCGCCGCCACGCGCTGGCGAAACTCGGCAGCGGAAAACGGCAGCGGCGTCACCTGATCCATCATAGGCGGTCCATCATGCGCTCAGCCGTTTCAGTTTCTCAGCCGGCATGATTGGATAGACCTCGCCCTTGGAACGGACGGCAAACATCGTCTTGCCACCGATGTCGATCTCTTCGCCGTGCTCGACCAGCTCGTACATCACCGGCCGCGCCACCAGCGCCTCCAGCCGCCCGCGCACCAGCACATAGGGCTTCAGGCCACCTGTCTCGTCCTCATCGACGAAGCGCAACGGGTGCCCCGCCCCAGCCTCGACCAAGTCCCCGACATTGGTGCGAAAGGTTATGATTTGTCCGTCGCCTGCGCCCGACACGTCCATCTCGACGGCAATAAAGGGCGCGTCGGCGACGCGGATGCCGACCTTTTCCACCGGCGTCACCAGGTAGGTCCTGCCGTCCTCGTCCTTACGCAGCACCGAGGAGAAAAGCTGCACCAGCGGCATCCGGCCGATCGGCGTTCCCAGGTAGAACCAGGTGCCGTCCTGCTTGATTTCCATGTCGAGATCGCCACAGAACGCCGGATTCCAGCGTTCCACCGGCGCCGGCCCCTTGCCGGCGCGCGTCGCACGCGAGACCAGCGCTTCCAGCCCGCGCGCCTCGGTCGCGGCCGTCAGGCTCTCTTCACGATGGTCGGCGGCTTCCGTCATGGTCACGAAATAGTCACTGTTGTTCCGCTTGTCAGCCTAAGTCTGTGATTTAAGTTCATTGCAGGCGCCATGCGAGGCCGAATCGCGGCATTCTCTGCGGCACCAAGGTGCCAAGCGGTGTTTCCAACAGAAGGATCGATGCTGCATGAGCGTTATGATCAAGGAAAGCCCGATCAGCGAAAAGGACATGGTGGCGCAGGCCGAGAAAGCGCTGGCCGACATTTCGAGGGTCCGTGACGGCGTCGGGCGGGTCATTTTCGGCCAGGAAAGCGTCGTCGAGCGCACGCTCGTCGCATTGCTGGCCGGCGGCCACGCACTGCTGGTCGGCGTGCCCGGCCTAGCCAAGACCAAGCTGGTCGAAACGCTGGGCATCGTGCTCGGCCTCGATTCGCGTCGCATCCAGTTCACGCCCGACCTAATGCCGTCCGACATTCTCGGCTCAGAGGTGATGGAGCAGGATGAATTCGGCAAGCGTTCGTTCCGCTTCATTTCCGGGCCGATCTTCGCGCAATTGCTGATGGCCGACGAGATCAACCGCGCCTCGCCGCGTACCCAGTCGGCGCTGCTGCAGGCGATGCAGGAATACCACGTCACCATTGCCGGCGTGCGCCATGACCTGCCGTCACCGTTCCACGTTCTCGCGACGCAGAACCCGCTGGAGCAGGAAGGCACCTATCCGCTGCCCGAGGCACAGCTCGACCGTTTCCTGATGCAGGTCGACATCCTCTACCCCGAGATCGAGGCGGAGCGCCGCATCCTGCTGGAGACCACAGGTATCGAGGATGCCAAGGCCGAAAACGTGCTGCAGCCGGCGCGACTGAAGGACATCCAGACGCTCATCCGCCGCATGCCGGTACCGGAAAGCGTCGTCGAGGCGATCCTGAAGCTGGTACGCTCGGCGCGTCCTGGCCAGGGCAATGCCGATACCGACAAGCACGTCGCCTGGGGCCCAGGCCCGCGCGCCAGTCAGGCGCTGACGCTGTGCGCCCGCGCCCGCGCCCTCTATGACGGCCGACTGGCGCCGTCGGTCGACGACGTCCGGGCGCTGGCCGAGCCGGTGCTGCAGCACCGCATGGCGCTGACGTTCGCCGCCCGCGCCGAGGGTACCACGGTTCGCGATGTTGTGGCGAAGCTCGCGAAAGGGATTTGATGGCGCGCATCGGTGAAGCGCAGGCACCGGCAGCGACGCGCGATGCGCTCGCCAGAGGCCGGTTGCGGGCTTCGTTGGTGCCGGACCTGCTGGTCGAGGCGCGCCGCATCGTCAACACGGTAATTGCCGGCTGGCATGGCCGCCGCAAGCGCGGCATCGGCGAGAATTTCTGGCAGTTCCGGCCCTATGTCGAAGGCGATTCCTCGCGCATTGACTGGCGCCGTTCCGCTCGCGACGACCACACCTATGTCCGCGACCGTGAATGGGAGGCCGCCCATACGGTGTGGCTGTGGGCCGACCCCTCGCCTTCCATGCTCTACAAATCGACCGGAGCCAGCGTTTCCAAGGAATCGCGCGCCCTGGTGCTGGCGCTGGCCATGGCCGAGCTTTTGTCGCGCAGCGGCGAGCGCATTGCCTGGCCGGGCCTGACTGACCCATTCACCGCCCGCAATGGCGCCGAGCGCATCGCTGCGCAACTGATGCACGCCGCCGACCTGCCGGCAAAGCCCGACCTGTCCGGCATTCGCCGCTTCTGCGACATCGTCCTCGTCAGCGATTTCCTCGACCCGGTCGAGGACACCATAGCCTGGCTGGACGTGCTCGCCCGCCACGGCGTGCGCGCCCATCTGATCGAGGTCGCCGATCCGGCCGAGGAAAGCTTCCCCTATGCCGGGCGCACCGAATTCACCGATCCTGAGACCGGCGACAAGCTGACCGCCGGCCGTGCCGAAATGCTGGGCGAGGAATATCGCCTGCTTTATGCCGCCCGCCGCCAGGAACTGGCCGCCTGGTGCAAACGGCTTGGCTGGAGCTTTACCGTCAATCATACCGATCGCCTTGCCTCCGAGGCGCTGGTGCGCATCCACATGGCCATGACCGCCGAGGGCAGCTTTGCCGGGAGGGCCCGCGCATGAGTTGGCTGCCGCTCTCTTTCGGGGCGCCGATGGTGCTGTGGGGCCTGCTGGCGCTGCCGGTGATCTGGTGGCTTCTGCGGCTGACCCCGCCCAGGCCGCAAACTGAGGTGTTTCCGCCGCTCAGGATTCTCGCCCGCGTGCTGAGGCGCGAAGAAACGCCGCAGCAGAGCCCTTGGTGGCTGACGCTGCTCAGGCTGCTGATGGCCGCGCTTGTCGTGGCGGCACTTGCCGAACCCGTCTTCAACCCGCGCGAAAAGCTGCCGGCCGAGGGCGCCGCCTTGGCGCTGGTGATCGACAATGACTGGGCAAGTGCCGCCGACTGGGGCAAGCGCGTCGCCACCGCCGAGCGGCTGATCGCCGATGCCAATTCGAACGGCGTGCCGGTGCTCATCGCTTTCACCGCCGAGAAGCCGAATGCCGAGATCGGTCCCTTCGATGCCGCTGCCGCGCTCGACCGGCTGCGCGCGGCAAAGCCGCGGCCGATCCCGACCGACCGCCCCGCCGTCTACGCCCGCGTCGCGTCAGCCTTGGAGTCGCTGCCGGGCGCCAGCGTCGCGGTGCTCGCCGATGGCTTGGCGGCGCAAGGCGACGAAGCCGCGTTCAACACGTTGTTGTCAAAGAACGCGGCACGCGTCGTCTGGGCCGTCTCCGACCGGCTGTCGCTGACCGGCCTGACCGGCGCCGACAATCAGGTCGACGGCTTCGCCCTGACCGCCATCCGCGCACCGGGCGATCCGGCACCTGCACAGGTGACCGCCGGCGCCTTTGACGACAAGGGCCGCCGCATTGCCGACGCGACGCTGACCTTCGCCCCGGGCGGAACCACCGCCACCGGCACGATGGCGGTGCCGTTCGAACTGCGTAACGACTTCGCCTACATCGCGCTCGATGGGGAGCGCCAGGCCGGTGCCGTCCGCGTGCTCGATGAGAGCTCAAAACGCCGCCGCGTCGGGCTGCTTTCGCAGTCCGAGGCCGATCAGGCGCAACCGCTGCTGTCGCCGCTCTACTACATTCGCCGCGCCCTGCAGCCCTTCGCCGATCTCGTCGAGCCGTCGAGCGTCGATCTCGCCGACGCCATCCCGCAACTGCTCGACCAGAAGCCGGCAATGATCGTCATGGCGGATGTCGGCACCATTCCGGAACAGGCGCGGCAAAGGCTGGTCGACTGGGTCGACAAGGGCGGCACGCTGGTGCGTTTTGCCGGTTCGCGGCTGGCCGCTGCCGGCAATGACGACGACCTGCTGCCGGTCCGGCTGCGCACCGGCGAGCGATCGCTTGGCGGCGCGCTGTCATGGACGGCGCCGCAGCCGGTCACCGAATTCCCGAAAACCGGCCCCTTCGCCGACCTCGCGCCGCCCACCGAGGTCACCGTCACCAGGCAGGTGCTGGGCGAACCGACGCCCGACATCGTCGAGCGCACCTGGGCCACGCTTGCCGACGGCACGCCGTTGGTGACCGGGATGAAGAAGGACAAGGGCACCCTCGTGCTGTTCCACGTCACCCCCGAGGCGACGTGGTCCAACCTGCCGATCTCCGGCAGCTTCGTCGAGATGCTGCGGCGCATCGTGCAATTGTCGCGCAACCAGGGCGCGGCTGTCGCCAATGCCGAGGCCGCCGCCACGTCGCTGGCACCTTATCGCATGATCGCCGCCGACGGCACGCTGGTGCCGCCGACGCCGGATGCCAGGCCGCTGGTGCCCGGCGCCGGCCCGCTGCCGGTGACGCTGGAAAACCCGCCCGGCCTCTACGGCTCCGAGACGGGAGTGTTCGCTCACAATCTGCTCGGTGGCGACAGCGCATTCACGCCGCTGGCCCGGCCTGAAATCACGGTACCGGTCACCACCATCCAGTATGCCTTCGACGAGCAGCGCAACCTCAAAGGTCCGCTGGTCACGGCGGCCCTGGTGCTGATGGTGCTCGACACGCTTGCCGTATTCTGGATGGGCGGCCTGTTGTCGCGCCGGCCGCGCCGTGCCGGCGCTGCGGCGACGGCAGCCGTCCTGCTGATTGCGCTCGGCGGCCTGATTGGCCACGCGGACGTCGCGCGTGCCGACGACGCCAAACCGGGAGATACGGAGGCGATCGGGGACATTTCAAAGACCCGGATCGCCTACGTGCTGACCGGCGAGCCGGGTGTCGATTCGATCAGCCGCGCCGGGCTCGAAGGCCTGACCCGCTTCCTCATAGAAAAAACCGCGCTCGAACCCGGAGCACCGGCCGGCGTCGACATCTCGAAGGACGAACTTTCCTTCTATCCACTGATCTACTGGCCGATCGATCCCTCGGCCCCGATGCCGAGCGAGGCCGCTATCGCCCGCATCGACGCCTACATGCAGCAGGGCGGAACGGTCTTGTTCGACACCCGCGACCAGTTCGCCAATGGCATTGGTGCGGATTCGACCAGCCCGGCGACGGAGCGGCTGCGTGACATCCTCGGCAACCTCAACGTGCCACCGCTGGAACCGGTGCCGTCGGACCACGTGCTGACCAAATCCTTCTACATCCTTCCGGAGTTTCCCGGCCGTTTTGCCGGCAGCCCGCTTTGGGTCGAGGCATCGCTTGAAGCCAGCAACACCGAGAACCGCCCGGTGCGCACCGGCGACGGCGTTTCGCCAATCATGATCACCGCCAATGATTTCGCCGGCGCTTGGGCCGTCGACGAGAATGGCGACCCGCTATTGCCGACCGTGCCATCGGATCCGATGCAGCGCATCTATGCGCTGCGCGCCGGCGTCAACATCATGATGTACATGCTGACCGGCAACTACAAATCCGATCAGGTGCACGTCCCGGTGCTGCTCGAACGGCTGGGGCAATAGACCGTGAACTGGTCGCTCGCCTTCGAACCGCTCACCACCTGGCCGCTGCTCGCAGTGGTTCTGGTGCCGCTGCTGCTGCTGGCGCTGGTCGGCCTTTGGTTTCGCCAGCGCGGCGCGGTCTTCCGCCTGGCAGCCCTGATTGCCCTGGCTGCGGCGCTGCTCAATCCCGTGTTCCTCGACGAAGAACGCGAGCCGCTGAAAAGCATCGTCGCCGTCGTCGTCGATCGCAGCCAGAGCCAGGATATCGGCGACCGTACCAAGCAGACCGATGCGGCGTTGGCCGGGCTTCGGCAGCGTCTCGGCCGCTTCAAGCAGTTCGACGTTCGTGTCGTCGAAACCGGCAAGTCCGAAGCCGCCGACGAGCGCACCGAGACGCGGTTGTTTTCCTCACTCGAAAATGCTTTCCGCGACGTGCCGCCGTCGCGCATTGGCGGCGCCATCATGATCACCGATGGCGAGGTGCATGACGCGCCACCCGGCGCACCTGACTTCAATGCCCCGCTGCACGCGCTGATTACCGGCAACGAGCATGAGAAGGACCGCCGCATCCGCTTCGAGAATGCGCCGCGCTTCGGCCTCGTTGGCAAGCCGCTCGACATGACCTATCGCGTCATCGCCACCAACAACGAAACCGGTCCGGTCGATGTCCGCGTATCGGTCAACGGCGAGCAGGTATCGGTCGAGCACGCCAACATCGGCCAGGCGATGCCGCTGCAGGTGACGATTCCCAGCGCCGGGCGCAACATCGTCGAACTCGCCATCAACCACGAGCCGGGCGAACTCACCGACACCAACAACCGCGCCATCGCGCTGATCGACGGCATCCGCGAAAATCTGCGCGTGCTGCTTGTTTCCGGCGAACCGCATGCCGGCGAGCGCACCTGGCGCAATTTGCTGAAATCCGACGCTTCGGTCGACCTCGTGCACTTCACCATCCTGCGCCCGCCGGAAAAGCAGGACGGTACTCCGATCAACGAATTGTCGCTGATCGCCTTCCCGACGCGCGAGCTGTTCGTCGAGAAGATCAAGGATTTCGACCTGATCATCTTCGACCGCTATCAGCACCGCGACGTGCTGCCGATCCTCTATTACGACTATATCTCCGAATATGTCGAAAAGGGCGGCGCGCTGCTGATCGCGGCGGGCCCCGAATATGCCGGCGAAAGCTCGATCGCCCGCACGCCGCTGATGTCGGCGCTGCCGGCAATGCCGACCGGCGAAGTCATCGACAAGGCCTTCTATCCGCGCCTCACCGATACCGGCCAGCGTCATCCGGTAACGCGCGGGCTCGACGGCTCCGCCACCGAGCCGCCGCATTGGAGCCGCTGGTTCCGCACCATCGGCGTCGAGAACCCCGAGGGCGAGGTGGTGATGAAGGGCGCCGACAACCGGCCGCTGCTGCTGCTCGACCGCAAGGGCGAAGGCCGCGTCGGCATGCTTCTGTCCGACCAGGGCTGGCTGTGGGCGCGCGGCTTCGAGGGCGGTGGCCCGCACGTCCAGCTCTACCGGCGCATCGCCCACTGGCTGATGAAGGAGCCCGAACTCGAGGAAGAGCGGCTGACCGCCGACGGCCGCGGCATGGTGCTGGAAATCCGCCGCCAGACGATGAGCGACGACCCCGGCCCGGCGCAAGTCATCACGCCGTCCGGCAAGGCACTGATCGTCAGGCTCGAGAAATCCGAACCAGGCGTCTTCCTCGGCAGCGTCGAGACCAGCGAAATCGGTCTCTATCAGGTCGGCAATGGCGACCTGACGGCGTTGGCCCATGTCGGGCCGGTCAACGCGCCGGAATTCACCGACGTCGTCTCCACCGAGAACCGGCTCAAACCACCGGCTGAGGCAACCGGCGGCAGCGTTCGTCGGCTGGCGCCGGCCTCGGCGCTCGGCAATCTCACCAGCACGGTCACGCTGCCCTCAATCGTTCCGGTCCGTTCCTCGGGCGCAGCCTCAGGCAATGACTGGATCGGCCTGCGCACCACCGACGACAGCGTACTCAAGGCCGTCTCGCGCGTGCCGCTGTTCGGCGGCTTCCTCGGCCTCGGCCTGCTGCTTCTGGCGATGGGCTCGATGTGGTATCGCGAAGGGCGGTAGCGCGGCGGTCTATCCTTCTCCCCTTGTGGGAGAAGGTGGATTGGCGCGAAGCGCCAAGACGGTTGAGGGGTGCTGAACGGAACGCTGTCGGCGCCAAGCTGGAACACCCCTCATCCGACCGAGCTTCGCTCGGCCACCTTCTCCCACAAGGGGAGAAGGACAAACCGCCGCCTACTCCTCCGGCTCCGTCGTGAACATCAGCGGGTAGCCCTTGGCCTTGCCGGCATCGGTTGCCCGCGCCGCCTTGGTCTCGGCGACATCCCTGGTGAAGACGGCGACAACGCAGACGCCGCGCCGGTGCGCGGTGATCATTATCCTATGCGCCTGGTCTTCGCTGAGCTTGAACTCGGCCTTCAGCACCGTCACGACGAACTCGCGCGGCGTGAAATCGTCATTGACCAGGATGACCTTGTAGAGCTTCGGCCGTTCGACCTTCGGCTTCGTGCTGGTACGGGGTTTTGTCGTGATTTCAGGCATTGGACCGGCAATTGCGTACGACAGCTTTGCGGTCATTTTGACATGGGCAAAAGCGGTCGTCCATTCAACCGCGCGCGATCGGCTTCCCGGCGGGCGCAGTTCAAAAGTCCGTGCCTATGTGGGAACTGCCGTCTGGCGTTCAACTGGCAGTGTGGGCCGGGACTGGCCCTACTGTCCGCACGCCAACAAAGACGACCGCTCCAGGCAAATCGCAACTGGAGCGGTCTTCTCATGGGGTAGAAAGGTGTCGCTTGATCAGGCCTTCGGAGCTGCCTTGACCACGTGCTTCTTGTGCTTCTTCACGGTCTTCTTGGCAGCGACCTTCTTCACGGCCTTGGCCGGCGCAGCGGTCGTCGTTGTCGTCGCAGCCGGGGTAGTGGTCGCGGCATTGGCGCTGCTGGCGCCGAGAACGGGCATCGAGACAGCCAGCGCGATGGCGAGACCGAGGGCGGAGAGGAGGGACTTTTTCATGGCTTCACTTCCTTTTTGTGCAGATCGGATTGAGTGTCACTGAACGGGATCGATCGGTGTCACTCCAAGCAGCTTCAAAGCGTTCGCGAGCATCCGGATTCCCTGTGCCTGTTTCTTGTTGGCGCAGAACCGGTTTCCCTTTCTTTGAAGTGCTTTCGCCGCGGTGACCTGCGTTGCCGCGGCATGGGTTTCGAGGGCTTCGTCAAACTGGCGGTTCAGATCGATGCAACGCTCGCTGCGGGTGGTCGCCACCTTTGCATCGGCCGCCTTTGCATTGGCCACCTTTGCATCGGCCAGTTTTGCATCGGCTTGTTCAACCGCGGCCGTGACGAGCGAAATGGAAAGCAACGCACCCATCAGACTGATCGCGAACCTTTGCATTGGTCTATCCGTAATCCCGTAACGCGTGTCGCAGCCGATGACCTGACCGCCACGGCACCACTTATGCCTTTGATTTTTTTCGGCAGTTTTTCCGGATTGTAGAATTTTGTTTCTGGATTGTTTCTGGGCAGCCCGGATCGGGCCGCCGATCTCCACTGGCCAACTTATGGCCTGAATTCTATCGTCTGGCTGACGGCCGAAGCACCGCTTGGGCGATCCACAAATGACAGGTTCCCTGTGAAATCCGACCCCCACATACTGATCGTCGACGACGACAAGGGCATTCGCGACCTGCTTCAGGAATTCTTCCAGAAGCGAGGGCTGCATACATCGGTCGCCGCCGACGGCACCGAGATGGAGACCGTCCTGCGCCGCGCCCAGGTCGACCTGATCGTCCTGGACGTCATGCTGCCCGGCAAGAGCGGGCTGGAGCTCTGCCGCGAGTTGCGCGCCAATTATTCGACGCCGATCATCATGCTGACCGCGGTTACCGAAACTACCGACCGCGTCGTCGGCCTGGAGATGGGCGCCGACGACTACGTGCCGAAACCCTTCGATCCGCGCGAGCTGCTCGCCCGCATCCGTGCCGTCTTGAGGCGCAATGGCGCCGCCGAACCGCGACGCGCCGCCTCGCGGCAGATCTACCATTTCGCCGGCTGGACGATGGACTGTTCGCGCCGCCGGCTGATGGCGCCCGGCGACGTCAGGATCGAGCTGACGATGGCCGAATTCAATCTCCTGCAGACCTTCGTCAAGAGCGCGCAGCGCGTACTGAGCCGCGAGCAGCTGATCGAGCTGTCCGGCGGCGACAGCGGCTACAGCTTCGACCGCAGCGTCGACATTCTGGTCAGCCGGCTGCGGCGCAAGATGGAGGACGACCCGAAAACGCCGAAGCTGATCCTGACCGTGCGCAGCGGCGGCTATCAGTTCCTGCCTGAGACGACCTCCGAATGAGACGCATCCTGCCGCAAACGCTGCCGGTCTGGGTGCTGCTCATCGTCATCGCCGGCCTGCTGATCAGCCAGATCGCGACCCTTTACATCGTTTCGCGCGACCGTGCCGCCGCCAATGACGTCGTCGATCTCTACCGGCTCAACGACCGCGCCTTCTCACTGGTACAGCTGATGCATGACGCTACGCCGGAACAGCGCAAGGCGACGGCCTCCGGCCTGTTCAACGCCACTTATGCGCTCACCGTTTCCAACACGCCCGCTGTTACTTCCTCGATAGCCGGCGACGACGAACTGGCCGAATTGGAAGACATATTGGTCGGCCGGCTATCGAAGTTCGGCATCACCGACGCGCGGGTCCGCCGCGACCCTGCAACGCACGAAGCCGACGCTCCCGGTGGGACGGTCGCCGGTCCCGATATCGGCCAGGTCGAGCGCGACCTGCTGGTGCTGGCGGCCGATTTCGCCCAGAGCGACAAGCTGACCGCCTCGCTTCGCTTTGCCGACGGCCAATGGCTGAACTTCACCGAGCCGAACACACCGGCTGGGCCGATACTGAGCTTCGACAGCCTGCCGCTCTATGCCTTGATCGCCGGGCTGGTGGTAGCTTCCTCGATCTGGTCGCTGCGCCGGCTGACGGCGCCCTACCGGATGATGGAGACCGCGGTGAAGCGGATCGGCAAGGACCTGAAGAGCCCGCCGATCGCCGAGAGCGGCAGCCGCGAGGTGCGTACCGCGGCAAAGGCGGTCAATGCCATGCAGGCGAGGCTGCGCGCCTATGTCGAGGACCGCGAGCATCTTGCGGCCGCACTGGCGCACGACCTGCGCACGCCGCTGACCAGGATGCGGCTGCGCCTCGAACTGCTGAGGAATTCGTCCGTGCGCGCCGCACTGGCGCACGACCTCGCCGACATCGAAGGTATTGCCAGCTCGGTTATCGACTTCGCCACTTTCGAGGTGACCGAGGAGAAGAGCGAGAGGATCGATTTCTGGTCGCTGGTGGAATCGATCGCCGACGGCTTCGACGAGGTCTCCTTCGACAATGACGATGCGCGCTCGCGCGGCCTGATCTGCGTCGCGCGGCCGGTCGCGCTCCGGCGCTGCGTCACCAACCTCGTCCAGAACGCGGTGACCTACGGCAAGAAGGCGCATCTCAGCCTGCGTCAATCGGGCAGGATCATCACGCTGGCGATCCATGACGAGGGTCCGGGCATACCGCAGGCCGAGCTCGACGCCGTGTTCGGCTCGTTCGTGCGCCTGGAACAATCGCGCAACCGCCAGACCGGCGGCCTCGGCCTCGGCTTGACCATCGCCCGCAACATCGCCCGTAGCGCCGGCGGCGAAGTCAGCCTGTCCAACCATCCCGATGGCGGCCTGCTGACCGAGCTGCGCCTGCCGCTGGCGGTTTAGCTTGCGGTATCGGGCTAAGCCGACGTTTGGTCTTGGTTCTCTCCCAAGGAGAAAAACTATCTTCGCAGCACCGCGCTCAGCACATCCCTGACGCCGATGGCGCCGACGAAGCGTGACTGGTCGTCGAACAGCGCCACCGGTGCGGTCTGCGAGCGATGCATGGCCAGCATCACGGTTTTCAGCGACGTGCCGGGATTGGCCCAGAATACCTGCGCCGTCTCCTCCGGCTGGGCTTCGACATCGGCGCAGGACACCCATACCGCCGGCTTGCCGTCGCGCTCGGCCGCCGCCACCAGCCCGTGTTCGTCGATCTTGAAACGCGTCGTCTTGCGCCGGTCGAGCCACACCCAGCCGTTCTCGCCGTGCTCGAGGTCGCGGCGGTCGCGCATGACGTTCCAGGCGGTCAGCACCGAGAGCGGGTTCACATTGGCGATGAAGTCGCGGACATAGTCGTTGGCGGGCCGCAGCACGATGTCTTCCGGCGCACCGGTCTGCACGATGCGCCCGCCCTCCATGATGGTGATATGGGTGCCGATCTTCAGCGCCTCCTCGAGGTCGTGGCTGACGAAGATAATGGTCTTCTTCAGCTCGGCCTGGAGCTGCAGCAACTCGTCCTGCAGCTTGGTCCGGATCAGCGGATCGAGCGCCGAGAACGGCTCGTCCATCAACAGGATCGGCGCCTCGGTGGCAAAGGCGCGCGCCAGGCCGACGCGCTGCTGCATGCCGCCGGAAAGCTCATGCGCATACTTTTTCGACCACTGGTCGAGATGGACCAGCTTCAGCTGCCTGTTCACCCGCTCCTTGCGCTCGGCTTCGGGTACCCCGGCGAGCTCGAGGCCAAGGCCGACATTCTCCTCCACGGTGCGCCACGGCAGCAGGCCGAACTGCTGGAACACCATCGCCACCTGCTTCTGCCGCAGCCGACGAAGCGTCGCCTCGTCGCAGGTGACGACGTCGACCGTACCGTCGCCGTCCTTGACCAGCACCTGACCGCGCGAGACGACGTTCAGCCGGTTGACGGCTCTGAGCAGCGTCGATTTGCCGGAGCCGGAAAGCCCCATCAGCACCGAGATCTCGCCCTCGTTCACGGTGAGGCTGGCGCCGGCGCAGCCCAGCACGTTGCCCGTCTGTTCGAGGATCTCGGCTCGGGTGGCACCACTGTCGATCAGCGCCAGCGAGCCTGCCTGGTCGGCGCCGAAGACGATGTCGACATTCCTGAAATCGACGGCGACGGTCATTTCTTGCCTCCCACGCCGATGCGCGTCATCCGGTCGAGCACGATGGCGAGCACGACGATGGCCAACCCTGCCTCAAGCCCGAGGTCGATCCTGCGCGACCCGAGCGCCCGGTTGATTTCCGTACCGAGGCCGCCGGCGCCGATCAGCGCGGCGAACACCACCATCGACAGCGACAGCATGATCGACTGGGTCAGCCCGGCCATGATGGTCGGCAGCGCCGAAGGCAGCTCGACCTTCCACAGCAGCTGGCGCTTGGTGGCGCCGAACGCCTCACCCGCCTCGACGATCGATTTCGGCACCGAGATGACGCCGAGATGGGTGAGCCGAACCGAGGTCGGAATGACGAAGATGATGGTGACGATCAGGCCGGGCGCGTTGCCGAGGCCGAACAGGGTCAGCACCGGGATCAGGTAGACGAAGGTCGGCAGCGTCTGCATCAGGTCGAGCACCGGCAGCATGACGCGATAGACTTTCGGCTTGTGCGCGGCCCAGATGCCGAGCGGCACGCCGATAGCCATCGAGACGGCGGCCGCGGCAACGACCAGCACCAGCGTCTCCACCGTCTGCTTCCACAGGTTCTGGTTCAGAATGAACAGCAATCCGATGAACACCGCGAGGGCCAGGCCTTTCGAACGCTGCAGGAAATAGGCGAGCAAAGCGATCAGGGCGATCAGCAGAACCGGCGGCAGCAACAGCAGTCCGTCGACGATGCCGTCGAGCAGAAAGTTGAGGCTGTTGGAAAAAGCCCTGAAGACGGTGTCGAAATTGTCGGTGAGAAAGCCGAAAAACGCCTTCCCCCACGCCCCAATGGGGATCTTGTAGCTGACCAGGAATTTGGAGATCGGATCCATCTAGCCCCTCTTCTGCCGGCGCCGTCCTTGCCGGACGGTCATCTTGTCACAGGATATGAAAAAGGGCAGCCATTTCTACCGTGGCTGCCCCTTGTCTCGTCATGCCAGATGGTCGGGTCAGCTTCCGAGCGCTGTTTTCACCGCTGCCGCCGCATCGCCGCCGTCGAAGGTGGTGATGCCGGCGATCCAGGGAGCGACCGCGTCCGGGTGCTTCTTCAACCAGTCGGTGGCGACCGTATTGGCGTCGCCGCCCTTCAGGATCGCGTCCATCATCTCGCCTTCCATGTCCAGGTTGAACTTCAGGTTGGCGATGAACTTGCCGGCATTGGGGCATTCGCTCATGTAGCCCTTGCGCACATTGGTATGCACGGTGGCAGCGCCAAAGCCGCTATCGCCCATCCCCTCGAGATAGGTGATCTTCATGGCGCCCATCACCGGATGCGGCGTCCAGCCGAGGAAGGCGATCCATTCATTGTTCTTCATCGACTGCTCGGCCTGGGTGAGCATGCCGGCCTCGGAAGATTCGACCAGTTCGAAGCCTTCGAGATTGGTCTTCGGATCCTTGATCATATCGAGGATGATGCGGTTGCCGTCATTGCCGGCCTCGATACCGTAGATCTTGCCGTCGAACTTGTCCTTGAACTTGCCGAGATCGGTCAGCGTCTTGACACCGGCATCGGCGACATAGGTCGGGACCACGATGCCGTAGCCGGCACCGCTGAGGTTTTCGCTGACGGTCTCGACCGAGCCTTCGGCGGTGTAGTCCTTGATGTCGTTGGTCATCGACGGCATCCAGTTTCCAAGAAACACGTCGAGGTCTTTGTTCTTCAGGGACGCATAGGTCACCGGCACCGAAAGCTGGATCACCTGCGGCTCGTAGCCGAGCGCCGTGAGCAGCACCGAGGCGACGCCGGTGGTCGCCTGGATGTCGGTCCAGCCGACATCGGACAGCCGCACCGTCTTGCAGCTTTCCGGATCGCCGGCAAATGCCCCAGTCGTGGATAGAAAAGCCGCCAGGCCGAGGCCGGCGACGAATGAACTCATACGCGACATGAAAATTCTCCCATTTCAGTTCTCGGTGAAGTGAAGCGACGGTTTTATCTCCGCCTTGTCACGTCAGCCAAACATCATTCTGCTGCGGTTTCAAGCACTAAGGCAATCACGAACAACGGCGCGGGCTGGCCGATCAGCGACACGCCCGCCGCTTTCCGGATGGAAGTCGCCTTTTCCCGGTGGAATGTAGGCTCTCCCCCTCCCCGCTTTGTTGCAACTCGGCTTAAAAGGACGGCATGGCCAAGCTGTACTTCCATTATGCGACGATGAATGCCGGCAAGACGACGATGCTGTTGCAGGCCTCGTACAATTACCGCGAGCGCGGCATGACGACGATGCTGTTCATCGCCGGCCACTACCGCAAGGGCGATACCGGGCTGATCTCGTCGCGCATTGGCCTGGAGACGGAAGCCGAGATGTTCCGGGACGGCGACGATCTGTTTGCCCGGGTCGCCGAGCATCACGACCACGCCACGGTCCATTGCGTCTTCGTCGACGAGGCGCAATTCCTGGAAGAGGAGCAAGTCTGGCAACTCGCCCGCATCGCCGACCGGCTCAACATCCCTGTCATGTGCTACGGCCTGCGCACCGATTTCCAGGGCAAGCTGTTTTCCGGCTCGCGCGCCCTGCTGGCGATCGCCGACGACCTGCGCGAGGTGCGCACCATCTGCCGTTGCGGCCGCAAGGCGACGATGGTGGTGCGCCTCGGCGCCGACGGCAAGGTGGCGAAACAGGGCGAACAGGTGGCGATCGGCAAGGATGTCTATGTCTCGCTCTGCCGCCGCCATTGGGAAGAAGAAATGGGCCGCGCCGTGCCCGACGATTTCATCGGCTTCACCAAAACCTGACCAGCGCTATTTGTTTCATCCGGCCTTGACTTGGCGCACGCCGAACAGCTTGAAACAGCAATCGTTTCCGCCATCATGCGGCGTTTGTTAAGCGTGCCGCCTATTTTGATCCGCAGCCAGAGCCGTCGGGGAGTTCTCATGCTTCGAGCCATTTCGTCTGCCGCTGCTTTCCTCATCGCCGGCGCTCTTGCCGCGCATGCCGACGGCGATGCTGCTCTCGGCAAGAAAGTCTTCAACAGATGCATGGCCTGTCACGAGGCAACGAGCGACCGCGACAAGGTCGGCCCGCATCTGCTGGGTGTCGTCGGCCGCACCGCCGGCACCGCGGACAGCTATCTCGGCCGCTACTCGCAGGGGATGAAGGACGCCGGCGCCACCGGCCTGGTCTGGGACGAAGCAAACCTTGCCGAATACCTGCGCGCGCCGCGGCAGAAGGTCCCCGGCAACAAAATGGCCTTCTCCGGCCTGACCAGCGACGACGACATCGCCAACGTCATCGCCTACCTCAAGGCCGATCCCAAGCCCTGAGCGTCGCTCCCGAGCATGGTTGAAGCGGTGTCTGACCGGACGGCAGTTACACCGTAATCATTGCCTGACTATCCTGCGGTCGGCCTCCTGAAATTCTTTTGTTTTCCTGTAATCCCATGTCTTCCGTCTTTCATTCGCCAAACCCGGCACATATATTCGCGGCGGTTTGCGAAACGAAACCGATGCCGAAGCGGGAGGCCCCAATGGCGACATTGCAGAATTTCGATGCCGAGATTGCCAAGACCAAGCAGGTCGTGGAGGACATGCGCACCAAGATCGAGCAGTCCGGTACCGTGCTCGACACGCTCGCCACCGCCGAC
Organism: Mesorhizobium sp. WSM4830; assembly: GCF_055811495.1. Taxonomy (NCBI): domain Bacteria; kingdom Pseudomonadati; phylum Pseudomonadota; class Alphaproteobacteria; order Hyphomicrobiales; family Phyllobacteriaceae; genus Mesorhizobium; species Mesorhizobium sp. WSM4830. Next base: position 23,722 of record NZ_JBVVQI010000016.1, on the reverse strand, counting down.
AAGAAGATCGGGGACGCCAATTTCGATATCGAGAATGCCCGCATCGAGGATGTGCTGAAGCAGCAGAAGGTGATGGAAGGCAATATTGCCGACCTGATCATCGGCCTCGAGGACGCCACCAACGTCTTCGGCGCCGAATTCGAGAGCATGAAGAACTACACCGGCTGGGAAAATTTCGTCGGTGTCTTCTCCAGCCAGCGCAAGCAGCGCCTGCGCACCGACCGCGTCCGCAACATGTCGCTGGCCGGCAATTTGCAGGAGCTGCTGGCGAAATCCGACACCATCGTCGGCATCCTCAAGGCGCAGAAGCAGGTTCTCGACACCCGCTACAAGACCTCCGAGGCCAGCCTGTCGCAGGTGATCGAGCGCCGCAAGACCACCATGTCCAATCTCGAGACCGTGCAGAAGCGCATCGAGGAACTCAACCCGATGCTGCTCGACATCGAGAACAAGATCGCCGCCTCGACCAGCCAGAAGGAGCGCACGCAGCTTGAAGGCGAACGCTCGAAACTGGCCACGGAATACAACGAGAAGCAAGCCAAGGAGCAGGAATTGCTGGCCGAAAGCCAGACGCTGGAGCGCTATACCTCGATGTTCCAGACCTTCGTCGATTCGCTCAACAACCAGATCGCGGCGCAATCGACGCTGATCAACAAACTGACCATCGATACCGAGCAGCGCATCGTACTGTACAAGGCGCTGGAAGATTCGCTGAAGACCGCCGCCCAGCAGGATGTCGCCCACAAGATCAACACGCTGGGCAGCCAGGTCGACAACACCGCCGAAGAGACCATGGCCGGCATCGGTGCCGCCTCGCAAAAGCACATCGGCGATCTGCTTGAAATGCATGAGAAGAACATGGTCGCCACCGCCGACATCCAGCGCCGCAAGAAGCTCGCCGACGATGCCTTCGCCCGCCGCTTCGACGATGTGATGAAGAAGCACAATTCGGCAAATTACGTTCAGTCGTAATTGCTGCACGTGCACTGCTTCCAAGGGCTGGCAGCATGACCCCCGAAAACGAAGCCGCGGCGCGCTATTTCTCGGCGATCGCGGCGGCACTTGGCGGCCTCGAAGTGTTCATGCGCGACGATCGCTCGCCGCTCTACCGGCACGGCATCGTCGCCAAGGTCGTCGCCGAATATATTGCGCGGCTCGACAAGTCGTTCTCGTGCTGGCGCAACCGGCTGGGCTTCACCGAGACGTTCCGCATCTCGCGCGCCGAAAGCGGTTTCCCGGTCTTCCAGAACCTGCTGGAGCTGGAAAACGACCGGCTCCAGGCTGATGCGCGCCTCGCCAATCTCCCGCTGGCCGACGAGCTGCGCGAGGAAATGGCGGACTTCATCCTGCGCCACAAGGAATTCCCCGAAGCGCTGCAGAAGTCGATGGCCGAGCGGCTTTACCTCGAGGACGTCAAGAGCGAGACCCCCTTCGGCCCGTTCACCCTGGCCCAGACGGTCAAGGTGTCGGTCAATCCGAAGACGTTGCGGCCCTATTATCTGGTCCACTGGGCCTGCTTCGACGGCAGCGCCAACCTGCCGCTTGTCTATATGGTGACGGTCGAGGATTCCTCGGACGACATGATCCGGCAGCTTGTCGACTCCAGTGGCAAACTTAATGAGAGGGTCGACATTCCGCTGCCGGTCGACGGCTTGCTCAATCCCGAGCTTGCCCACCGTTTCGACGATTTCACCGAGAAGAATTCCGCCTACGCGCTGTCGCCGGCGACCATCGCGGTCAACCTCGACAAGGATTTCGAGCCGCTGCATCCCAAGCAGCTGCGTCGCGTCGTGCTCGGCCCGTTCTATTCTGCAGGGATTACCGACAACAATTCGACGGTGAGCGAAGTGCTGGCCAAGGTGCGCAAGCCGGAAAACGCCTGGCTGCTGACCTGGACCATCCAGGAGGTCTTTTCCAAGGCCGAAAAGCCAGGCCGCAAGGGGCTGTTTTCGAGCGAAAAGACGACGCAGGAATTCTTCATCAATACCGACGATCTCGAGGCCGCGCGGCAAGGCGTGTCGAGCTATGAGAACCATGCGCTGATCCCGCACGAGGCTTATCAGGCGCTCTATGCCGCCGGCGAGGCGCAGAAGATCTTTTCCGGCTACAAGGTCCACATCCTGTCCAAAGGGCAGGTCATCAGCGACGTCTGACCGTCAAATCGCGGAGCATCCTCCATGGACACCGGCCTGACCACCATCCCGGAAGCGGCAATTGAAAAGCACCGTGCCACTGCGCAAAGTTTCATCACTCGCATCGTCGTGCTGGAAGACCCATCGCGCGAGTCCGGCACCGCGCTTGCCGGTACCAACCGCCGCTTCGTCTCCACCGTCTCGGTCGGCTCGGTTCGCCGCACACATGAGGTCGAGCTCGCCAAAACCGTCGCCGCCGTCCATTCCGACGACCAGTTGCTGACCATCCCGCAGCACACGTTGTTGTTTCGCGCCCGGCGCGGCACAGCGATAGCGCTGGCCATATCGGATGTCTTCGCCGAGGGCTCGGACCTCGAAAGCCTGCAGGCGAAAAATGCCCGCGCGCCGCTCGAAGGCGATGAAGCTGCCACCTTCAAGAAGCTGCTGTCGGCCTCTGCCTACATCTCCGCCTTCAGCCTTGCCTCCTATCTGTTCCAGCTGATCGACAGCGACGGCGAGGCGCCGAACGACACGCCCGAGCCGGACTTTCTGTTCGACACGCCACAGGATGCGATGAAGTCGATCGTAGCCGGGCTCGACAGGGCGATAGCAGGTTCGAAGGACGATGCCGACCTGATGACCCGCGCCCGCGCCTTTGCCCGCGTCGCCATCGACGGGCTGTTGGCGCGAAAGAGCCGCTTCGACGGCATCGGCCCGTTCGAGAACGCGCATATCCGCATCGACGTCGACGATTTCATCCTTGACGGTTTCGACGTCGCGCCGGGTAAGCGGGCAAAGCCGCTGGTGATGACCTTCAAAAAACCGGAAGAGGTCGTCGGCAACCACATCGCCAAATACCAGTCGGTCAAGCTTGCCAAGATGCTGATGGCGTACGATTTCGAGCGTGAGCTGAACCCATTCGTCGAGCTCGGCGGCTTCCTGTTCACCTTTATCGGCGATGGCGCGCCCGGCACCGGCAAGACAACGTTGATCCAGATGATCGCCGGCCTTCTCAATGGTTATTGCCAGGTCGCCGGCTATCCCTTCGCCTACGAGAATTTCGGCGTCGACCAGATCTCGTCCTACCAGGGCAAGTCCGGCCAGAACTGCCGCCAGTTCATCAACAATGTGCTGAACCCACGCGTCATCGGCTTCGGCACCATCGACGATATCGACCAGGTCGCCGCACGCCGCTCAGACGACCGCGCCTCCGCCGGCCAGCAGGAAATCACCGGCGTGCTTATGGACGCCTTTGGAGGTGCGGCGACCGTGGTGCGCGGCAACTGCTCGTTCGGCATGTTTTCCAACTATCCCGAAAACGTCGACGACGCGCTACGGCAGCGCGCCGGCGCCCGCTGGCTGGTCGACGGCCCGCAGAGCCGCGACGACTACATTGACATCTTCGTCCTGCTCGCCGGCAAGAACCACAAGATCCCGCTCGGCGACCACAAGCTTTATGCGGCGCAAGAGATCCAGCGCGCGGTGATGGAAGCTTACGAGGAGCATGAGAAGCCGCAGGAAGACGGGTTGATGAAGGTCTATGAGCGCTACATGAAGGAGAACGGCGCGCCAAAGACGATGGCCGACATCGGCACCTATCTGCATATGATCAAGGATGCCGAGCCGCGCTTTACCGGCCGCGCCATCAAGAACGTCACCGACGCCATCAAGATGCGCGCCATGGACATCGAATTGCCGGACGAGTGGTTCGAAAAGCCGGAAGCCTTCATGCACAAGGGTTACGACGACAAGAAAGCGATGATCGAGGAGCTGCGCGGGCCGTTCTCGATGGATATGGTCATGCAGGAGATCAACCGCTACGCGGATTCCGAATTCCGCTACTCCGACAAGTCCGACGATGCGGCGGTGACCAAGATGATCCGCGACACCCGCCTGCGGGAGCGTGCCGTGCGCGAGATCGAGGAGATGAAGAAGAAAGGGCTGTGGAATGCGTGATCTTCCTTCTCGCCGGATAACACTGTTTCCGGTGCGATGCATAAGCTCCCACAGCAACGCTGAAAGACGTGGCTCAAACGCTGACGCCCCCCTCTCCCCGTTCTTCACGGGGAGAGGGTAAGGGTGAGGGGCAGCGCATGCGTGGGCCAGAAATAGACACAACCAAGCGCGCAAGGCGCCTGCGTCAATCCGACAACGATGCAGAAACCGCGCTCTGGATGGAGTTGCGCGACCGCAGGCTGAACGGCCATAAATTCGTACGGCAATTGCCGATAGGCTCTTACTTCGTCGATTTCGCCCGCAGAGACTGCCAGCTCGTCGTCGAAGTCGATGGCAGTCAGCATGTCGGCAGCCAATATGATCGAATCCGGGATCGCTTCATTGTCTCCGATGGCTGGTCCATCCTTCGCTTTTGGAATGTAGACGTATTGAAGGAGCGGGAAGCCGTCCTTGAAACAGTAGTGGCTGCGATTGAAGGGCGCCTCGAACGCCATATCGAAACGCATGATCTTCGATTTGTCGCCGCCAAAGGCTATGGAGAGACATGTCCTTGACCGTTTGCGCTGCCCCTCACCCTTACCCTCTCCCCGTGAAGAACGGGGAGAGGGGGGCGTCAGCGTTGGAGCTCGGTCACCCAGCGCAAGATCGGTTGGGACTACGCGCATGAGCCCCGCCAAGAAGCCCGATCTGTTGCGCGACAACGAGCTGATCTACGGCCGGCTGCTGACGATCGACGAGCCGCATCTGATCCAGCGCTACAACAAGGCGATGGTCGCGTTCGGCTTGAGGCCGACCAGATTGAAAAGCTTCGAGATCGACCGCACCGGCTTTTCGCCGCAGGTCGCCGAGGAATGCGGCGACTACAGCTACCTCGATCCGAACGAGGTCAACCGCCGCTTCATCATCCTGACGCCGTCGCAGATCGACCTGCCGGTGGTGCACACGGCTTTTTCCAACACCTCGCTGCTGATGTACGAATTCATGTCCAAGAACCAGCGTGCCATCGATGCGCTGACGATCAAGGACGTCATCTATGGCGAGATCGAGGATTCGGTCCCCAAGGTCGACGACATCGAGGACCTGCTGTCGATCAACCAGGTCGAATTCAAGGTGCTGTCGGCGGAGGACGTGCTCGGCAAGGCCGCCGAACTCGGCAAGCTGGTCGACCGGCTGAAGCAGGAGCCGGATGCCTGGCGTGACAACGCCATGCTGGCCCACATGGTCGAGCTGGCGAAGATCTGCGGCGACATCCGCGAGAATGCGCTGGTGCCGGACCAGGTGATCTTCCGCCACAACGCCTATTGGACCAGCCATTTCGGCGGGCTCTATGTGTTTGTCGATCCCGACGTGACGACGGTGATCAGCGACCCGGCGGCGCCGGGCTTCCGCCGCTCGCGACCATGGCAGGTGAGTTACCTTTCGATCCACGACGCCGACAAGGTATTCAAGTTCCTCGCCTCGACCGGCCGCATCGAGCTGCCGCGCGCCTCATGGATCGAAACCTCCGGTTATCTCGAGCATCGCGCCGAAATGGTGGTGCGCGCGCTGATCCGCGACGCCGATCCCGAGCGCAATCTGACCGACGTCGACAAGGTCTGGCTGCAGACCTGGATCCACGGCCATACCGATCTGATTACCAGGGACGGCAATTTTCCCTTCCTCAACGCCGCCAAGCGCGAGATCGCCCAGCTCGGCCATCTCAAGATCGAGGACGTGTTCCCGCAGCAGCGCTTCCTGGTCATCCGCGCCAAGCCGGACCATCCCGACGCCTGGCTGACCAACCAGCTGATCTCGGACTTCGTGCCGCAGGACTTCGTCTCGCGTTACGTCTTCAACAAGCCGGGCTTCTACAGGGATTATGAAGGCTTCAGCGACGCCTGGAGATCGCATGTTGTGGACGTTCTGAAAACCACATATCTGAAGGACAAGGTGGCGTTTCGCACACGCCTCTACGGCTTGACTGACTGAGGGGGTGATATCGCCATGCTTGATCCGATCGTGAGTTTCTTCACCCGGATTTTCCAGTGGATTGGCCGCGGCATCGGCTTGGTCGTCGGTGCGATCCTGTGGCCGTTCCTGTGGGCGGGGCGCTGGTACACGCAACGCGGCTGGATACTGAAGGCGGTGCTCGGCCTGGCTGTGCTCGTGCTGATCGGCCTCTATATCAATTTCTTCTACGCCACCCAGTGGTGGAACAATTTCGACCCGAATTACGTCGACAAATACACGTTCGAAAAACGCAACAGCTCCGCCGGTGAACAGGTTTCCGCCGGCGCCGGCACCGACACGGCCAAGACCTGCGGAAATTCAGCCATTGCCCAGGTTGCGGCCGACCTGACCGACTTCAACGTCAACCAGAATGCCTGGGTGTCGTCGATGATCCTCTACAAGCTCGGCCTGTTCGGCATCGACTGGGACCACACGCCGTTCATGGACAACAAGGCTTCGTTCCAGCGCGGCATCAACCAGGCGGTGCGGCGCACGGCGACCGAGCTTGCCGATAATCTCGGCCGCGTCCGCACCACCTCGCAGATCGACGCCGACCTGCAGGACGCCCGCGGCAATCTGCAGTTCGATGAGGAAACCTGGTATTTCGGCTTGAATCCGTTCGGCCCCAAGACGCCGACGCCGAGCTACTATCGCGACGCGGTTCGCAAGCTGCGTTCCTTCAACGCCCGCCTCGCAGCCTGCCAGGCGACGTTCGATGCCCGCGCCGACAATCTCAAGCAGTATATCGACCGCATCTCGTCCGATATCGGCTCGACCTCGGCGATCCTCAAGGAGCGTGCCGAAAACCACAATAATGGCTGGTTCGACACCCGCGCCGACGACCGCTTCTGGTTCGCCTATGGCCAGCTCTATGCCTATTACGGGCTGATGAAAGGCGCACAGGCCGACTTCGAGGACGTCATCAAGGAAAAGCACCTGCAGAACCTGTGGGATACGATGGACGCGCAATTCGTCTCGGCGCTGCGCATCCAGCCCTTCATCATCGCCAATGGCCGCGAGGACGGCTGGCTGTTGCCGACACATCTGACGACGATGGGCTTTTACATACTCAGGGTGCGCTCGAACATGGTCGAGATCAGCAACGTGCTGACCCAGTAGCGGATCGTTCCGCACAGCCGGCGCTGGTGAATTTGCGCCGTTGCTTCTGTCGCTTTTCGCGTATTAGGCGGCTGTTTTGAGACGGCGGAACCGCGCCTGCTCTGGCTTCTATACGGCGCTGCAACCGGCGCAAAAAAGAACCTGTAGCAGAGCGGCCGGCGGCAGAGGTATTTTCTTCGCAGGAAACATAGTTGCATGAAAGTTGACGCCGCGGCAGCGACAGGGGTAGAACATGCTCGCGCCTGCAATGCCGGGCTGTTCTTGCGACCACACTAGTCAAATCCGTCCAATCCAGAGGGAAGCCGTCATGGCCGAAGTGAAGTCCGACATCGAGATCGCGCGCGGCGCCAGGAAGAAGCAGATCCAGGAGATCGGCCAAAAGATCGGCATTCCGAGCGAACATCTTCTGCCCTACGGCCACGACAAGGCGAAGATCTCGGCCGAGTTCATCAAGTCCGTGAAGGGCAACAAGGACGGCAAGCTGATCCTCGTCACCGCCATCAACCCGACACCGGCCGGCGAAGGCAAGACGACGACGACGGTGGGCTTGGGCGATGGCCTCAACCGCATCGGCAAGAAGGCCATCGTCTGCATCCGCGAGGCTTCGCTCGGACCGAATTTCGGCGTCAAGGGCGGTGCCGCCGGCGGCGGCTACGCGCAGGTCGTGCCGATGGAGGACATGAACCTCCACTTCACCGGCGATTTCCATGCCATCACCACCGCGCATAACTTGCTGTCGGCGCTGATCGACAACCACATCTATTGGGGCAACGAGCTCGGCATCGACACCCGCCGTGTCGTCTGGCGCCGCGTCATGGACATGAACGACCGGTCGCTGCGCGAGATCATCTGTTCGCTCGGCGGCGTCGCCAACGGTTTCCCGCGCGAGGCCGGTTTCGACATCACAGTCGCCTCGGAAGTCATGGCCATCCTGTGCCTGTCGACCGACCTGAAGGACCTGGAAAAGCGCCTCGGCGACATCATCGTCGCCTATCGCCGCGACAAGTCGGCCGTCTATGCCCGCGACCTCAAGGCCGACGGCGCGATGGCCGTACTCTTGAAGGACGCCATGCAGCCCAATCTCGTGCAGACGCTGGAGAACAACCCGGCTTTCGTCCATGGCGGCCCCTTCGCCAACATCGCACATGGCTGCAACTCCGTCGTTGCCACCACGACGGCGCTGAAGCTTGCCGATTACGTCGTCACCGAAGCCGGTTTCGGCGCCGATCTCGGTGCCGAAAAGTTCTTCGACATCAAATGCCGCAAGGCCGGCCTTAGGCCGGCAGCGGCGGTCATCGTCGCCACGGTTCGCGCCATGAAGATGAATGGCGGCGTCAAGAAGGAGGACCTAGGCAAGGAGAACGTCGAGGCGGTCAAGAAGGGCTGCGCCAATCTCGGCCGCCATATCGAGAACATCCGCCAGTTCGGTGTGCCGGCTGTGGTCGCCATCAACCACTTCTACTCCGACACCGAGGCCGAGATCCAGGCGATGAAGGACTATGTCGCCTCGATGGGCGAAGAGGCGATCCTGTGCAAGCACTGGGCTCAGGGATCGGCCGGCATCGAGGAACTGGCCAAAAGAGTCGTGGCATTGGCCGAATCCGGCGCGTCGCAATTTGCCCCGCTCTATCCCGACGCCATGCCGCTGTTCGAGAAGATCAACACCATCGTCCAGCGCATCTATCGCGGTTCCGAAGCGATCGCCGACAAATCGGTGCGCGACCAGCTCCACGCCTGGGAGCACGCCGGCTACGGTCATTTGCCGGTCTGCATGGCCAAGACGCAATATTCCTTCTCCACCGATCCGAATCTGCGCGGCGCGCCGACGGGCCACACCGTGCCGGTGCGCGAGGTCAGGCTGTCTGCCGGCGCCGGCTTCGTCGTCATCATCTGCGGCGAGGTGATGACAATGCCCGGCCTGCCCAAAGCGCCATCTTCGGAAAAGATCTTCCTGAACGAAATGGGCCAGATCGAAGGCCTGTTCTAGGGATAATCAACGCTCGAACGGCAAAGGGCGCCGCAACGCTGCGGCGCCCTTTTTGCGTCTTCGCGATGATCTCGTCCCTATGCCGCGCTTCGCGCCAGCGCGCGCTGGTTGGAGGCATAGGGTGTGTCGTGCTGGGGAACCACGCCGGTTTTCAGGCAATCGATCCACTCGGCGGTCTTGAGAACCGCCGCGAAGCGCGACTGCAGGACGATCGTCACGACGCGATGGATTTCCTCCCCCGAAGCGTACCCGGCGCTGTTGGCGTAGGGCAATGACCCGGTTGCGTCCGACAGGAACTCCACCTCAAAGCCCATATGCACGGCGTGGACGACCGTCGACAGGTCGCAATTATGCGTCATGTAGCCAATGACCGTGATCGTCTCGATCGAGTTGTCGCGCAGCCACTCCTCGAGGTCTGTGCCGGTGAAGGCGCTGGGAAGGTTCTTTTCGATGTAGTGGTCGCGGTTTCGCCTGGCGATTTCCGGGTGCAACTCGGCGCCATGGCTGCCCTTGGCGAAGACCGGTGAGGTTTCCGGCGCCAACTGTTTGATGACCACCACCTTGACGCCTGCCTCGGTGGCCGCGTCCATCGCTCGCGCTACATTGACGACGCTGTCGCGGAAGGGCGGATGCTGGATGGCGAGGTTGCCGCCGTCATAGTCGTTCTGAACATCGATAACGATGAGGGCGCGGCGTGGAGCTTTGCCTTTGGCTGGTTGCGACATGGGGTTTTCCTTTCCCGTTGGACATTTATGGGTGGATGATAAGTTCGGCATGGAATTGCAAAAAGTGTCCCAATTGACATTATTCGAAAGAATTGGGACAATTGCTTGTTACCCCTGTTGGTGCTTCCATGACCGATCCTGCCGTTGCCGCCATCGCCTTCGATGGCATCAGCCCGTTTCATCTCTCCGTGCCGTGTCTCGTGTTCGGCGCGGATCGCACGACGCTCGGCCTGCCGCGCTTCGACTTCCGGGTCTGCGCGATTGAGGACGGGCCGATCCGCACCGATGCCGGGCTGACCATCAGCGTCCCGCACGGGCTTTCCGCGCTCGATGACGCCGACATCGTCATCGTGCCAAGCTGGAAGGATCTCGGGAGCTCACCTCCAGCGGCATTGATCGACGCGTTGCTTGGCGCGCATCGGCGCGGCGCGCTGATCGTCGGACTGTGCCTGGGAACGTTCGCTGTCGCGGCGACCGGACTGCTTTCGGGGCGGCGAGCGGCGACGCACTGGGCCTACGCGGATCAGCTGCAGGAACTCTATCCCGACATTCTCGTCGAACCGGAAGTGCTCTACATCGACAATGGCGACGTCGTGACATCCGCCGGCGTCGCCGCCGGGCTCGACTGCTGCCTGCACGTCGTACGGGCTCGTTACGGTGCAGAGGCGGCACTTCGCCTTGCCCGGCAGATCGTGCTCTCTCCGCACAGGCAGGGCGGGCAGGCGCAATTCATCGAACGTCCCATCGCCAGGACGGGCAATGCGGACCGCTTTACCCAAGCTCTCGAAACGGTGCGCAAAACCCTGGGTGAGCCGCACAGTCTGGACAGCGTTGCCGGTCACGCCGGCCTCACCCGCCGGACGTTCACGCGCCGTTTCCAGAAAACGATCGGCACCAGTTTCGGTGACTGGCTGACCGACCAGCGCGTCCAGCTGGCGCAGCGGCTGCTGGAAGCAACTGAAAAATCGATGGACACGGTTGCCTTCGAGGCCGGCTTCGGCAGCGCCACCTCGCTGCGCCAGCATTTCGCGGCGCGCCTCAGAACTTCGCCGGCGCAGTACCGGCGCGAATTCTCGAGGAGTGTCGATCTGGATAGGTTTTCAATGCACTCGCCGAAGTGAAACCTGCGGCGATCCGCATGCTGTCTTTCTCGCTCGTTGAAAGAGGTTGCGTCATGTGTCATATATTAAGCGACAGATGACATAGGGAGCAAGCCATGGCAATGGCATTTGAGAAGACCGCAACAAAGGCAGGCAGCAATGAACTGCAGAAGGTGGCCAGATTGCTCGGCGGCAGCCGCGTTCTGGCAAGGCGCCTCAGCAGCGCTTTGGATGCCCACGAGCTGCTTCTGCACGGCCTGCCGGCTTCAGCGCTGGACCATCTTATCGGGCAACTCGTCTTCATCCAGAAGACCGATTCGCTGGAGAAGGCCGTCGGCATGAGCCTGCGCACCTATCAGCGCCGCAAGGATGCTCCTTCCAAGCCTCTCAGTCAGGACCAGAGCGGACGAACCTGGAAGTTCGCGGAGATCCTGTCGAAAGCTACCGACGTGTTCGGTTCGCAGGCGGAAGCAGAGCAATGGCTGGAGCGCCCGGCGATCGGGCTCGACCAGCGTCGTCCAATCGACCTTCTGGCAACGCCGGCGGGGATCGAGCTTGTAGAAGATTATCTCGAACGGCTTGAATATGGCGTTTATGCATGACGCCGCTGCCGGCGGCGCTGGGTGGCTCCGAGCTTATCGGATGGCGCCTCGATCAAGCCGTGTTTGCGCCTACATGGGATAGTGGCGAGGGCGCATACAGGGTGGGCGGACGCTGGAACAGCAAGGGCGTGCGCGCCGTCTACTGCTCGATCGATCCGTCGACCGCGATCCTCGAAGTTGCGGTCCATAAGGGCTTCAGGGCGCTCGACACGATTGCGCATGTCATGACGGCAGCAATCGTCAGCGATGTCGCGGATGTGCATATTGTCGACCCCGCCACCGTGCCCAACCCCAATTGGTTGCGCCCGGGCATTCCGAGCTCCGGGCAACAGGCGTTTGGCGACGATCTTCTGCAACGGCACCGGTTCGTGGTGATTCCGAGCGCCGTATCGCAGCACAGCTGGAACCTGATCTTCGACGCGAGCCTCGCCAGAGGGGCATACGCCATGAAGACCCAGGAGGCGTTTGCGCTCGACACACGGTTGCATCCACCTCCGGCCAAGTGAACACAGCCGCCATGTCCATCAAAACGAGGACATGACCGGCGACAGAAGCGCGGTGCTCAGCCGTTCCTGATTATCCGTGCCGGATTGCCGACAACCGTGGTGTTCGCCGCCACGTCGCGCGTCACCACGGCACCGGCGCCGACGATAGCGCCATCGCCGATCCTGACCCCGCCGAGGATGATGGCACTTCCGCCGATCCAGGCATTGTCGCCGATCTCGACCGGCCTGGCCATCTCCAGCCCTGCCCGTCGTCCGGCGGCCTCCTTGTGGTGCTCGGCGCAATAGATCTGCACATTGGGGCCGAGCAGCGTTCCCTTGCCGATGCGCACTGGCGCCGTATCGAGAATGGTGCAGCCGGCATTGAGGAAGACGCGGTCGCCGAGAAAGATGTTGAAGCCATAGGCGCAGTGGAACGGCGCTTCGATCCGGGCGCCCTCGCCCGCAGCGCCGAGCAGCGCCCGCAATCCAGGCCCGATATCGCCACGCTGCCGGGGTGGCAGGCTGTTGTGCTCGAACATCGCGTCGCGCGCCGTGATGCGCAGCGCCTCCAGTTCCGGATCGAGGCAGCAATACCACTCGCCCGCCGCCATTTTCGTGCGTTCGCTCCCCGTCATGGCCGCAACTCCAGTTTCAACTTTGCCAAAGCAGCACCGGCGGCGACACCACCTCTGGTCAAATACCCGACCTATGGTAGCTTGCCTTCTCGGACCTGTCCCAAGCCGGCCATCGAGGGGATCGATCATGCTGTACATTCTTGCACTCCTGATCGGCATCGTTGCCGGGCTTCGCGCTATGACCGCGCCCGCAGCGGTCGCCTGGGGCGCCTGGCTTGGCTGGCTGCCGGTCGCCGGCACCTGGGCGAGCTTCATGGGCCACTGGATCGCCGTCGGCATCTTCACCATCCTGGCCATCGCCGAGCTGGTCACCGACCAGCTGCCATCGACGCCGAGCCGCAAGGTGCCGCAGCAATTCGGCACGCGCATCGTCCTGGGCGCTTTCACCGGCGCGGTGATCGGCGCCACCGGTGGCGCCATCATCGGCGGCCTGATCGCCGGCGCCATCGGCGCGGTGATCGGCACGCTGGGCGGCGCCGAGGCGCGCAAACGCCTGGCCACCGCCTTCGGCAAGGACCCGCCCGCCGCCTTCATCGAGGACGCGGTGGCGATCGTCGGCGGGCTTCTGATCGTGGCGGCAGTGGCATGACGGCAAAGGCATTCGACGCCATCATCGTCGGTGCCGGGCAGGCCGGCCCACCGCTCGCCGGCCGGCTGAATGCGGCCGGCATGAGCGTGGCGCTGATCGAGCGAAAGCTGGTCGGCGGCACTTGCGTCAACACCGGCTGCACGCCGACCAAAACGATGGTAGCAAGCGCCTATGCCGCGCATCTCGCCCGCTCCGCAGCGGATTACGGGGTGACGCTCTCCGGTCCCGTCGGCGTCAACTACAAGGCGATCAAGGCGCGCAAGGACAAGGTCTCCAACGACGCACGCGGCAATCTCGAAGACTGGATTGCCGGCATGGACAAATGCACGCTCTATCGCGGCCATGCGCGTTTCGTGAGCGCCAATGCGGTGCGCGTCGGCGACGATCTGCTGAGCGCCGAAAGGATATTCCTCAACACCGGTGGCCGCGCCTCGGTGCCCGACCTGCCCGGTGTCAACGACGTATCCTACCTCACCAACTCGTCGATGATGGATCTCGACGTGCTGCCGCGCCATCTCATCGTTGTCGGCGGCAGCTATGTCTCGCTCGAATTCGCGCAGATGTTCCGTCGCTTCGGTTCCGAAGTCACAGTCATCGAAAAAAGCCCGCGCCTGATCGGCCGCGAGGACGAGGATGTCTCGGGCGCCATTTTGTCGATCCTCGAAAACGAAGCCATTGCCGTCCATCTCGGCGCTGACGACATCCGCTTCGCCAGGCGAGGCAACGAAATCGCCGTGACGTTCTCGCCAGGCAAGGCAGCTGCGGTCGGCTCGCATGTGCTGCTGGCGCTCGGCCGCACGCCAAACACCGATGATCTCGGCCTCGACAAAGCCGGCGTCGAGGTCGACAAACGCGGCTTCATCGTCGTCGACGACCAGTTGCGCACCAGCGTGCCCGGCATCTGGGCGATGGGCGACTGCAACGGCAAGGGCGCCTTCACCCACACCTCCTACAACGACTACGAGATCGTCGCCGCCAACCTGCTCGACAACGATCCGCGCAAGGTCAGCGACCGCATCGAGGCCTACGCGCTCTATATCGACCCACCACTCGGCCGCTGCGGCATGACCGAAGCCGCGGTTAGGAAATCCGGCCGCCGCGCCCTGGTCGGCCAGCGGCCAATGACCCGTGTCAGCCGTGCCGTCGAAAAAGGTGAGACGCAAGGTTTCATGAAGATCCTGGTCGATGCCGACACCAGGGAGATCCTCGGCTGTTCGGTGCTCGGCCCGGGCGGCGACGAAGCGGTGCACTGCGTGCTCGACCTGATGTATGCCAAGGCGCCGGTCAGCACGCTGGCGCGCGCCGTGCACATCCACCCGAACGTCTCGGAGCTTCTGCCGACCATCGCCCAGGAACTCAAGCCGCTGGTGTGAGCGCAGGGTAGAATCGTGCGCCCATAGCAGCGCCGGCTGGACCAATCGACAGCCCAGGGGCAAAAGGGCATGTGTTCCGCCTCTTCTCCCGGAGGCATCCCATGCAGAAATCCATCGAACGCATCGCCGGCGACAGCGAAGGCGTTTCCTACGAATTCCCCGTCTTCCGCTTCACCGGAACGGACCAGACGGCGCCTTCCGCCTATCTGCAGGCGGCACTTCATGCCGGCGAATTGCCGGGCGTCGTTGCCCTCGACGCGCTGATGCCGATGCTTGGCAAGGCGGAAGCCGAAGGCCGCATCACCGGCAACATGACCATCGTGCCCTGGGCCAATCCGATCGGCCGGGCGCAATATCTCTACGGCGACCATCAGGGCCGCTTCCATCTGGGCACGCGCACCAATTTCAACCGTGGCTTTCCGCGGCTCGCCGCGCCCGACCTCTCGCTCCTGCCGGCGCACGGCACGGTCGACCAGCGGCTGAAGACGCGGCTGCTGCAGCTCTCCATCGGCCACGACATCGTGCTCGACCTGCATTGCGACGATGAAGGCCTCGCCTATCTCTACGTCCACACCAGCCTGTGGCCGGCGATGGCGGACTGTGCGGCGGCCATGGGCGTCGACGCGGTGATGCTGTGGGACGAAGATCCCGACGGCACCTTCGAAGGCGCCTCGATCATGCCATACCAGAACGTTCCCGCCGGCGTGGCGCGCCTGGATCGACGCGTCGCCACCACCGTCGAATATCGCGGCATACTCGATGTCGACGGCGCCCTGGCCGGCGCCGATGCCGAAGGGCTCTACCGGCTGCTGGTGGCGCGCGGCGTCATCCGGGATCAGGCGCTGCCCGCGCCTGGCAGCTTCGTTGGGCTCGTCGCACCTATCGAAAACATCGAGATGATGCCGGCGCCCCACTCGGGCGCGATCCTCTTCGACGTGAAGCCGGGCGACCGCGTCACCAAGGGTGCGCGCCTTGCCACCATCGTCCACGCGCCCGGCGAGCCCGACGGCCGCACGGAAGTGTTGGCGCCGCAGGCGGGCCTCATCCTGACACGGCGTTCCCGGCGCATCATCCGCGCCGGCGAAGACCTCTTGAAGCTGGTCGGCGACAGGACGAGCGCCGATGCAAGGTCGGGGACGCTGGAGGACTGACGCACCCGCCAGGCTAGCCCGAAATCGCCTGTCGTGCCTTGGCCTCCAGCCATTCGGCCATCTGCCGGTACGGCACCGGACCATGGCTCACGCGGGCGACGCCGAGTTCGGCAAGCCTCTGGCGCGGCGGCACATGCGCCAGGGCAATGATGTTGACCGGCAATGCCGTTGCCTCGCAGAGCGCCTCGATCAGGCCTTCATCGGCAAGCCCCGGCGCAAAGAAGCCATGCGCTCCGGCCCTTTCGTAGGCGTGCGCCCGCTCGATCGCCTGATCGAGAAGAGCCCTGTCGTGCGCATTCGGTTTAGCCTTCAGGAAAATGTCGGTTCGGGTGTTAATGAAGGCCGGAATACCCGACGCCTTCACCGCCGCTGCGGCGGCTTCGATCCGCCTCACCTGTTTGGCGATGTCGTGCAGCCCACTGCCGCCGACAATCTGATCCTCGAAATTAAAGCCGACGGCCCCAGCCTGCACGGCGAGCGCCACGCTGCGGGCGACAACCTCCGGAGCGACCCCGTAACCCCCCTCGAGGTCCATGGTTACCGGCACATCCACCGCCGCAACGATGCGTTTGATGTTTTCGAGCGCGAGTTCCAACGGGATCTTCTCGCCATCGGCGAATCCGAAAGCAGCCGCGACCGGCCAGCTTCCGGTGGCGATGGCCCTGGCCCCTGCTTTCTCGATGATCTTGGCGGAGCCTGGATCCCAGGCATTGTAGAGGACAATCGGGTTTCCCTTGACATGGAGGGAATGGAACGTCCGTGCGCGGTCGATCTGCTCGGTCATTTGATATCTTCCCGTCTTCTTGCTGTGTGATGCAGAGTCTAGGCAGGACTGCCGGTCTTGGCCATGTGCCATGGGTTGCGAAAGCGGCAGCCACCCCACAGACTTTCAAACCTGTTGCGCATACCGCTTTTCGCGGCTATGGATTTCGCCATGAATATGCGTTCGATCAAGACCATTTGGTGGTGGGCTCGCTGACAGCGGCCTGTTCGAACGCGTTCGCGTGACAATAGAGGGTGGCCGCAGCGGAATGTCCGGGCGGCCATTTGTTTTTTTCAAGCCATTCCCGGGTCCGTTGCCCCAAAGACGCTGATGGAGACGGCAATGACGACGAAAATTCTGGAGAATGGCGCCGAGCGCTTCGTCACCGCGGGTGGCGTGGCGATTACCCGCCAGCGCCATGACCGGCCATATGAAGGGGCGATCGACGGCTATGTCGATGGCCTGAATTCGCGCCGCGGCGCCGTGTTTTCCTCGAATTACGAATATCCCGGCCGCTATACCCGCTGGGACACCGCCATCATCGATCCGCCCGTGGCGATCTCGGCACGCGGCCGCGCCATGCGCATCGAGGCGCTGAACCGCCGCGGCGAGGTGCTTTTGCCGGTGATCGGCACGGTGCTTGCCGGCCTTGACGACGTAACGATCGCCGAGACGTCCAACAAACTCATCCGCCTCGAGGTCGCCAAGCCCGGTCGTATCTTTACCGAAGAGGAACGCAGCCGCGTTCCCTCCGTCTTCACCGTGCTGCGCGCCATCACGGCTTTGTTCAAGACCGAGGAGGACGCCAATCTCGGCCTCTATGGCGCCTTCGGCTACGACCTCGCCTTCCAGTTCGATCCGGTCGACTACAAGCTCGAGCGCAAGCCAAGCCAGCGCGATCTCGTGCTGTTCCTGCCCGACGAAATCCTCGTCGTCGACCATTATTCGACCAAGGCCTGGACCGACCGCTACGACTATTCCGGCGATGGCTTCTCGACCGAAGGCCTGCCGCGCGACGAAGTCGTCGAGCCGTTCAGGACCGCAGACCGCATCCCGCCGCGCGGTGACCACGAGCCGGGCGAATATGCCAAGCTGGTGCGCAAGGCGATGAAGAGCTTCGAGCGCGGCGACTTGTTCGAAGTGGTGCCGGGGCAGATGTTCTACGAACGCTGCGAAACCCAGCCCTCCGAAATTTCCCGCAAGCTGAAGAGCATCAACCCTTCGCCCTATTCCTTCTTCATCAATCTCGGCGAGGGCGAATATCTGATCGGCGCTTCACCGGAAATGTTCGTGCGCGTCAACGGCCGCCGCGTCGAGACCTGCCCGATCTCCGGTACCATCAAGCGCGGCGACGACGCCATTTCCGACAGCGAGCAGATCTTGAAGCTGCTCAATTCGAAGAAGGACGAATCCGAACTCACCATGTGCTCGGACGTCGACCGCAACGACAAATCGAGGGTCTGCGAGCCGGGCTCGGTGCGCGTCATCGGCCGCCGCCAGATCGAGATGTATTCGCGCCTGATCCACACCGTCGACCACATCGAGGGACGGCTGCGCGAAGGCATGGACGCTTTCGACGCCTTCTTGTCGCATGCCTGGGCGGTCACCGTTACCGGCGCGCCGAAATTATGGGCCATGCGCTTCATCGAGCAGAACGAGAAGAGCCCGCGCGCCTGGTATGGCGGGGCGATCGGCATGGTCAACTTCAACGGTGACATGAACACCGGCCTGACGCTTCGCACCATCCGCATCAAGGACGGCATCGCCGAGGTGCGCGCCGGCGCCACCCTGCTCTTCGACAGCATCCCCGAGGAAGAAGAAGCCGAAACCGAATTGAAGGCATCCGCCATGCTCTCCGCCATCCGCGACGCCAAATTAGGCAATGCCGCCAGCACCGAACGCAGTACCGCGCGTGTCGGCGACGGCGTCAACATCCTGCTCGTCGATCACGAGGACAGTTTCGTCCATACGCTCGCCAACTATTTCCGCCAGACCGGCGCCAATGTCTCGACGGTGCGCACACCGGTGCCGGACGAGATCTTCGACCGGCTGAAGCCCAACCTGGTCGTGCTGTCGCCCGGCCCCGGCACGCCCAAGGACTTCGACTGCGCCGCCACCATCAAGCGGGCCCGTGCGCGCGACCTGCCGATCTTCGGCGTCTGCCTCGGGCTGCAGGCGCTGGCCGAGGCCTATGGCGGCGAGCTGCGCCAACTGCACATCCCCATGCATGGCAAGCCGTCGCGCATTCGCGTGTCGAAGCCGGGCATCATCTTCTCGGGCCTGCCCAAGGAGGTGACGGTCGGCCGTTACCATTCGATCTTCGCCGATCCAGTGCGGCTGCCCGATGGTTTTGTCGTCACCGCCGAGACCGAAGACGGCATCATCATGGCCTTCGAGCACCGCAAGGAGCCGATCGCTGCGGTGCAGTTCCACCCGGAATCGATCATGACGCTCGGCCACAATGCCGGCATGCGCATCATCGAGAACATTGTCGCGCACCTGCCGCGCAAGGCCAAGGAAAAGGCCGCTTAGGGCCAGGAGTTTTCGTGTTGAGGTTTGCGCTCTACGTCGCCCCCCTCTGTCCTGCCGGACATCTCCCCCACTTGGGGGGAGATTGTCTCTCATTTCGGTTTTCGCCAATCTCAAACATTGTAGATCCAGCGACGTCGTCCATGATGGCCGATCTCCCCCCTCGTGGGGGAGATGTCCGGCAGGACAGAGGGAGGCGCGAAGGAACGCGGCCTCCTCAATGACCACCGCCGAAATCAAAACCGCCGCCAGGCAGAAGGTCGCCAGCCTCGCCTTCTGGTCGATCATTGTCGCCTTCGTCGTGCTCGGCCTGAAGCTGGCCGCCTGGTACATCACCGGCTCGGTTGCGCTTTATTCGGACGCGCTGGAATCGATCGTCAACGTCATTGCCTCGGCCGCCGCATATTGGGCGATCCGGGTCAGTTACAAGCCGGCCGATCAGGACCATCCGTTCGGCCACCACAAGGCCGAGTATTTCTCGGCCGTCCTCGAAGGCGTGCTGATCGTGCTTGCCGCCCTGCTGATCCTCAACGAGGTCTGGTGGTCGTGGCAGCATCCGGCCCCGCTCGAACAGCCATGGACCGGCCTTGCCGTCAACGGCGTCGCAACCGTCATCAACGCCGTCTGGGCCTTGACGCTGATCCGCACCGGACGGAGTGAAAAATCGCCGGCTCTCGTCGCCGACGGCAGGCACATCATGACCGACGTGGCGACCTCGGTCGGTGTGTTCATCGGCCTGGTCGGCGCCGTGCTGACCGGCTGGCAGGTTCTCGATCCGGCTCTTGCCGTGATCGTGGCGCTGAACATTCTGTGGCAGGGCTGGCACGTCATCGGCTCGTCTATGAACGGGCTGATGGATCGCGCCGTCGACACACAGGAACATATCCGCATCCGCGACATCATCTCGGCCAATTGCAAGGGCGCACTCGAGGTCCACGACCTGAAGACCCGCATCGCCGGCCGCGCCACCTTCATCGAGTTCCATCTAGTCGTCGACGCCGACATGTCGGTCGGCGCCAGCCACGTCATTTGCGACCGCATCGAGGACGCACTGCAGGCAGAGATCCCTTCCGTCCGCGTCATCATCCATGTCGAGCCCGACGACGAGGCGAAACTGCCCAAGGGCACGACGGCCGTGCCGTTCGCGTGAGGCGGCGCGGAGAAAAATCGCTCAGTGGTGATCCTTCGCGCCCCCCTCTGTCCTGCCGGACATCTCCCCCACAAGTGGGGAGATTGGCAGCTTCAGCGCGCCGCTCACTCCTGCGACGATGGGTGATTGGCGAAAGCGGCAGTGACGGCCGATCTCCCCCCAAGTGGGGGAGATGTCCGGCAGGACAGAGGGGGCGCTGTCCCTCCAGCATTGCGGTTGCTATAGCCCGCAGGCAGCCTGCGGCATCGGCTCCAGCCGGTAGACCTTGTCGTCGGACATTGTGTCGCCTTCCGCCGCCTTCGAGCACAGATCGACGATCGGCAGGCCGCTGTTCGGGTTGGCCAGCATCATCGTGCCGTTGGCGCCGCGGCGAAGGAAGACCTCCTTTTGCGCGATATCGCAGGCGGCAGCACCCGTCTTCGCGCTCGCCGCGCAGCGCCACTGGTCGCCCTCGCCCTGGCAGTTGTAGACCTGCGTGACCTTGGCCGATTTCTCCCGCGTGGTAACCGAAACGGCGATATCGGCGCCGCTTGGCCAATTGGCCGGATCGCCCTCCTTGGCAAAGGACGCCAGCTCGACCGGTCCGCGGAACACCCTGATCGACTGGGTCAGCTGATCGGGATGCGAGCCGAGATGCGCGGCGTCGTAGTCGCGTCCGTAGCAGAAGGCCTGGTCCGGCTTCAGCCGCTCGCGCAATGGCTGGCCAAGGGCCGGGTCGATCGGGTCGATGCGCGCGAACTCGGCCTTGCAGGTGGCGGCCGGCATCGGGTCGAGCCTGAAGCCGTCGTCGTCCTTGCCCAGCGCCTGCCGTTCGTACTCCGCCTCGCCGAGCTCGTCTTCCGATCCGGCGTCGAGATAGAGGTCGGGCTGCACGTCCGAGACGATCAGCCGGCCTTTGTCGTCGACCTTCAGCGAAGCCATGGTGCGATCGCAGTCCATGCCGCAGCGGATCGGGCCGGTCTTGCCGTCCTCCGACTCGTGACTGCACCAGCCGCCGAGCCATTCCGGCGCCTTGGCGCCGCGTACCGTCGTCGCCATGAAGCCATTGTAGGAGGAATCGATGCCGGTGCTTGGCTCCTCGTTTGGCCGGCTGACCGGATCGCGGCCGTAATAGAAGAAGATGCGCGCCACCTTCTGCTGCGGATGCGACTTGAGATGCGCGGCGTCGTAGACGCGGCCGAAGCAGGCGTCCTTGCCGTCGGGGCTGAACTCGGTGAGTTTGAGCGTGTCATCGGCGAAAGCAGTGCCGGCGACGGCGGCAAGCAAGGCAACCCCAACTCCGGCGCCCACAAAGGTCCCCATTATGGTCCTCGACGTCATGCTACCCCTCCATTGCCCCGACAAGACGTGGTGTCAATTTATGCTAGGATCGAGGCCGAGGCCACGCAATTTGCGCGGGCCGGCAAATGGGAGATGAAGCCATGCGACGCCGCGATATTTTCCGCGTCGGTCTTGCCGGGGCCGCCGGGCTTTTCGGGCTGCGCCCCACCAAGGCTGCAGCTAGTGAAGTCAAACCGGCGGCTGCCGAAGAGGAAAGGCAAAAGGTCGCCTATCACCTCAGCGACCTCGACAAGGTCAATTTCGTGCTCGGCAACATCAAGAACCACTTCGAAGGCACCGACGGCAAGGTCGACATCGCGCTTGTCGTGCACGGCCCAGCACTTGCCGCCTTCAAGTCGAAGGGCATATCGGCCGCCATTTCCGGGCGGTTCGCCGGCCTTGTCCAGGATGGGCTCAGCCCGCACGCTTGCGCCAACACCATGCACGGCATGGATATCGGCCTGGCCGACCTGATCGACGGCTTCCATGCAGCCGACCGGGGTGGCGTCGTCAAGCTCGCCGAATTGCAACGCCAGGGCTTCGCCTATCTCAGGCCATAGGCTTTTACGGACTTGAACGCGAGGACTGCGAGGGCCTACGAAGAGCAGGCAGAGTCCTCCGGAGGAACAGACGTGCCAACCACCACCACCCTTGTCAGCCCCTCTCTGGTCATCCCCGACCTTGCCGGAAAGGCGGTCCTGGTCACCGGCGCCTCGACCGGCATCGGCGCGGCGCTTGCACTTGCCTATGCCGCGCAGAAATGCCGCGTCGCGCTGCATTACAATTCGAGCCGCGCGGCTGCCGAAAACCTGGCCGCGACGATTCGCAACGGCGGCGGCGAGGTATTCCCAGTCCAGGGCGATTTCTCGATCCCTGCCGATGTCGAGCGCGTCGTCGAGGACAGTGCGAAACATTTCGGTCGGCTCGACGGCCTCGTCAACAATGCCGGCGGCATGCTCGGCCGCGTGCCCTATGCCGAGCAGACCGAGGCGCACTACGACGCGGTGATGGACCTCAACGCGCGTTCCGTGCTGACAGCTTCGCGCAAGGCGATCCCATGGCTGAAGCGGCAGGGTGGCTTCATCGTCAACACCTCCTCGATCGCCGCGCGCAACGGAGCCGGTGGCGGCGCCGGCCTTTACGGCTCGGCCAAGGCCTTCGTCTCCAACATCACGCGCGGCATGGCCAAGGAGCTGATCGGTTTCAACATCCGCGTCAACGCGGTAGCGCCCGGCACGATCGCGACGCCTTTCCACGAGCGCTACTCGACCGACGACCAGATGAGAGGCATGATCGCCACCATCCCGCAGGGCCGCGCCGGCACCGCCGAGGACTGCGTCGGCGCCTATCTATTCCTCTCCTCCGATCTGCTGAGCGGCTACATCATCGGCCAGGTGATCGAGGTCAATGGCGGCCAGTTGATGCCGTAGGCGACGAACTGCATACTCCTGGTTGCGTCATCTCAACGGAGCAAAAGCGAATGTACGGACTGATCGGCAAGATGCGGGCGATGCGCGGCCAGCGTGACGCAATGATGGATATCCTGCTCGCCAGCACCGGCGCCATGCCCGGCTGCCTGAACTACATCATCGCCACCGACCCGGCCGATGCCGACGCGATCTGGGTGACCGAGGTGTGGACCGACGCCGAAAGCCACAAGGCTTCGCTGCAGCTGCCCGAGGTCCAGGCGGCAATCGCCAAGGCACGGCCGATCATTGCCGGCTTCGAGTTTCAGGTGGAAACGCATCCTGTTGGCGGGTTCGGGTTACCGGAGAGCAAGGTGAGCTGAGGATGAGGATAGGGGATCCGGTTTCGCTCGCGATTAGCCGAGTTGCCACCGCGCCTTCGTCATCCCAGGGCGGAGCAGGAGCGAAGCGACGTCGCGCAGACCCTGGGATCCATGCCGTTACATCAGCCGAAGAATGCAGCGGTTCAGAATGGCGCTTGCATCCGCAGCGGTGCCTACTCGGTTGGTAAAGGACGTGCTGTCGGTGCCAAGAAGCACTCGATTCTGATCCGCTTTCGCGTGCCACAGTTGTCACGGCATGATGGGGTGGACGGCCCCCGAAGCGGCATCGATGTGCCAGATTGAGGTCGTATAGAACTTCAATCGAAGG
>NZ_JBVVQI010000015.1:0-158363 GCF_055811495.1 Mesorhizobium sp. WSM4830 | reverse complement strand
TGCGCATCGGCCTCGCCGAATTCCACGCCATCAAGTACGGAACCAAACTCAATCTGCAAAATGTGTGAATCCGATAGCATTTCATGAGGGAGAGGAATCGATAATCGTCAAGGTCGCAACCTCGGAAAGCCCAGGTTTCCTCATCCCCCACGAATGTGGGGGAGAGGTGGCTCGGCGAAGCCGAGACGGAGTGGGGGAGCGCCATGTGCGATTGTCTGGGCGGGCGACTGAGCGCGGTAACTTGGGCCGGTGTCTTCTTGACGAAAATCGGTGCGCCTGTGAGAGCAAGAGCTCCTTTGGGGAGATAAGCAGGCGGTGGGCAAACGGTGAGGCGCGTTCTTCGAATACTGGCCGCGCTGACCATGGCGTTCGGGGTGAGCGGCTGCACAAGCATTTCCTACTATGCGCAGTCGCTGGAGGGCCATGTGGAGATCATGGCGGCGCGCAAAAATGTTGGAAAACTGATCCGCGATCCTTCGACACCTGAGGCATTGCGCAGCAAGCTGACGTCGGCGAGCGCCATAAGACGGTTTGCGACGGATGAACTGTCACTGCCCGACAACAGCAGCTACCGCAGCTATGTCGACATCCACCGGGATGCGGTGACCTGGGCCGTTTTTGCCGCGCCGCAGTTCTCGCTCGCGCCAAAAACATGGTGCTTTCCGGTTTTCGGCTGCGTTCCCTACCGGGGTTACTTCTCCCGGAAATCCGCGACGGAAAGCGCTATCGAGCTTCAGAGACAGGGGCTGGACGTCTATGTCACCGGCATCACCGCCTATTCCACACTGGGCTGGTCCAGCGACCCGCTGCTCAGCACCATGCTCCGTCAGGACGACACCTACCTCGCAAGCCTTGTCTTCCATGAACTGGCGCACCAGCGCATCTATGTGGATGGCGATTCCGCATTCAATGAGGCTTTCGCGGTTGCCGTCGAAACCACCGGCACAAGAAAATGGCTCCGCGCCGCCGGCGATCGGGCCGGATTGCGCCGCTACGAAGCCAATCGCAAGCGCAGCGCCGATTTTCTCGGGCTGGTGGCGAAAACGCGCGACGAGTTGGGCCAGGTCTATGGAAGTCCCCGTACTCCGCGGCAGATGGCAGCCGCCAAGGCGGCCACGATCGACAGGCTACGGATGCGCTACCGGCACATGCGCGACAGGCGCTGGGCCGGATACCGGGGCTACGACGCCTGGTTCGAACAGCCGATCAACAACGCAAAGCTTGCTGCGACCTCAGTCTACGGTGAACAGGTTCCGGCATTTCTTCACCTGTTCGACCTGTGTTCCGGCGACTATCCAAGGTTCTACGCGTCTGTTCGACGCATCGCGGACAAACCGTCCCGCGCCGAAGCGCTGAAGGCTATGGAGAGCTGTGATTGAGGTGAACAGTGCAGCGCCCTAAAAGCGGACGCTTCCGGCCCAAATCAAGTCGTTTCGCAACCAGCAGCCGCTTGCGGGTAAGGTCCTGATAGGCGAAACTGATTGGAACCGGGAGGGTTTGCCACCTCGTCTCCGAGGTTGGCCGCCGACAGAGTGCTCCGAAATGGACCGCAAGCTCGCCGCCATCCTTGCTGCTGACGTTGTCGGATATTCTGCCATGATGGAGCGCGACGAGGCGGGTACGCATGAACGGGTGCGCGCCGGTCATAAGGAACTTTTCGAACCGACAGTGGCGCGTCATCATGGCACTATCTTCAAGCTGATGGGCGACGGCCTGCTGGCGGAGTTTTCTTCTGTCGTCGAGGCGATGGAGTGCGCGGTTTCGCTGCAACGTGGGCTGGCCGAGCGAAACGCCTCGTTGCCGAAAGACCAGCGCGTGGAAGTGCGCATCGGCGTCAATCTTGGCGAGGTGATTATCGAGGGTGACGATCGGTTTGGCGAGGGCGTAAATATCGCGGCGCGGCTGGAACAACTTGCCGAGCCTGGCGGCATCTGGGTGTCTGCAAAGGTCGCGCGCGAGGTTGAGAAGAAGCTGGCTTTCGGCTTTCAGTCGATGGGCCTGCTGAAGGTCAAGAACATCGCGGAGCCGGTGGAGGCATACCGTGTCACGATCGGCGGCAAGGCCAGCCCCAGGCGCGCGCGCCGCAGCCGGTCGCGGCTGCCAGTCGTGGCGAGCTTCCTGGTGCTGGTCTTAGCAGTCACGGCGGTCCTGGCGTGGTGGCAGTTCTATGGAACAAAGCGCGATATGGGCCAGGGTGGTATCCCGACCGTCGCGGTTCTGCCGTTCAAGAACATGAGCGGCGACCCGAAGCTGGAGTATTTCAGCGACGGCATGACAGACAATTTGATCTCGATGCTGGCAGGCGTCACCGAACTTAAGGTGCTCTCGCGTAGCTCTACCTTTGTCTACAAGGACAAGCCAACCGATGTCCGCCAGATCGGCCAAGAGTTGAACGCGGCCTACGTGATCGAGGGCAGCATCTGGAAGGAGACGGACCGGGTGCGCATCACCGCGCAGCTGATCAACGCGCGCACAGGCGAAAATCTCTGGGCGGAAAAGTTCGATCGCTCTGGAAGCAATCCCCTTGTGATTCAGGACGAGGCGATCGAACGCATCATTGGGACGCTTGGTGGCCAGCGCGGAAAAATGTACGACAGCGAATACAAGAAGGTCTGGGAAAAGGACACACCGGATCTTGAAGAGTACGACTTCTTCCTTCGCTCCAATTTCTTTTTTGGGCAGTTCACGCCCGAGAGCCTGGTGAAGGCGACGGACATAATTCTTGAGGGCCTGGCCAAATTTCCCGACTCCTCGCTGCTATCGTGCGGACTGGCTTGGGATCACGTCTTGGCGGCCGGCCTCGGCTTTGACGAAAAGCCTGACGAACATTGGCGCATGGCGTCCGAACTGGAAGCAAAGGTTCTTCCGCGGGCAAACCTCGGACCCGACGCAAGAAAAAGCTGCTTGTGGTCATCCGTCTACGTCAGCGCTCATGAGGGCAACTTCGATCTGTCTCTGCGTAGGGCTGATGAGGTGATTGCGCTTTCGCCCGGAGACGCGTTTCTCATCGGCGACCTTTCATCAGCAGCCCGCTTCAGCGGCCTGACAGACAAGGCCATTGAGCGAGCAGAATACGGGCTCAGGAACGATCCAAACTTCGCCGATTATTATCTCGTGATGAAGGCGAATGCCCTGACGGATATCGAAAAGTACGCCGAATCTGCTGCACTGATCACGAAGGCTTCAGACTTCATGATCACTGTTCCGCTGCTACGTGCCATCAACGATGTCCATCTTGGAAAAACTGACGATGCACGCAGTGAAGCCCTCAAGGCGCTTGCCATGCAGCCGTGGCTTAAGGCCGCGCGGTGGCGCGATATGACTTTCCATACCAATCCTGCAGTGATTGATCGACAGGTGGCCGATCTGGTGGCCGCGGGAATGCCAATGAAGTAGTTTCGTTTGCGAGCCCGGCTGGAGAACCGGCGCACACAGCACCCTTGCCCGTCTCGCTGGTGAGATTCAGTCCGAGCTTCCTCCTAAGGATGTCGGCAGGGCTCCTGTATCAGGTCGCGAAGACGCCTGCGCCGATTTGAATGTCCACCCTTGAAGATGCGCAGCCAGAAGCTGCCAGTCCGCTTATGGCCACAAAGCTCGCTCGCTTCCATGACTGTCATTGACACGGAAGCAGTCATCGAAAAGGAGCCGAATTCGCCGGCTGAACTGGCCAAGAATTCTCGTGGATAGCCGAGGGTTTTCTCAACTAGCAGGATCAAGGCGTTCAAACGTACTGTCGTCCGGGACCCTAAGCTGCCGCCGGCGTGGCCTCGCTGCTGGCGTAGGGGAGCAATCGGGTAACGCCTCGCCAAACAGATCGACTTTCCATTTCACAAGCCACTTATGATAAGTTTCCCGACCGCCCACTCGCTCGCAAAATAGCCGCTGTATTTGGGCACGCTATCGGGCATATCCAGCACTCGACGGTGATAGAACATGTCGAACCGAACCGGCGGCAGCCGGGCCTCGGGCTCGAAATTGCTGGCGGGGATGAACATCACCTTGAACGGCCCGACGCCCGCAACCTCCACAACGGGCTTGCCGCAAGTCCGGCAGACCCCGCGATTGAAGTTCGGAGGCGGGCGGTATTTCTTGAACGAAATATTGCCGGCGTTTTTCAGCACGACATCCGTGCCGCGAACGGCGACCACATCCGCAAACGGTTTGCCGTTGAACGCCTGGCAGATCAGGCAGTGGCACCGGAACCTGGCTTTCGGCGAGGTATGCACCTCGAACGAGCAGGCGCCGCATTCGCATGAGCCGCGTAGCGGCAACGACGTGTCATTGGTCATGTTCGGATGCTCCCGAGCTTGACTTAATGATGGCATGCTGGTCACCGGAGCATCACGTTGAGGATGGTATCGATCGGCTGTCTGAAGGGCGCGCGCAGAAGGTTGGAGAGGTTCCAACGGCCCTGCTCATAGATCCCCTTGGCGTGGCTGAGGTTATGGAAGCCTTCGATGCCATGGTATGCGCCCATGCCGCTGGCCCCGACGCCGCCGAAGGGCAAGTCATCCTGGGCGATGTGCATGATCGTCCCGTTGATAGTGACGTTGCCTGAGGTTGTTCGGCTCAGCACTTTGCGCCGGTGTTCGTCATCGGCACCGAAGTAGTAGAGCGCGAGCGGCCGAGGCCGGGCGTTCACATAGGCAATCGCTTCTTCAACGTCGCGGTAGGGAAAAATCGGCAGGACCGGGCCGAAGATTTCCTCATGAGCGATGCGCATGTCGTCTGTGACTCCGAGCACGACAGTTGGCGCCAGCGTGTTGGGGCGCAGAGACGCCTCACCGGGCCGATTGCCAACCTCTATGATCTGCGCTCCTTTGGAGCGGGCATCGTCGGTGAGGCCCTGTAGCCGGGCATAGTGCCGCGCGTTGATGATTGAGGTGTAGTGTTCACTCGTCGGACCGTCAGCATAGAAGGACATCACCTTCCGGTCATATGCCTTGACGAACGCGTCAACTTCGCTTTCGTGGATGAGTGCGTAGTCCGGAGCGATGCAGGTTTGTCCGGCGCTGAGCAGCTTTCCGTAGACAATTGAAGTCGCCGCTTGGTCGAGGTCGTGGCCCTTGGCAACGATGCTAGGCGACTTGCCTCCGAGTTCGAGGGTAACCGGAACGAGGTTGTCGCTTGCGGCCTTCATCACCGATCGCCCTACTGCGGTGCTCCCCGTGAAGACCAAGTGATCGAACGGCAGGGCAGTGAAATCCGCCCCTACCGCCGCATCACCGGTCACGATCGCGAACTGGTCCTCGGAGAATATCTCGCCGAACATTTTTGCGAGCAGCGCATTTGTTACGGGCGTGAACTCTGAGGGCTTCAGCATCACCCGGTTTCCGGCAGCGATGGCCGTGACAACCGGCATCAGCGACAGGTTTACCGGGTAATTCCAGGGCGACATGACGCCGACAACGCCAAGCGGCTGGTATTCAATGCGGGCGTTGCCCATTCGCATGTGCAGAGCAACGTGGCGGCGGGAAGGCGCCATGAAGCTGCGAAGGTTGCGGATCAAATACTTCGTTCCCTCGGCGACCCCTCCAACCTCCATGATCGCCGTCTCATACCTCGAGCGATGCCCGAAATCGGCATTGATGGCATCTTCGATCGCTTTGCGGTGCCCGATTAACGTGGCCCTGAACCTAGCCAGATCAGAGCGTCGCTGCGCCAGCGAAGGCGCTCCGTCACGCAGGAAAGCAGCACGCTGGGCCGCGAGGAGACTGCACAGCCGATTAGCGTCGGTGGTATTTGCGGTTGCGTTCATGGTCCACTCCAATGTAGACAAGAGAAACTTATGCCCTTACATAGGCGCTTAAGTAGTCACTGTCAACAATGTAACCACAAGAAACTTTGAGGTATCATGCGGGACGCACCCGATCGCCCCTATCACCACGGTGACCTCCGTCGTGCGGTTATCGAAACGGCGTTGGATATGCTTCGGGAGGAGAAGGGCTGGCAGTTCACGTTGCGCGAAGTCGCCCGCCGCGCGGGCGTAAGCCACGCGGCACCCTACAAGCACTTTCCGGACAAAGCCGCGCTGCTTGCGGAGCTCGCCATGATTGGCTTCGACCGACTGCGGGAGTGTCTATCGGCGGCCAAGCCCAAGACGCCCAAATCTCTGCGCGACGAAATCACTCCGGTATCTCATGCCTACGTCGCGTTCGGAACGGACAACCCGGCTCTCTACCGCCTGATGTTCAGCGCGGGGGAGGAGAAAGCCGCAGGGATGCATCTCAATGACCGGGCGCTCGCGGTCTTCGATGTAGCGCTCGAAATCCTCCGGCGCGGCCAGGCCGCGGGGAGCATTCGCAAGCGGCCGATAGAAGGTCAGGCGGCAGCCTGGTGGGGGCTCATCCATGGTATGACCATGCTTGCGATCGATGGGCTCCTGGTGTCAGAGAAAGTCGGATCGGCCCCCTTGGATGCGGCTTTAAGCACGCTGATGGAAGGGCTGGCGAACCCGGCATCATGACACTAGCTGTTCATGCAAAAATATCCGCTCTTGGCCGCAAACAGGTCATTAGTGAATGACCGCTTCTCGCCACCGATTGCCGACGGCAATCTTGCGAGAAGCGGCTTTGGGTCAGATCAGCATCCCGCCCAAACCTGACGTGTAGCTCGCTCGCTTCTATGTCTGTCATCGACACAGAAGCAGTCATCGAAAACGAACCAAACTCGCCGGCGGAACCGGCCAAGAATTCTCGTGGATAGCCGAGATCTTCCTCGAGCCTAGGCCAAGTCTTGGTCGTCGATGCTAGGGACGCGGTTGTCCACTTATCCCCCGGCCAGTCTCGGCAGCAGGAAAATCTCCGCGCCTTCCGGCAGTTCCTTCGACCAGGTGTCGCGATAGATCGTCCCGTCGATGGCGACGGCGATACCGCGATCGATGTAGGGCTCGAGGCCGGGATATTGTTCAGCCAGTTTCCTGAACAGCTCCCGAATATCCTTCGCCTCGATCTCGACCTTGCTCTTGCCTCCGGCGAGCGCGCCAAGCGATCCCCAGAGCGTCACCTCGACCATCAGCCTTCCCGTTCAGCCTCGATCGCCGCCAGAATCCGCGGCGGCGACATCGGGATGTGCGTCATGCGCACCCCGACCGCGTTCGACACCGCATTGGCGATCGCCGCCAGCGGCGGCACGATCGAGGTCTCGCCGACGCCGCGCACCCCGTAGGGATGGTTGGGGTTGGGGATCTCGAGGATCTGCGTGTCGATCATCGGCAGGTCCGAGCAGACCGGGATACGGTAGTCGAGGAAGCCAGGGTTCTGCAGCCGCCCGTCCTTGCCGTAGATATACTCCTCGTTGAGCGCCCAGCCGATGCCTTGGGCGGCACCCCCCTGGTACTGCCCCTCGACGTAGGTCGGATGCACCGCCTTGCCGGCGTCCTGGACGACGGTGTAGCGCAGCACCCTGGTGGAGCCGGTCTCGGGATCCACCTCGATATCGCAGATATGGGTGGCGAAGGAGACGCCGGCGCCGTCGGCGACGAGCTCGCTATGGCCGGCAATCGGTCCACCCGTCTTTCCTGACGCGGCCGCGATCTCCTTCAGCGACAGCGGCGAAAGGTTGCCGTGCGTCGCGCCTTTGGCAATGGCGCGGCCCTCTTCCCACACCACGTCGTCGACGGGAATGTCCCACATCTGCGCGGCGCGTTCCCGCAACACCTTGATGGCGTTGCGGGCGGCGGAGATCGTCGCCATCGAAGACGAGAAGGTGCCGCGGCTGCCGTCCGTCATGTCGTTGTAGCCGAGGCTGGACGTATCGGCGACCACCGCCTTGACCTGCTCATAGGGGATACCGAGCTCCTCCGCCGCGACCAGCGACAGCGAGGCGCGTGAACCGCCCACGTCAACGGTTCCGACGGCAAGCGAGACCGAACCGTCCATGCCGATATTGAGGTCCGTGCAGGTCTGGCCACCGAAATTGAACCAGAAGCCGCAGGCCATGCCGCGGCCCTGGTTCTTGCCGAGCGGCGCCTTCATGTGCGGATGGTTCTTCACCGCCTCCAGCGTCGGCCCGATGCCGATCGGGCCGTATACCGGGCCGTAAGATGATCTGGTTCCTTCCTGCGCCGCGTTCCTGATCCGGAACTCGACGGGATCCATGCCGATCTCCTTGGCCAGCTCGTCGACCGCGCTTTCCACCGCAAACGCCGCCATCGGCGCCGACGGCGCGCGATAGGCCGCGGTCTTGGGCCGGTTGACGAGCACTTCGTAGCCGACCGTCTTGACGTTCTCGAGCTTGTAGCAGGCAAAGGCGGTCATGGCGCCTATCTCGGCCCACGTGCCGGCATAGGGGCCGCAGCTATAGCGCAGCGTCGCCTCTGCCGCCGTGATCGTGCCGTCCTTGCGGGCGCCGATCCGAACATCGATCGAGGTGGCGCTGGTCGGGCCGGAGGCGCGGAACACCTCGTCGCGCGTCATCACCAGCTTGACCGGCCGGCCGGCCTTGCGCGACAGCGCCAGCGCCACCGGCTCGGCCCAGACATGGGTCTTGCCGCCGAAACCGCCGCCGATCTCCGAGGAGGTGACGCGCAGCTTAGAGGCCTCCATGCCAAGCAGCTGGGCGCAGTGCTGGCGATAGACAAAATGGCCTTGCGTACAGACCCAGAGGTCGGCGGTGCCGTCGGAACTGACATTGGCCACGCAGGCATGCGGCTCGATATAACCCTGGTGCGTCTGCTCGGTCTTGAAGGAGCGTTCGACGACGAAATCGGCCTGGCCGAAACCCTGGTGGATGTCGCCATGGCCGAACTGGCTGCGCTTGGTGACATTGGAAGGCTTGACGGGCTTTTGCTCGAGGCCCTCGGTGAAGATGGCGTCGTTGACCAGGGGTGCGGAGTGCTTCATCGCCTCGTCGACATCGGTGACATGCGGCAGCACCTCGTAGTCGACCTCGATCAGCTTCAGCGCCTGCCTTGCCGTGCGGGCATCGACCGCCGCGACCGCGGCCACGGCGTGGCCGTCATAGAGCGCTTTCTTGCGCGCCATGCAGTTGTCGAGGATGTCGTACATGGCGGCATCGCCGTCGGTGAGGTCCGGCAGGTCGGCGGCCGTTATCACCGCCTTGACGCCCGGAAGCTTCTGCGCCTTCGAGATGTCGATCTTGCGGATCACGGCGTGGGCATGCGGGCTGCGCAGGATGCGCCCGACCAGTTGCCCGGCCACGTTGAAGTCGGCGCCGTAGCGCGCGCGGCCCGTCACCTTGTCGACGCCGTCGGGACGGATGGGGCGCGTGCCGACAGATGTGAAACTGCGTCCCGAATAACGCGGATCGAAATTCATCGTCAGGCTCCCTTCATCACGCTTGTTTCATTACGATGGCGGCGTCCTGGACGGCGCGCACGATCTTGTCATAGCCGGTGCAGCGGCAGAGGTTGCCGGCGAGGCCAAAGCGGATTTCCTCCTCGGTCGGGTCGGGGTTCTTGGCCAAAAGGTCCTTCGCCGCGATCAGGAAGCCCGGCGTGCAGATGCCGCATTGAAGTGCGGCGTGCTCGAGGAATTTCTGCTGCAGCGGATGCAGCGTGTCGCCATGCGCCATGCCCTCGATGGTCTCGACGTGCCGGCCCTCGGCCTCCGCGCCGAGCACCAGGCACGAGCACACCAGCCGATCGTCGAGGATGATGCTGCAGGCGCCGCAGTCCCCGGTGCCGCAGCCTTCCTTGGCGCCCGTCAGCCCCAGGCGATCGCGCAGGACGTCAAGCAGCGTCTCGTCCGGCTGGCAAAGGAACTCGACATTGTCGCCGTTGATTGTCGTTGATACTGCCACACCAGCCATCATTTGCCTCCTGCGCGTGCATAGGCGGTCATGGCGGCCCGCTTGGCCAGCACACCCGCGACTTTCCGTCTGAATTCGATAGTGCCGCGCTTGTCGTCAATCGGGCGGCAGGCGCCCGAGCAGACCTTGGCGAGCCTCTCCAGCGTGGCTTCGTCCAGCTTGGAGCCGATGAGAACCTCGGCGGCCTCCTCGACCAGAACCACCGTCGGCGCCACGGCGCCCAGCGCCAGGCGGGCGGATTTGACGCGACCTTGCTCGTCGAGCGTCAGGTTCACGCCGGCGCTTACCACCGCGATGTCCATCTCCGTGCGCGGAATGAAACGCAGATAGGCATCGCCCGAACGCGGCAAACGTTTGTCGAGCAGGATTGCCTCGATGATCTCGCCCTTGGCCAGCGAGGTCTTGCCCGGCCCAGTCGGCACCGCTTCCACGGCAATCGTGCGCCTGGTTCCCGGGCCGACGACCACCGCCTTGGCGCCAGCGGCCACCAGCGCCGGCACGCTGTCGGCGGCCGGCGAGGCGTTGCACAGATTGCCGACGATGGTGCAGCGTCCCTGAACCTGCTTGGAGCCGATCAGCTTTGCCGCTTCGACGACGCCGGGCCATGCCTTGTTCAGGGCCGCGTTCTCTCCCAACACGGCGCAGGGGACCGCGGCACCAATGCTGAAGCCCTCCGGCGTTTCCCTGATTTCACTCAAGCCCTCGATCGCCTTGATGTCGACGATCAGGTCGGGTTCGATGAAGCCGCCTTTCATCCTCACCAAGAGGTCGCTGCCTCCGGCGAGAATGGCGGCCGTGCCGGCTGAACCGGCCAACAGGCCGGCGGCGTCTTCAATTGAAAGCGGACGTATGTAACGCATCGTCTCCCCTTAGTGGTCATAGTCACATCAACTGATATAACCGTCTCTCCACAATGGCCATCCTGTTCGTGCATTCGCGGATTGGGCCAGGCGCCGCAATTTCATTTGCTCGTTCAACTGGACGCACCGCCAGCCATTAATGCTCGATCGGTCCTTTCGGCATCACCAGCGCCGTGCCGGCCGTTGTCGGGCGCTCGATCATGCGGCGGACGCGCGGTGGCTCGTTGCCGCTGTGCAGGGCCCTTATACGCTCGCCGATGACCGCGTCGGCGTAGGTGGCGCGCCGATTGTGGCGAATATATTCGACCCAGGTCGGCGTGTGGTAGTGCTCGATCCATATCGAGGGATTTTCGAGGTCGCGCGCCAGCGTCCAGTTGCGGGCGCCGTCACGGCGGCGGACGCGGCCGCGCTCGGCCATGGTGGCGAGGAATTCCGGTACGTCCTCGTTACGGATGACATATTCGATCATGATGGCGATGGGGCCGCTGCGCGGCTTGAGATCAAGCGCCAGATGCGGCTCCTGAAAACGGTTGAGCGGGTCGAGGTTGAGCACCGCCTGCTGCGGCAGCGGCAGCAGCAGGCCGATGGCGCCTCCCGCCAGCATGGCGACGCTGGCCGCCATCAGGGCGACTTCGGCGCCATGCGCGTCGGCAACGACGCCCCAGACCCAGCTGCCGAGCGCGATGCCGCCGAAGGTCGCGGTCTGGTAGACCGAAAGCACGCGGCCGACCACCCAGCGCGGCGTCGACATCTGCACGGTGACGTTGAAATGCGACAGCGCCATCACCCAGCAGGCGCCGCCGACCAGCAGGCCGAGCGACGTCTGCCAGGCATGATTGCTAACGGCGGCGTTAAAGGCGCAGACGGCGAAACCGGCAAATGCCATGCGCACCATGGTTTCGCTGGACAGCAGCTGCCGCAGCCTGACGCTGGTCAGCGCGCCGCCGACGGCGCCGATGCCGAAAGCGCCGAGCATGATGCCGTAGCTCAAGGCATCGCCCTTGACGACGTCGCGTGCGACCAGCGGCAGCAGCGCCAGGACCGCGCCGGCGCTGAAGCCGAAAGCCGAGCTCCTGACCAGCACCTTGCCGATATTGGGCGACATGGCGACGTAGCGCAGGCCGGCGCCCATTGCGGCGCCCAGCGTCTCGCGCGGCAAGGTCGATGCCGGCAGTTCCGGCTTCCAGCGGGCCAGCACGACGATGAGGCCGACATAGCTCAGTGTGTTGACGGCAAAGGCCGCGGCGGCGCCTGCGGCGGCAACGATGATGCCACCGATCGCCGGGCCAACGCTGCGCGTCAGGTTGAAGCCCATCGAGTTGAGCGCGA
The DNA here is from genome assembly GCF_055811495.1 of Mesorhizobium sp. WSM4830. Classification (NCBI taxonomy): domain Bacteria; kingdom Pseudomonadati; phylum Pseudomonadota; class Alphaproteobacteria; order Hyphomicrobiales; family Phyllobacteriaceae; genus Mesorhizobium; species Mesorhizobium sp. WSM4830. Next base: position 146,403 of record NZ_JBVVQI010000015.1, on the reverse strand, counting down.
TCGCCGCCGGCACCTTGGTGCGAGGCACCATGTCGCCGACCGAAGCCTGCCAGGACGGGCTGTTGAGCGCGGTGCCGCTGTCGATCAGGAAGGTGAAGGCGAGCAGCGTCCACGGCGTCATCAGGTCGAGATAGGTGAAGACGGTCAGAAGAGCCGAGACGACGAGCATGAAGATCTGGGCGATCAGCATGATTTTGCGCCGGTTGAAGCTGTCGGCGATGGCGCCGGCCAGCAGCGCGAAGAGCATGATCGGCAAGGTGGTCGAGGCCTGGACCAATGCCACCTGGTAGGACGAGGTGGCGATCGTGGTCATCATCCAGGCGGCGCCGACGCCCTGGATGAGGCCGCCGAAATTGGAGACGAGGCTGGCGGACCACACCGCCCGGAAGATGCCGTGCCGGAACGGCGCCAGCGCCGAGGCGCTTTCGCTTTCCGGTGTGTCGTCGTTCATAAATGCTTTCCCAGGCTCAAATGCGTTTGTTCTTCCGATGAATCGGCCCCTCAAGCCAAGGATTCAAAAAATAGATCATCATTTCGCAAAGGGCGAACGCATTCTGGAAAAACATCATGGTCCAACAACAAGATAGCGGACCCGGCCAGCGCGTGCCGTTGCAGGCGAAGCGGTCGGTCAGGCCGGCGGCACCGCTTGCCACGCGCTGCCATGTGATTGCAGGCACCGGCGGTTCTAGCGGTCCTCGAAGCCAGTCAGCACGCCGACGGCGTTGATGCCGATCTCCTCGACGGCGTAGCCGCCTTCCATGACGAACAGCGTCGGCAGGCCGAGCCTGGCGATGCGGCGGCCGATCCTGGGGTAGTCGCCCGTTTTCAGCTTGAACTGGCTGATCGGGTCCTTCTCGAACGTGTCGACGCCGAGTGAAACGACGACGACGTCGGGAGCATAAGCCAAAAGCCTCGTGCAAGCGTCCTCGAGCGAGGCATTCCACACCTCCCAGCCGGTGCCGAAGGGCATCGGATAATTGTCGTTGAAGCCTTCGCCGTCGCCCTCGCCGCGTTCGTCGGCATGGCCGAGGAAGAACGGATATTCGGTCATCGGATCGCCATGCAGGTTCAGCACCTGAACGTCGCCGCGGCGGTAGAAGATCTCCTGGGTGCCGTTGCCGTGGTGATAATCGACGTCGAGGATCGAAACGCGCGCGGCGCCATGGTCGCGAAACCACTGCGCGGCGACGGCGGCGTTGTTGATGAAGCAATAGCCGCCCATGAAGGCTGCGCCGGCGTGGTGCCCCGGCGGGCGGCAGAGCGCGAAGGCGGAAGGCTCACCGGCCTTGACCAGCGCGGCGGCGGTCAGCGCGACGTCATAGGACGACTTGATCGCATCCCATGTGCCTTTGACGAACGTGGCGCCGCCATCGAAGGAGTAGAAGCCGAGCAGCGCGTCGATGCCTTTCGGGCGCACGTCGCCGCGCAGGCCGCGCGTCGGCCAGGTGAACGGAATGGCCGAACCGGTCCGGCCCGACGCTTCCCAGAGCGGCCACACGGTCGGCAGGAAATCGACGTAGTCGCCGGCATGCACCTTCCTGGCGGCGGCGAGGTCGTGGATTTCCGGCGGCAGGATCGGACCGAGCTTCTCGCTCTCCACCCGCGCCCTGATGAACTCGGCGCGCGAAGGCTTTTCAAAAGCCGGCACGATGGCGCCGGCGATCAATTCGACATTGCCGGAATGGCCGGCATGGAGAGGCGAAAAAACAGTCTTCATGAAATTATTCCGTGGTGATACGCAGCGACCCTAACCGTCCTGCACTGCCTTTCACAAGGCGCTGGGCCAACCAGCCATGGCTTGCTGGCCCGGCAGCCGGTCGTCTAGCCTGCCGGCAGCGCAACCGAACCGCGGGTAATCATGAGTTCAAATGCCGACCTGATCGTCACCAATGCCCGTGTGCTGACCATGGACGAAGGCAATCCGACGGCCGAGGCGGTGGCGATAAAGGACGGCAACATCCTGGCGGTTGGTGATCGCCGTACCATCGAGGCGCTGAAAGGGCCGGCCACGAAGGTCATCGATGCGCAAGGCAGGTCGGTGGTGCCGGGCTTCATCGAAGCGCATATGCATCTTTTCGGCGGCGCGGCCGAACTGGATAATCTTCACCTTCAGGGCGTGCATGGCTTCGATGCGATGAGCGACGCGATCCGCGCCTATGCGGACGCACGGCCGAACGCCAAATTGCTGCTTGGGGCAGGCGTCGACTACACTATCCTTTCGAAGGAAGAGCCGGTCACCCGCCATCATCTCGACCGCATTATCGCCGACCGGCCGTTCGCGATGTCGGCTTCCGATCACCACACGATGTGGGCCAACACCAAGGCGCTGGAGCTGGCTGGCATCCTGCACGGCAAGCAACTCGGTCCCGGCAACGAGATCGTCATGGGCACCGACGGCCTCGCGGCCGGCGAATTGCGCGAGGGCGAGGCGTTCGGGCCGATCCTCGAGCTTTCCGGGCAGAACCGCGTTCGGCTCGGCCTTGCGACAGGCGGAGAGCCCGACCCGTATCCTTCCGCCGCCGAAGTCGCGGCCGATCGCGACCTGTTGCATCGCGGGCTGGAATGGTGCGCCCGCCACGGCATCACCTCGATCCAGAACATGGACGGCAATCTCTACCAGCTCGAGCTGCTTGCCGGGCTGGAGCAGGAAGGGCGGCTGCTCTGCCGCACCAAGATACCTTTTCATTTCAAGAATTTCATGCCGCTGGACATGCTGGAAAAAGCGTCGAGGATGGCTTCCGCCTACCGGTCGGAATGGCTGTCGTCCGGCATGGTCAAGATGTTTTATGACGGCGTGCTCGAAGGCTGGACCGCGGTCATGGTCGACGACTATGCCGACCGGCCGGGCTGGCGCGGTGAGCCGCTGTTTACGCCCGAGCATTTCGCCGAGGTGGCGGTGGAGGCCGATCGGCGCGGCCTGCAGATCGCCGTGCATTCGATCGGCGACGGCGCGGTGCGCGCGGTTCTCGACGGTTACGAGGCGGCGCAGCGGAAGAACGGCAGGCGCGACAGCCGGCACCGGGTCGAGCACATCGAGGTGACCACTGCCGCCGACGTGCCACGCTTCGCCGAACTCGGCGTCATCGCTTCGATGCAGCCGCCGCACCCGCCCGGCGCCATGGACTTCCCGCTGGAGCCGACGCTTTCGCGCATCGGTCGCAAAAGATGGCCGCTGAGCTATGCCTGGCGGACGCTGAAGCAGGCGGGTGCGCATGTCGTCTTCGCTTCCGACTGGCCGGTGTCGCGGGTCGACCCGATCCTGGGCGTTCAGGCGGCGGTGCTGCGCAAGCCTTGGGCAGCGGGCGACCCCGACCAGAGCTTCTCGCTGCTGGAAGCACTTGCCGGCTATACGGTCGAAGGTGCCTATGCCGAATTCATGGAGCACCGTAAGGGCCGGCTGAAACCAGGCTATCTGGCCGATCTGGTGGTGCTGTCGGCCGATATCGAAGCAACTGAACCGGGTTTGCTGCACAAGGTGCATCCGGTCAGCACCATCTGCGGCGGCAAGATCACTTATCAGGTTTGATGATGACACTGACGATGGCACGGAGCTTGCGTCCTGAACCGAGATTCAGATGCACGGTTGCCAAGCCGACCGGCATATGCTGACAATCGAAATGGGAACTGGATCCGCCATCAAGAGCGGACATGACAATGGGGTAATGCGTGCCGGATCAACCGGGTAAGAGTGCAATCGAGGTCCGCGGCGTCCGCAAGGTGTTCGGTACCGGGGACGCACAAGTCGCCGCTCTCGACACGGTTTCGGTGTCGATCCGCGAGAATGAGTTCTTCACGCTGCTGGGGCCGTCGGGTTGCGGAAAAACGACGCTGCTGCGGCTGATCGCCGGTTTCGATTTCCCCAGCGAAGGCGAAATCCTGCTGCACGGCCAGGACATCGCGACGCTGCCGCCGTTCAAGCGGCCGGTCAACACCGTCTTCCAGTCCTATGCGCTGTTCCCGCACATGACGGTGGCCGAGAATATCGGCTTCGGCCTGGAGATGCTGGGCAAGCCGAAGAGCGAAATCAAGGCGCGCGTCGCCGAGATGCTGAAGCTGGTCAAGATGGAGGCGCTGAGCGCCCGCCGCACCAGCCAGATCTCCGGCGGCCAGCAGCAGCGCGTGGCACTGGCGCGCGCGCTGGCGCCGCAGCCGAAAGTGCTGTTGCTCGACGAGCCGCTGTCGGCGCTCGACTACAAGCTGCGCAAGGAAATGCAGATCGAACTGAAACGGCTGCAGCACCAGACCGGCATCACCTTCATCTTCGTCACCCATGACCAGGAAGAGGCGCTGACCATGTCCGACCGCATCGCCGTGATGTCGGCCGGCAAGATCCTGCAGGTCGGCACGCCCTGGGACATCTATGACAAGCCGGCCGAGCGCTTCGTCGCCGACTTCATCGGCGAAACCAATTTCCTGACCGCGGCCATCACCGGCATCGGCAATGGCAAGGCGCGCGCGACACTCAAATCCGGCGCGACGATCGACGCGACGGTGGCTGAGGGCTTCCAGCCGAAGGCGAATGCCACCCTGGTGGTCAGGCCGGAACACGCAAAGCTGACCGGCGGCAAGGGCGATCTTTCCGGAACCGTCGAAAACATCGTCTATTTCGGCACCGACACGCATATTCATGTCCAACTGGACAGCGGCGAAGCCTTCACCGTGCGCCAGCAGAACACGCGCAGCGCAGGCTGCGGTTTCGAGCGCGGCGACAAGGTCGGCGTATCGATCGGCAACGACGCCGCGCAAGTGCTGAGGGATTGATGGCGAGCGCGGAAGAAGTCGCCAAGGCGGCCGAACGGCGCGACATCCGCGACCGCTGGCTGCTGTCGGCGCCGGCCCTGCTGATCATCTTCGTGGCAGCGACCGGTCCCTTGCTGATCGTGCTGGTCTATTCGTTCTTGGCGCCCGGCGCTTACGGCGACGTGAAGTGGCAATTCTCGCCGGAGGCGTGGATTTCGGTGTTCATGGAACGCGACATCTTCGACGACACGCTTTCGCTCGCCGCGGCCCATGTCACCATTTTCTGGCGCTCGATCAAGCTGGCCATCGTGACCACGCTCGCCACCCTGGCGCTTGGTTTTCCGACCGCCTATTTCATGGCAACGCGCAGCGAGAAGACGCGCGACCTCTGGCTGTTCCTGATCACCATACCGTTCTGGACCAACCTGCTGATCCGCACCTTTGCCGTGCTGCAGATCATCCGCAACGAGGGTCTGATCAACACGGTCCTGCTCAAGCTCGGCATCATCTCCGCGCCGATCCAGATACTCTTCACCGACACGGCGATCCTTATCGGCATGGCCTATGTCTATCTGCCGCTAATGGTGCTGCCGATCTATGCCAGCATGGAGAAGCTCGATTTCCGGCTGGTCGAAGCCGGCTACGATCTTTATGCGACACGCTTTCAGGTGCTCCGGCGCATCATTTTCCCGCTGGTCAAGCCCGGCGTGATCGCTGGCTCGATCCTCGTCTTCATCCCGGCGCTCGGCGCCTATGTGACGCCCATCTTGCTCGGCGGCGGCAAGACCATGATGCTTTCAAACCTGATCGAGATGCAGTTCGGGCAAGGCCGCAACTGGCCGCTTGGCTCGGCGCTGTCGATCGCCGTCATGATCATAGTCATGGTGGCGCTGCTTGCCTATGTGCGCAATGCCGGTCGGTCGGAGATGCGCCATGGCTAGAAGCTTCGAAATTAAGCATCAGCCAGGATTCACAGCGATCGCCGCGACCTGTTTCGTCGTGCTCTACCTGCCCATCGTCATACTCGTGGTCTATGCCTTCAATGCCGCGACTTCGACCTCCGAATGGGGCGGTTTCTCGCTCAAATGGTTCCAGTCGGCCTGGCAGAATACGCAGGTGATCGACGCCACGCTGCGTTCGTTCCAGATCGGCGCCATCGCGGCAACCCTTGCGACCATCGCCGCGACCATGGCGGCACTCGCGACAACTCGCACGGCAGCCTATCCGGGCCTGACTTTCAAATATGCTGCGATCAACCAGCCGCTGATGGTGCCCGAGATCGTCACCGGCGTGGCGCTGCTGATCTTCTTTTCGCGCATAAAGATATTCACCGGCTATTCGGGTCTTGGCTATCTGATCGCCGCGCATACGGCGTTCTGCATTCCCTTTGCCTATCTGCCGATCCGGGCGCGGCTGGAGAACATGGATCTTACGCTGGAGCGCGCTGCTGCCGACCTCTACGCGACGCCATGGCGGACGTTCAGGCGCATCACGTTGCCGCTGCTGTGGCCCGGCATCCTGGCCGGACTGATGCTGGCCTTCGTCATCTCGCTCGACGATGTTGTCATCACCGAGTTCGTGAAATCCGGCGGCCAGGACACGTTGCCAACCTACATGCTCGGCCAGATACGCCGAGGCATAACGCCTGAAATCAACGCGATTTCGACCGTGTTCCTGCTCTTGTCGGTCGCCATCGTGACGTTGTTTTTCTTCATCAGCAGGAAACGGGACTGAGCATGAAAATGGGAGTTAGAACATGAACTGGAAGACAACAGCGGCTGCGATCGGGTTGGCGCTACTCGCCTCTACGAGCCTGGCTCGCGCCGACGGCGAACTGAACATCTACAATTGGGGCAACTACACCAGCCCCGACGTGATCAAGAAGTTCGAGCAAAAATACAACATCAAGGTGACCATCACCGATTACGATTCCAATGACACGGCACTGGCCAAGGTCCGCCAGGGCGGCACCGGCTTCGACATCGCGGTGCCCTCACAGACCTTCGTGCCGATCTGGATCAAGGAAGGCCTCGTCCAGGAAACCGATCCGGGCAAGATGGAGAACTTCAAGAACGTGGCGCCGGAATGGGCCAATCCCGATTTCGATCCCGGCCGCAAATATTCGGTGCCATGGGCCTGGGGCACTGTAGGCATCGTGGTGAATACCGATGTCTACAATGGGCCGTCGGACAGTTGGGGCATCATCTTCAACACGCCCGATGAACTGAAGGGCAAGGTCAACGTCGTGCCGGAAATGAACGACGTCATGTTCGCTGCGACCAAATATGTCGGCGGCGCGCAATGCGCCAGCGACAAGGAAACGCTGAAGAAGGTGCGTGACACGCTGGTTGCCGCGAAGCCAAACTGGATCGCGATGGAATACAACACCATCGAGAAAATGGGCGCCGGCGATTTCAAGGCGACGAGCGACTGGAACGGATCGGCCCTGCGTCAGCGGCTGGCGAACCCCAAGATCCACTATTTCTATCCCAAGGAAGGTTTTGGTCTCTGGAGCGACAATGTCATGGTCCTGAAGGAAGCCAAGAACGTCGAGAACGCCAAGCTGTTCCAGAACTTCATCATGGATCCGGAGAACGCCGCCGGCCTGTCGGCTTTCCACCGCTATGCCAACGGCATTGCCGGTTCGGACAAGTACATGCCCGCCGACATGAAGGACGCGCCGGAGGTGATTATCCCGGAAGCCGTCAAGGCGCGCGGCGAGTTGCAGACACTGTGTTCCCCGGAGGTGCAGGACATCTACAGCAAGATCTGGACCGAACTGCAGAAGTAACCCGGCCCAACCCGGCGGCATTGCCGCCGGGTTTTTCCGGCGATCGGCCATGCAAGCCATCGCCGCGGCGCTCGCCCAGAACCCAAAGACCGAAGGAAGCGCCTATGGCCGGCAAGACCGCGTTCGAAACCAGGTATGGCTTTGCCCGAAACCAGGTGCTGCTCGGCAATTGGCGGGAAAGCCCGTTCAGCCGGTGGTCGTTCCAGAATGCCGGCGAACTGGTGCCGAGCGCTGCCGTGGCGTCAAAGCCGGGCAGCAGCGAGGCGCCGGCGCAGGATTTCGGCGGGCTACTTGGTGAAAAGGTCGCTCTTGCAGGCGGCGCGGAGACGGTCGCGGCTTTTCTCAGGCGCTCCGACACCGACACGCTGACGATCATGAAGGGTGGCAAATTCGTCGGCGACTGGTTCGCGCCGCATATGGAGTTCGGTTCGCGCCACATCGTCTTTTCGATCAGCAAGTCGCTGACCGCCATTGTTGCCGGCATATTGGAAGGCGAGGGGATTTTCGATCCGCAGGCTCCGGTAAGCCGCTATCTGCCCGAAGCCGCCGGCTCGGCCTATGGCAATGCGAGCGTCCGCCATGTGCTCGACATGAGTGTCAGCCTCGATTTCGAAGAGGCCTATCTCGATCCGGAAAGCGCATTCGCCCGCTATCGCCGGGCCATGCTGTGGAATCCAGGCGGGGGCACCGAGAGCCTGGCCACTTTCCTCATGACGCTGCAGGGCCTGGCCGAGCCGCATGGCCGGACGTTCCGCTACCGCTCGCCCAACTCCGACCTGCTCGGCATCCTGCTCGAACGCGCGTCGGGCCGGCGCTTCGCCGATCTAATGCGCGAAAAATTATGGGCGCCGCTCGGCGCCGTCAGCGATGCCTCGGTGACGGTCGACATGGAAGGCACGGCGCGCACCGCCGGCGGCATTTCGGTGACGCCGCGCGACCTTGCGCGCGTCGGCGAGATGATGCGGCAAGGCGGCGTAGCCAATGGCCGCCGTATCGTGCCGGAAGCCTGGGTGCGCGACACGACCGAAACCGGCGGTGACGCCGAGGCCTGGCAACGCGGCACGATGGCGTTCCTGTTTCCGCGTGGCCGCTACCGCAGCAAATGGTACCAGACGAGCGCGGCAAGCGGCGCCTTCTGCGGCATCGGCATCCACGGCCAGTGGCTTTACGTCAATCCGAAGGCCGAAATGGTAATCGCAAAGATGTCGTCGCAGCCGCTGCCGGTCGACGATCCGCTCGATCTGGATATGATTTCTTTCTTCGAGGCGCTGGGCCGGATGGTCTGATCCGATCCAGACAGCCGACCTTTCCTGTGGACCTCTCGCCGGGTTGAAAACGTCGCGGTTGGCGCATCGGTGCTCTGCGCCTATGGTCGCTGCTCGTTTCGACCAGCGACAGGTACGACATGGCATCCGACATCAAGCGCATCGCAACCATCATAGCCGCCGAGATCGGCGCGCGGCCCGAACAGGCTGCGGCGGCGATCGGCTTGCTGGACGACGGCGCGACAGTGCCGTTCGTGGCGCGCTACCGCAAGGAGGTCACCGGCGGCCTCGACGACACGCAGCTGCGCGACCTTGCCGAGCGGCTCGCCTATCTGCGCGAACTCGACGCGCGCCGCGACACCATCCTTGGTTCGATCCGCGAGCAGGGCAAGATGACCGAGGAGCTCGAGGCAAAGATCGCTGCGGCCGTCACCAAGGCCGAGCTCGAAGACATCTATCTGCCTTACAAGCCGAAGCGCCGGACCAAGGCCGAGATCGCGCGCGAGCGTGGGCTGGGCCCGCTGGGGGAAGCTATTCTCGCCGACCGTACGGCCATGCCCGCCGAGCTGGCGCTGGCCTACATCAGCGAAGACGTCGTCGATACCAAGGCGGCACTCGAGGGAGCGCGCGATATCCTGTCCGAACAGTTCGCCGAGAATGCCGACCTGGTCGGCAAATTGCGGACCTACATGAAGGAACGCGCCTTCCTGCGCTCGCGCATCGTCGACGGCAAGCAGGAGGCCGGCGCAAAATTCTCCGACTATTTCGACCATGTCGAGCGCTGGGCCAACGTGCCCAGCCATCGCGCGCTGGCCATGCTGCGCGGCCGCAACGAGGAGGTGCTGTCGCTCGAGATCGAGGTCGATGCGGACGATGTGTCACCGGTGAAACCGGTCGAGCGGATGATCGCCGATGCCTACGCCATCGGCCGCCAGTTGCCGGGAGACCGCTGGCTGATGGAGGTCGCCGGCTGGACCTGGCGCATAAAGCTGTCGCTGCACCTGACGCTCGATCTGATGCGCGATCTGCGCGAGCGCGCCGAGGAAGAAGCGATCCACGTGTTCGCCCGCAATCTGAAAGATTTGCTGCTTGCCGCGCCTGCCGGCTCGCGGCCGACGATGGGCCTCGATCCGGGCATTCGCACCGGCGTCAAGGTGGCGGTGGTGGACGGCACCGGCAAGGTTCTGGCGACGACGACGGTCTATCCGTTCCCGCCGAAGAACGATGTCCGCGGCACGCAGGCCGAACTGGCCAGGCTCATTCGGCTGCACAAGGTCGAGCTGATTTCGATCGGCAACGGCACCGGCAGCCGCGAGACCGAAAGGCTGGTGGCCGACATGCTGGCTGACATGCCTGCCGGGTCCGGGCCGAAGCCGCTCAAGGTGATCGTCAGCGAAGCCGGCGCCTCGGTCTATTCCGCCTCGGCAACGGCTGCGGCGGAATTTCCCGGCCTCGACGTGTCGCTGCGCGGGGCGGTGTCGATCGCCCGGCGCCTGCAGGATCCGCTCGCCGAACTGGTCAAGATCGAGCCGAAGTCGATAGGCGTCGGCCAGTATCAGCACGACGTCGATCAGTACCGCCTCGGCCGATCGCTGGAAGCGGTGGTCGAGGATGCGGTCAATGCCGTCGGCGTCGACCTCAACACGGCGTCGGCGCCGCTTCTGGCGCGGGTTTCGGGTCTCGGCGCATCGCTGGCCGAGGCGATCGTTGCGCATCGCGATGCCGCCGGCCCGTTCGCCAGCCGCCGCGAACTGTTGAAGGTCTCCCGCCTTGGACCCCGCGCGTTCGAGCAATGCGCCGGCTTCCTGCGCATTCCAAACGGTAGCGAACCGCTCGATGCCTCGGCGGTGCATCCGGAAGCCTATGGCGTGGCCAAGAAGATCGTTGCGGCCTGCGGGCGCGACGTTCGCTCTCTGATGGGCGACAGCGCCGCACTCAAGGCGCTCGATCCGCGCGTCTTCGTCGATGAACGCTTCGGCCTGCCGACCGTGCGCGACATCCTGGCGGAGCTGGAAAAGCCCGGCCGCGATCCACGCCCCGGCTTCAAGACCGCGACCTTCGCCGACGGCATCGACGACATCAAGGATCTGAAGCCCGGCATGCAGCTTGAGGGCACCGTCACCAACGTCGCGGCCTTCGGCGCCTTCGTCGATATCGGCGTACACCAGGACGGATTGGTGCACGTCTCGCAACTGGCGGATCGGTTCATCAAGGACGCGCATGAGGTGGTCAAGGCCGGCGACGTGGTCAAGGTGCGTGTCGTCGACGTCGATATCAGGCGCAAGCGCATCGGGCTGTCGATGCGCAAGGACGGCGACGGTGGCGCACCGAAGCCACGCGACAATGGCAGCAGGCCGGTGCCGCGCACGCCGGCGCCCCAACGCCAGCCGGAGCGGCCGGCGCAGCAGGGCGCGTTCGGCGCCGCTTTGGCCGATGCGCTGAAGCGGAAGTAATTTCGCGAGCCGGGCTGCGCCAGGTCAGACGGCGGCGCTCGACATTGATGATCCATCACCAATGCTCATGGATCGGCGAAGCTATTTCGTTTGATTTTTTCAGGACGGGAGCCGATAAGCCGCGCGTTTCAAGATTTCTGTTTGATGCATGTCGTTATCCCCAAGCTGCCGAACACCCTCGGGTCAGGCCCGCGGGCAAGCTTTGGACGACATGCATGAGTTTGGGAGACCGAGAGCCATGGCCGCCGACAAGAACGCATTCGTCTGGGATGATCCTTTCCTGATCGAGGACCAGCTTTCGGAGGACGAGCGCATGGTGCGCGATGGCGCCGCGGCGTTTGCCGCCGACAAGCTCGCTCCGAAGATCGAGGAAGCCTATCTCGAGGAAAAGACCGACGCCGGCATCTTCCGCGAGATGGGCGAGGCCGGTCTGCTCGGCATCACCATCCCCGAGGAATATGGCGGGCTCGGCGCCAACTACGTCACCTACGGGCTGGTCGCGCGGGAAGTGGAGCGGATCGACTCGGGCTATCGCTCGATGATGAGCGTGCAGTCGTCGCTGGTGATGTATCCGATCCATGCCTATGGCTCGGAAGAGCAGCGCAAAAAATACCTGCCGAAGCTGGCGTCGGGCGAATGGATCGGCTGTTTCGGCCTGACCGAACCGGATGCCGGTTCCGACCCGGGCGGCATGAAGACGCGGGCCGAAAAGACCGCGAGCGGCTACAGGATCTCCGGCTCGAAGATGTGGATTTCCAACGCGCCGATCGCCGACGTGTTCGTCGTCTGGGCAAAATCGGCCGCGCATGACAACGAGATTCGCGGCTTTGTCCTGGAAAAGGGCATGAACGGGCTGTCGGCACCAAAGATCGGCGGCAAGCTGTCGCTGCGCGCCTCGATCACCGGCGAAGTGGTGATGGAAGGTGTCGAGGTCGGCGAGGACGCGCTGCTGCCCAATGTGTCGGGCTTGAAGGGGCCGTTCGGCTGCCTCAACCGGGCGCGCTACGGCATTTCGTGGGGCGCGATGGGCGCGGCGGAAGATTGCTGGCACCGCGCCCGCCAGTATGGCCTCGACCGCAAGCAGTTCGGCAAGCCGCTGGCCGGCACGCAGCTTTTCCAGAAGAAGCTCGCCGACATGCAGACCGAGATCGCGCTCGGCCTGCAGGGCAGCCTGCGCGTCGGGCGGCTGATGGATGAAGGCAAGATGGCTCCGGAGATGATCTCGCTCGTCAAGCGCAACAATTGCGGCAAGGCGCTCGACATCGCCCGCCAGGCCCGCGACATGCATGGCGGCAACGGCATCCAGATCGGTTATCACGTCATGCGCCACGCCCAGAACCTGGAAACCGTCAACACCTATGAGGGCACGCATGACGTGCATGCGCTGATCCTCGGACGGGCGCAGACCGGGTTGCAGGCGTTCTTTTAGGGTTCAGGCTCCCGCTTCCAGGATGCCTGTGCCTGGTATCTCCGCTCGCAAAGCGGGAGATCGGCAACTTTCGTCGACCATGCCACATTTTGTTCTTGCTTTGTGCCGGCAGCTATGCTACTAATTTGGGTATGGCGCTAATTGGCTCCAACGACCCGCCCGCCGAGGCGGGTTTTTCTTTTCAGCTCTTTTCGACCAAGCATCGCGTGTGCTGCCGATCATCGATATCGGCGGGAAGCGCCCGGTGCTGACCCGCCGGACTTCGGCTCTGCAGCGTTGCAACGTCTTGCCGTCACACTGCGGAATCCCGGGGTCGGCACTCCGTTTCGTGAGCTATGAAGGCTGCTTAATTTAGGTGCAGCGCAACATCTCTGCTTGGAGAATGGTCAGCATTCGTGTCAGGGTTCAGCGAACTCCTTTTGAAACGCCGACTTCAGGGGCACCATGGCAATTCTGGCAGCCGTCTATCACCTGACCCATTACAAATACGACCGGCCGGTCGTCTTAGGCCCGCAAGTCATAAGGTTGCAGCCTGCGCCGCATTCCCGCACCAAGGTGCTCAGCCATTCGCTGAAGGTCGGGCCGGCAAATCACTTCGTCAATCTGCAGCAGGACCCCTACGGCAATTTCCTGGCCCGCTTCGTCTTTCCCGAACCGGTGACGGAACTGAAGATCGAGGTCGATCTTGTTGCCGACATGACGGTCTACAATCCGTTCGATTTCTTTGTCGAACCGTCGGCCGAGACGTTTCCGTTCGAATACCCCGAAGAGATCCGGGACGACCTGACCATCTACCGAACGCCGGAACCGGCGGGGCCGCTGTTGGAGGCATTCCTGAAAACCCTCGACCGCCACCCTACCAACACCGTCAATTTTGTCGTCGATCTCAATGCGCGGCTGCAGCGCGAGATCGCGTATATCGTGCGCATGGAAACCGGCGTCTTCTCGCCCGAGGAAACGCTGGCGGCCGGCAAGGGGTCGTGCCGGGATTCGAGCTGGCTCCTGGTGCAGATACTGAGGAATCTCGGCATCGCCGCGCGCTTCGTCTCCGGCTATCTGATCCAGCTCAAGCCCGACCTCGTCGCGCTTGACGGGCCGCCTGGCACGGCGACCGATTTCACCGATCTTCATGCCTGGTGCGAGGTGTATCTGCCGGGCGCCGGCTGGATCGGCTTCGATCCGACCTCCGGCCTGCTCACCGGCGAAAGCCATGTGCCGCTCGCGGCAACGCCGCATTTCCGCAATGCCGCGCCGATCTCCGGCATGGCGAGCTTCGCCAATGTCGAGTTCGGCTTCGACATGCGGGTCGACCGCATCGCCGAGCATCCGCGCATCACCAAGCCGTTCTCCGACGAGAGCTGGCAGGCGCTGGACGCGCTGGGCGTCGAGGTCGATGCAGCACTCCAGGCCGGCGACGTGCGGCTGACCATGGGCGGCGAGCCGACCTTCGTCTCGATCGACGATTTCGAGGCGGCCGAGTGGAACACCGCCGCCGTCGGGCCAACAAAACGCGAAAAGGCCGATGCGCTGATCCGCCGGCTGCGCGAACGCTTCGCGCCGGGCGGGTTCCTGCATTACGGACAGGGCAAATGGTACCCCGGCGAAAGCCTGCCGCGCTGGACCTTCTCGCTCTACTGGCGCACCGACGGCGAGCCGGTGTGGAGCGACCCGTCGCTGATCGCGCATGAAAAGAGCGAGGCGGATATCGGGCCGAAGCAGGCCGAGAGCCTGCTGACGGCGATTGCCGACGAACTCGGCATCGACAAGACGATGGTCAGCGAAGCCTATGAGGACCCGGCCGAATGGCTGCTGAAGGAAGGCAAGCTGCCGGAGAACGTCGATCCTTCCAATTCGAAGCTGGAGGACCCGGAGGAGCGCAGCCGCATGGCGCGGGTGTTCGAACGCGGGCTGACCAAGCCGTCGGGCTATGTGCTGCCTGTCCAGCGCTGGAACAGCCAGGCGTCCGGACCGCGCTGGCGCTCGGAGAAGTGGAAGACGCGGCGCGGCAGGCTGTTCCTGGTGCCGGGAGATTCACCGGTCGGCTACCGCCTGCCGCTCGGCACGCTGCCTTATGTGCCGCCGGCGCAGTTCCCCTATATCGTGCCGGTCGATCCATCGCTGCCGCGCGGACCATTGCCGGCGCATGAGGCGATCTTGCCCGGTTCTGCTTCTCCGCCCGCTCCGGCCGAACTGGAAGGCGCCGACGAGATGGCGCGACGCCAGCAGGCGGTATCCTTCACGGCCGTTACAGGCCAGCAAGACCGCGTCGAACAGGAGATCACCGAGATCGGCGGCGCCGTGCGCACCGCACTTTCGGTCGAGCCGCGCGACGGACGGCTTTGTGTCTTCATGCCGCCAGTCGAGGCGCTGGAGGACTATCTCGAACTGGTCGCGGCGGCGGAGAACGCGGCAAAGGCGATCGGACTGCCGGTGCACATCGAGGGCTACGGCCCGCCGCACGATCCGCGCCTCAACGTCATCCGTGTCGCACCCGATCCCGGCGTCATCGAGGTCAATATCCACCCCGCCGCGAATTGGCAGGACTGCGTGGCGACGACCACGGCGATCTACGAGGAGGCGCGGCAGACGCGGCTTGGCGCCGACAAGTTCATGATCGACGGCCGCCACACCGGCACCGGCGGCGGCAACCACGTCGTCGTCGGCGGCGCAACGCCCAATGACAGTCCGTTCCTGCGCCGCCCCGACCTGTTGAAGAGCCTGGTGCTGCAATGGCAGCGGCATCCGTCCCTGTCCTACCTGTTCTCCGGCCTGTTCATCGGCCCGACCAGCCAAGCGCCGCGCTTCGACGAGGCACGCCACGATTCGCTCTATGAACTCGAGAACGCGATGGCGCAGGTGCCGCATCCGGACAAGGGCGCGGCACCTCTGCCGTGGCTGGTCGACCGGCTGTTCCGCAACCTTCTGACCGACGTGACGGGCAATACCCACCGCTCGGAAATCTGCATCGACAAGCTGTTTTCGCCGGACGGGCCGACCGGCCGCCTCGGGCTGGTCGAATTCCGCGGCTTCGAGATGCCGCCCAACGCGCGCATGAGCCTGGCACAGCAATTGCTGGTGCGCGCCATCATCGCCCGGGCCTGGAAGAACCCGCTCGACGGCCGCTTCGTGCGCTGGAGCACCTCGCTGCACGACCGATTCATGCTGCCGCATTATGTCTGGGCGGATTTTCTCGATGTGCTGGACGACCTCAAGCTGAACGGCTTTGCGTTCCGTCCGGAATGGTTCGATGCCCAGCTCGAATTCCGCTTCCCGTTCTGCGGCGAGGTCCAGCATGCCGGCATCAAGCTGGAACTCAGGCAGGCGCTTGAGCCGTGGCATGTCATGGGCGAGCAAGGCGCGATCGGCGGCACCGTGCGCTTTGTCGATTCCTCCGTCGAAAGGCTGCAGGTGAAGACCGAGGGGCTCAACCCGGAGCGTCACGCCGTCGTCTGCAACGGCCGCGTCGTGCCGATGAAGGTGACCGACACCAGAGAGATCGCGGTGGCCGGCGTACGCTTCAAGGCCTGGCAGCCGGCGTCGGGGCTGCATCCGGCGCTACCGGTTAACACGCCGCTGGTCTTCGACATCTATGACCGCTGGTCGGGCCGCGCGGTCGGCGGCTGCGTCTATCATGTGGCACATCCCGGCGGGCGCAGCTATGACACGTTCCCGGTCAACGGCAACGAAGCGGAGGCGCGGCGGCTCGCCCGCTTCGAGCCGCGTGGCCATACCCCGTCCAGCTATGTGCTGCGCAACGAAGAAGCCTCTGAAGATTTCCCGATGACACTTGACCTTCGGCGGCCGCAAAGACTCTGATCAGCCATGGCGAAGGGGAATCACAAAAAGCTGCGCAGCAAGCCGCAGACCCACAGTCTGCTGGAGCACTATCAGCCGATCGACGGCGTCGTCGACGAGATGGTCGATGCGTCGGGCAATCCGCGGCCGGCCTGGCGGCACTTCATCGAGGCGCTGGAGGACCTGGGTCCGGAAAAGCTTGCCCAGCGTTTTGCCCGCGCCGACCAGTACCTGCGCGATGCCGGCGTCTATTACCGCGTCTACGACAAGGCCGGCGCCAATGAGCGGGAATGGCCGCTGGCGCATGTGCCGCTGCTGATCGAGGAGCAGGAATGGGCTGCCATCAGCGCCGGCCTGGTCCAGCGCGCCGATCTGTTCGAGGAGACCATCGCCGACATTTACGGGCCGAACCGGCTGGTCGAGAAAGGCATTCTGCCGGCCGGATTGATCGCGGCCAGCCCCGAATATTTGCGGCCGGTCGTCGGCACCAGGCCGGCCAGCGGCCATTTCCTGCATTTCTGCGCCTTCGAGCTCGGTCGTGGCCCGGACGGCCGCTGGTGGGTGCTTGGCGACCGCACACAGGCGCCGTCGGGCGCCGGCTTTGCGCTGGAGAACCGCGTCGCCACCACAAGGGCGTTGTCCGACATTTACGGCGAAATGCATGTGCATCGCCTGGCCGGCTTCTTCCGCCGCTTCCGCGATGCGCTGATCGGCATGGCCAAGCAAGCCGGCGGCCGTGTCGCCATCCTGACGCCGGGACCGCTGAACGAAACCTACTACGAACATGCCTATATCGCCCGCTATCTCGGCATCATGCTGCTCGAGGGCGAGGACCTGACCGTCTCGGGCGGCAGGCTGATGGTGCGCACGGTTTCGGGGCTGATGCCGGTGAGCGTCTTGTGGCGGCGGCTCGACGCCGCCTTCGCCGATCCGCTTGAATTGCGGTCGGACTCGCAGATCGGCACGCCGGGGCTGGTCGAGGCGGTTCGGCAAGGGGCTGTATCGGCCGTCAACGCGCTGGGTTCCGGCCTGATGGAGACACGCGCGCTGCTCGCCTTCCTGCCGAAGATTTCGCGCGCCCTGCGCAATGAGGAACTGCTGCTGCCGACCGTCGCCACATGGTGGTGCGGGCAGGAGGCGGAGCGCGAGCATGTGCTCGCCAATATCGACAGCATGGTGATCGGCCCGGCACTGTCGACGCGGCTTGCCTTCGAGGACGACGGCTCGACCAAGCTCGGGTCAGCGCTGTCGGCCGAGGAACGGGCCGAACTCGTCGCCCGGATCGAACAAGACGGCGGCGACTTTGTCGGCCAGGAAGCGGTGACGCTGTCGACCACTCCTGTCTATGTCGGCGGCTGGCTGGAGCCGCGGCCGGCAAGCCTGCGCGTCTACCTGGCGCGGACGCCGGAAGGCTGGACGGTGATGCCGGGCGGTTTTGCCCGTGTCGGCTTTTCGCTGGATCCGACGGCTATCGCCATGCAGCGCGGCGGCCAGGCGGCGGATGTGTGGGTGGTCAGCGACAGGCCGGTGGAGCGCGAGACGCTACTGCCGCAGGAGCACGACAGCTTCACCCGCACCTTGCCGGGCAGCCTGCCCAGCCGCGCGGCGGAGAACCTGACATGGCTCGGCCGCTATATCGAGCGGTCGGAAGACACGGTGCGCGTCCTGCGCGCCTACCATGTGCGGCTGGCCGAGACATCCGATCCCGAGATGCCGCTGCTCGCCGATATCAGCGACTATCTCGCGCCGTTCGGCATCGACGTCGAGACGGCAATCCCATTGGGGCTCATCGGCACGCTGGACAGCGCCGTTTACAGCGCCGGGCAGATCCGCGACCGCTTCTCGCCCGATGGCTGGCTGGCATTGAAGGATCTGTCGAAGACCATCCATCAATTTGCCGCCACGGTGGCGCCGGGCGACGACGCGACAAGGGCGATGACGGTCATCCTGCGCAAGCTGGCCGGGTTTTCCGGCCTGCTGCACGAAAACATGTACCGCTTTGCCGGCTGGCGTTTCTTGGAAATCGGCCGCAGACTCGAACGCGGCATCCAGATCGCCCGCACGCTCGCGCGGCTGACCGGAGCCCAGGCACCGGAAGGCGCGCTCGACATGATGCTGGAGATCGGCGACAGCGTCATGACCCACCGTCGGCAGTATCCGGTGCAGGCGGGACGGCGCACGGTGGTCGACCTTCTGGCGCTCGATCCGCTCAACCCGCGCTCGATCCTTTTCCAGCTCGAACGGCTGAAGGCCGAAATCGCGCTGCTGCCCGCTGTCGGCGCTGAAGGCCATATGTCGCCGGCGGCCAAGGAAATCCTGCAGCTCAACACGTCGATCGCCATCAAGGAGCCCTCGGACATGACGGCCAAGGCCCTCGGCGATCTCGCCAATGAAATCGGCGGGCTCTACAACAGCCTCGCCAAAGCCTATTTCGGGTAGAGACGGCATGCTCTACGACATCAGGCTTCACCTGCGTTACGACTATGATGCGGCGGCCGGCGGCGGCCGCCATCAGGTGCGCGTGCTGCCGCCGACCATCCCTGGCGTGCAGCGCGTCATCGCCGCTTCACTGTCGTTTGTGCCGGCGCTCAGCGAACGTTCCGACTTTTCCGATTTTTTCGGCAACAGTGTCACCTCGATCGCCTTTCGGGACGCGCATGATGCGCTCGACATCAGGATGAGCGCGCGTGTGTCGGTATCGCGGCCGGAGCCCGGGCTCGACGTATCGCCGGATATACGCCGGCTGAGGGAAGAACTCGGCGCAGTGCACTCGCTGGCGCCGGCTTCGCCGCATCACTTTCTGGCCGCCAGCGATCATGCCGGCATCGACGCGGCAATCACCGCCTATGCGAAAGGCAGTGCCGGCAGTTCGACGGTCGGCACGGCCATGGCCCTGTGCAACCGCATTCACCGCGATTTCACCTATGACGGCGAGGCGACCACCGTGCAGACGCGGGCCAGCGACGCCTTCGGCCTGAAGCGCGGCGTCTGCCAGGATTTTTCCCACATCATGATCGCCGGCCTGCGCGGCCTCGGCATTCCCGCCGGTTATGTCAGCGGATTCCTGCGCACCATTCCGCCGCGCGGCAAGCCGCGGCTCGAAGGCGCCGACGCCATGCACGCCTGGGTCAAGGTGTGGTGCGGGCGCGATGCCGGCTGGCAGGAATTCGATCCAACCAATGGCATGCGGGCAAGCAACGACCATATCACGGTTGGCTATGGCCGCGACTACTCCGACGTGGCGCCGATCGTCGGCGTGCTGAAAACCACTGGTGGACAGGTCGGCGAGCAAGCGGTCGACGTCATTCCGGTCGTGCTCGAAAAGGCGTGACGACGCACCTCTTCGTTGCACGGCGACGTCGATAGGCTGTTCTGGAACCAAGAGATCAAGAGGCGGTGGAACCCGCAGCCGGCAAGCGGCTTATCTACGGAAATTCCCGTGGAGAGGACATGCTGGACAAATCCGGGTCGTCGTCTGGCCAATCGGCTGTGAGGAAAGCTGCACCAAAGAACGGGGTGCCGCAGAACGGAGCGCTAGCCTCGGCCGTTCGGGCCTCGCTCAACTATGTCACCGACACTGAACCCGGTATTCGCCGGCTGCGTTCGGGCAAGGGGTTCTCGTACAAAGGACCCGACGGGCGGATTGTCGACGGGGAGGCGCTGGCACGCATCAAGGCGCTTGCCATTCCACCGGCCTGGAAGGATGTCTGGATCTCGCCGGATGCCGACGGTCACATCCAGGCGACCGGTCGGGACCAGCGCGGGCGCAAACAATACCGCTATCATCAGCACTGGGCGGAGGAGCGTGACGGCGTCAAATATTCTAGCCTGATCGCCTTCGCCGAAAGCCTGCCCGAACTGCGGCGGCAGATCGACGTCGATTTGCGCCGTCACGGACTGCCGCTGGAACGCGTCGTGGCGGCTATCGTCTGGCTGCTCGACAACACGATGATCCGCGTCGGCAATGCCGCCTACGCCCGCGACAACAAGAGTTTTGGGCTGACCACGCTGCGCGACCGCCATGTGGATATCAAGGGCTCGAGCCTGCGCTTCGCCTTCATCGGCAAATCCGGCAAGGAATGGAGATTGAAGCTTGTCGATCGCCGGATTGCCAAGGTCGTGCGTGGAGCGCAGGACCTGCCGGGCCAAAAACTGTTCCAGTATCTCGACGAGGATGGAAACAGGCGTCCGGTGCGCTCAGACGACGTCAACCGCTATATCAGGGAGAACGCCGGAGCGGAGTTCAGCTCCAAGCACTTCAGAACCTGGGGCGGCACCATCCATGCGGCGTCGCTGTTTGCCCAAACCGAACGTCCCGAAAGCAAGGCGCAGCAAAAGAGGGCAATGAACAGCATCATCGACAAGGTTGCCGAGCGGCTTGGCAACACACGCGCGGTTTGTCGCCAATGCTACATCCATCCAGAAGTGTTCCGTGCCTGGTCCGAAGGACGGCTGCTCGACGAAATGGCGGATGCCAACAAAGGCCAGCGCTCGATCGCCGGGCTCGACGACGAGGAGGCCCTGGTCTTGAGATGGCTGAAGGCGAGGGAATGACGCCGGACCGGAGGCGTATTTTTTTGTCGACGCCATGTCGGCATCGGTCCTAGTGTTTCGTCCTTTGATAAAGAAAAGGACGACCCATGCTCTACGCGATCCTCTGCTATGCCTCTGAAGACGTCGTCTGCTCCTGGAGCAAGGAGCAGGACGATGCAGTCATGGAAAAGCTTATCGGTGTGCAGGAAAAATATGCCCAGGCGGGCCGGCTTGGCCCGGTGGCGCGGCTCCTGCCGACGACCGCGGCGACGACGCTGAGGAAGGTCAAGGGCGAATCGATCGTCATCGACGGCCCGTTTGCCGAAACTAAGGAACAGTTCCTCGGCTTCTACACGCTCGAATGCGCCGACCTCGATGAGGCCGTCGACTTTGCGCGCGAGCTTTCCGAGGTCAACCCGAGCGGCGGCTCCTATGAAATCCGGCCGGTCTCGCTCTTCAATCCCGCCAAGGTTTCCGCATGACCGAACTCGCCTGGATCAGCACGGCAATCAGCACCGCTCGCCCGCAGGTGATGGGGGCATTGCTGCGCTACTTCCGCGACCTCGACGCGGCGGAGGAAGCATTCCAGGACGCCTGCCTGAGGGCACTGAACAACTGGCCGAAAAACGGTCCGCCGCGCGATCCTGCAGCCTGGCTGATCTTCGTCGGCCGCAACAGCGGCATCGATGCGGTGCGCAAGCGCGCCAAGCAGGCGCCGCTGCCGGAGGAAGACCAGATCTCCGATCTGGAAGATGCCGAGAGCGACGTCGCCGAGCGGCTGGACGGGGCGCATTACCGCGACGATATTTTGCGGCTGCTGTTTATCTGCTGCCATCCCGACCTGCCGGCCACACAGCAGATCGCGGTGGCGTTGCGCATCGTCTCCGGCCTGACGGTCAAGCAGATCGCCCGCGCCTTCCTCGTCGGTGAAAGCGCCATGGAGCAGCGTATCACGCGCGCCAAGGCGCGTATCGCCGACGCCGGGGTGCCATTCGAGACGCCGGGAGCGGTCGAGCGCTCCGAACGGCTCGCCGCCGTCGCCGCCATGGTCTACCTGATCTTCAACGAAGGTTATTCCAGCAACAGCGGCGAGGCTGCGGCGCGTGCGCCGCTTTGCGAAGAGGCGATCCGGCTGGCCCGCCTGCTGCTCAGGCTGTTCCAGACCGAGCCGGAGATCATGGGGCTGACGGCGCTGTTGCTGCTGCAGCATGCACGCTCGCCTGCCCGCTTCGACGAGAACGGCGAGATCGTGCTGCTCGAAGACCAGGACCGCAGCCTGTGGAGCCGCAAGATGATCGATGAAGGCCTGGCGCTGGTCGACAAGGCGTTGCGCCATCGCAAGCCCGGTCCCTACCAGGTGCAAGCGGCGATCGCCGCACTGCATGCGCGGGCGGAAAAGCCCGAGGATACGGACTGGAACGAGATCGACCTGCTATACGGCCTGCTCGAGCAGATGCAGCCGTCGCCGGTGGTGACGCTCAACCGCGCCGTCGCGGTCTCCAAGGTGCGTGGACCGGAAGCCGCACTCGCCATGATCGAGCCGCTGGAGGGAAGGCTTTCCGGCTATTTCCATTTCTTCGGCCTCAAGGGCGGACTGCTGATGCAGCTTGGCCGCGGCGAGGAGGCGCGCGTCGCTTTCGACCGCGCCATCGCGCTTGCCAATACGGCCGCCGAGGCAGCGCATATCCGCATGCATATCGACCGGCTGATGAAAGACAGCGCCGTGCGGGGAGCCGCGCAGACGGCACACTAGAGCGCTTCACGTTTCACAGAAACGGTGAAGCGCTCTATCTCTTTGTTTTGACGCAATTCCGGACGGAAAACCGTTCACACTTTTCCTGGAATTGCTCTAATTCGCCCTATCTGGCTGGTTCAACAGTCGGACGCCGGCTTGGACCATGCCGGGGTGGCGATTTCTCCCTGAAACGCGTAATGCCACGCCACGACAGCGCCTGGTGTGCCGACCGGCGGGGAACCGGTATGGCGAAAAGCTTGGACCGACGCCATATGAGCGACGGGATCTGAAAGGGACGAAACGAAATGACGATTGCGAAGGAAACGGCCGGGCTTCTGGCGAAACTGGGCGTTGCCGAGGGCGCGCTTACGGGCGGCGACCTCATCGTGCGCAGCCCGGTGACCGGCGAGCAGATCGCCGCGCTGAAGACCATCTCACCGGCCGATGCGACGACGACCATCGACAATGCCCACAAGGCTTTCCTGGCGTGGCGGCAGGTACCGGCTCCCAAGCGTGGCGAGCTGGTGCGGTTGCTCGGCGAGGAATTGCGCACACACAAGGCCGAGCTTGGCCGGTTGGTATCGATCGAAGTCGGCAAGATCCCGTCCGAGGGTCTTGGCGAAGTGCAGGAGATGATCGACATCTGCGATTTCGCCGTCGGCCTCTCCCGGCAGTTGTACGGCTTGACGATCGCCACCGAGCGCCCCGGTCATCGCATGATGGAAACCTGGCATCCGCTCGGCGTCGTCGGCGTCATCTCGGCTTTCAATTTCCCGGTCGCGGTGTGGTCGTGGAACGCGGCACTTGCGCTGGTCTGCGGCGACGCGGTGGTGTGGAAGCCGTCCGAGAAGACACCGCTGACGGCGCTCGCCTGCGAAGCGATCTTCAAGCGTGCAGCAGAACGTTTCGGCGATGCGCCGAAGGGGCTGGCGCCGGTTCTGATCGGCGATCGCGCCGTCGGCGAGATTCTGGTCGATCATCCCAAGGTGCCGCTGGTCTCGGCGACCGGCTCGACGCGCATGGGCAGGGACGTCGGACCGCGGCTGGCGAAGCGCTTTGCCCATGCCGTGCTGGAGCTCGGCGGCAACAATGCCGGCATCGTCTGCCCGACGGCCGATCTGGACATGGCGCTCCGCGCCATCGCCTTCGGCGCCATGGGCACGGCCGGCCAGCGCTGCACGACGCTCAGGCGCCTGTTCGTGCATGAGAGCGTCTATGATGCTTTGCTGCCGCGGTTAAGGAAGGCCTATGAAAGCGTCTCGGTCGGCAATCCGCTAGAGACAAGCGCTCTGGTCGGCCCGCTGATCGACAAGGCTGCCTACGAGAACATGCAGAAGGCGCTGGAGGAGGCGGCTTCGCATGGCGGTAAGATAACCGGTGGAATGCGGGTCGAGAACGGCCATCCCGAGGCCTACTATGTGCGTCCGGCGCTGGTCGAAATGCCGCGGCAGGTTTCGCCAGTGACGGAGGAGACCTTCGCGCCGATCCTCTATGTGATGAAATATTCCGACTTCGACGCCGTGCTGGAAGAACACAATGCGGTGGGAGCGGGGCTGTCATCGTCGATCTTTACCCGCGACCTGCAGGAATCCGAACGCTTTCTTAGCGTCGAAGGATCGGACTGCGGTATCGCCAACGTCAATATCGGCACGTCAGGGGCCGAGATCGGCGGTGCCTTCGGTGGCGAGAAGGAGACCGGCGGCGGCCGCGAGAGCGGCTCCGATGCCTGGAAGGCTTATATGCGGCGTGCCACCAATACGGTGAACTACTCCAAGGCGCTGCCGCTTGCGCAGGGCGTGTCGTTCGACATCGATTGAAATGCCGGACCTTCGTCGCGGTGGCGCCAACACCGCGACGAAGACGTTCGACTCGCTGTTCAGCTGGCTTCGGAAGTTACGACACAATCGTCGAAGGCTGCATCGATGATGGCGAGCTTGACCGCTTGGGCGGTCATGTATTCCTGATAGAACTCGCTCGACACCCACATGACCGAATGACCGCGCTGGCCCAGCCAGCCGATGCTGCCGAGTTCCTCGGCATCGCGCAATTTGCGCGACAGGTGAGTCCGGAAAGCTTGAGCCAGTTCGCGAAATCCCGGATTGAGACGACACCGGTCGGAATTCGGTCCAGATCGGCATGATCGGGATCGACGCCGGACATCAGCCAATCCATGACGATGCCGCCATTGTCGAGCCAGGTGAATAAGGAAAAAGTCTGTCTCGGCTCGCGCACGGCATGCGACGAAAGCAGGCCGTCGGCCACCAGCGGCTGCAATTTGGCGAGCACGTCCGGTTGTGCGACGAATGCAGCCAGTCGAGATCCACTGTCCAGGCTGTCCAGCGTTTTCAGATGCGCCATGACCCAGCCGGCAACCGTCTCCAGAGTGCCCGCGGTCGGCTCAAAGGGACGGATGCGCCCGTATTTGATCGGCAGAAGCCGGATGAAACCGTAATGCAGCATCTCCTTCAGGAAGGCGTCGGCGGTGTTGCGGCTGGCAACCAAATGCCGGCAGGTATCGTCCATGAACCGTGCGGACGTAAGTCCCTTGCGATGATCGTCCGGCTCTCGATCGAAATACAGGGCAAGGCCGATATGGGCCATCAGCCAACGTTGTTGGGTGGCGAATACGGAGGCCAGCCGCGGGTTCGCTTCATAGGTCTGGAGCAGCGTTCGCGACTGAGCCTGGACATGCCGACGCAATGCCGGATGGCTGGCAATGTCTTCAGAAACCAGCGCCATCCCCGCCGAGCCCAACCAAATTTGCAACTGGAAATACCGGTGACAATTTCAGCCTTCGCGGACCGTGTCCAGAGCCGGCGCATCAGGATACCAGCTGAATCCCGCCGGTTGGCAGCTGAATTCCTCGACTGGGTCGCCGAGGACCTGATCTCGCGAGGCGCTGATCTTGCCGCACGAGACTAGCCTGCTCGAAGCCATAATGGTGGCTTCGCCTGGCCAGCCGGCGTTCCCCGACGGCGACGCGGAACCAACACCAGTTTTGCTCGTTGAAGAACGCTGATTGGACCGAGACAGTGAGGAACTACAAAATGGAGAATGGCCTTTTCGCCACGCCGCCCGCAGCTTTCCGGCAAACAGCGTCGGTCTGGCCGCGTGCGCTCAAGTGGCTTTTGCGCCGGGTGCGCAGCGCCTCCGACAGCTCGGGAACCATGTTGAAGCCAATCCTGTCCGAACCCGAGGATGATAGCGGGCCTACTCCGCCTCGACGCGCCTGAGGGTGACCGCGCTGCGATCTTGACCTCAAAAATGACCGCTCACATGTCTTTTTGGCGCTGCGGCCGCAGCCGACGGCCATGAGCTCTTGGAAGGCCTGCCACGGCGGCGCGTCCACCTGATGCGGAAGGCAAGAGCGGCAGTGGCGCGCAACGGCGGAACCATCGGGCATGCTTGGCTATTAGATACAGGCGGCTGCTGGTCTGCCGGGCCAGGAGCCTTTGCTTATGATCATCAATCCCCCACCGGAAAGCGCTATCCCGGCATCTGTCCCGTCGGTCGATCCAAAGGCCGCCCCGACGCTTCGCAATGCCGAAGCGGAGGTCTTTTATATCGAAGCGATCCGCGAGCTGGTCGCGACCGGCATCCCCTTTCTCGTCGCCGGCACCTATGCCGTAAGCGCCTATACCGGGATCACCCGCCAGACCAAGGATCTCGACATTTTCTGCAAGGCCGGCGACTGCCCGCGCATCCTCGCCCATTTCAAGCGGATCGGTTACGCCGTCGTCGTCGAGGACGACCGGTGGCTTGGCAAAGTGTTCAGGGGGACGCATTTTTTCGACGTCATTTTCGCCTCGATGAACGGCACAATGCCGGTCGACGACCAGTGGCTGGAGCACGCCCGTCAGGGCGAATTGCTGGGCAGCCAGGTGCGGATCATCGGTCCCACCGAGCTTGTCTGGTCCAAATGTTTCATCCAGGACCGCGGCCGCCACGATGGCGCCGACGTTTCGCACACCATCCTCAAGACGCACGACCAGATCGACTGGCAAAGGCTGCTTTCCTACATGGAAGTTCATTGGGAAGTTCTGCTGATGCATCTCTTGAACTTCCGATGGATCTATCCGTCGGAGCGGGGCCGCGTACCCGCCTGGCTGCTCGATGAGCTGCTGGACCGGCTGGCCAAGCAGCGCGAATTGCCACCTTCCCGGATGAAAATCTGCCGTGGGCGCATGCTTTCACGAACCGACTATGAGATCGACGTCAAGGACTGGGGCTTTGCCGACGTCGGCGGTGAAGGAGAACATAGCAATGGCTGACGAGCTCGAAACTGCTTCGGCAAAGGCGGAAAACGTCAGCGCACTCAAAGTCGCCGCCATTGGCGATCTGCATGTCGGCAAGGAAGACCAGGCCTCGTACCGCGATCTTTTCGGCGAGATGTCGCGTGAAGCCCAGGTTCTCGTGCTGACGGGTGACCTTACCAATCTCGGCAAGCCTCGGGAGGCCGAAATCCTTGCCGAGGAACTGCGTGCCTGCACGATCCCGGTCGTCGCCGTACTTGGCAACCACGACTATGAGTCAGGCGCCGTCGACCAGGTCACCGACATTCTACGCCAGGCGGGCGTTCACCTGCTCGACGGTGAGGCGACAGAGATTCACGAGGTCGGGTTCGTTGGGGTCAAGGGCTTCGTTGGCGGTTTTGGATCGCGCATGCTCGGCTCCTTCGGCGAACCGGCGATCAAGTCGATGGTGGCGGAAAGCGTGAACGAAGCGATGCGGCTTGAAAACGCGATGCGGCAGGTCCGCGCCAAACGCACGCTTGTCGTTCTGCACTACGCGCCTGTCGTTGAGACGGTCGAAGGCGAACCGCTGGAGATCTTCCCGTTTCTCGGTTCGTCCCGCCTGGCCGAGACAATAGACCGGTTCCAGGTCAGCGCGGTGGTGCATGGTCATGCGCATCGCGGCGCCTACGAGGGCCGCACGCCGGGCGGAGCGCCGGTCTATAACGTTGCCATGCACGTCGCCAAGCCGACCGGCCGCCCCTACGCCATGCTCGAAATCTGACAGGCGGCGCCACTGGCGCAAGCAATCGTCAGTGCACACTGCAGAACGATCACGGCAATTGCCGGGTAACAGCCATCCGCTTCGGTGGAATGTCGTTTTCATCCGGGTTGGGAACGGGATCCTCGTCGGGGAGCCTGTCGGGGTCCGGCTCACGCACGGGCTTGGGATCGGGGATGGGAGGCGGTGGCACCGGGGTCGGTGTTGGCTCGGGTGTGGGAATAGTGGCCATCGTAGTCATCTCCTCTTGGCGCAGAACAACGCAACGGGTCAGCTGGTTCCCGGCTTCCTCGTTCTTGGAACCACAACGTCGCACTTGCCGGTCAGCCCATTTCGGGATTCGGCTGGCTGCCGCGCGACTTGCTTGACCGCAGCAGCAGCGCCAGCGGAACCAGCAGGGCGGTTGCCACCGCGCAGTAGCGGAAGACATCGACATAGGCGAGCAGCGTGGCCTGGCGGGCGATCAACTGACCAAGCCAGCCGATCGCCTGCTGCTTCGCCTCGACCATCGGCGAACCCTGGGCGACGAAATGATCGGTCGCCTGCCGAAGCGCCTGCTGATAGGCGGGCGACGATTGCGCGGTGTGGCCGACCAGGTTCGATTGATGGATCTGGGAGCTTTGCGCAATGACGGTGTTGGACAGCGAGACGCCGATGCTGCCGCCGATATTGCGTGCAACGTTGATCAGCGCCGATGCCTGGTTGGTCTTCTGCGGGGGCAGGCCAACATAGGCCGCGGTCGAGATGGGAATGAACAGGAACGGCAGTCCGACCATCAGGAAAACACGGGCAAAGGCAAAGAAGCGGAAGCTGGCGTCCGGGGTAAGCGAGGTCATATGCCAAAGGGCCACTGCGACCACCGACATGCCCATCATGATCAGGTATTTAGGCTGCACGATGCTGCCTACAAATCCGGACACCGGCATCAAGATCAGCATGGCGATGCCGCCCGGCATCATCGAAAGGCCCGAGAGCGTCGCGGTGTAGGCAAATGTCGTCTGCTGCAGCTGCGGCACGATCTGGGTGGTGCTGAACAGGATTGCACCGACCGCCATCATGACCAGGAAGGCCGTGCCGAACTGGCGCGTGAACAATAGGCGCATGTCGACGACCGGATCGCTGCGACTGAGTTCCCATGGGATAAGCAGCAGGAACGCGATCGCGGAAATCACTGCGAAAGTGGTGATGAAATCCGAGGCGAACCAATCGTAGCGCTGGCCCCGATCGAGAAATATCTCCAGGCACCCCAAGGCTATCGCCACCAGGACGAAGCCGACCCCGTCGATCTTCAGGCCGCCTTTCAGCCGTTCCTTGCGTTCGCGTTTGAGGACGTCCGGTTCGACCACCAGCCATTGCACCAGGGCCAGCGACAGGATGCCGAACGGCACGTTGATGAAGAAGATCCAGTGCCAGGAGAAATGGTCTGTCAGCCAGCCGCCGATCGTCGGCCCGACCGTCGGTGCGACGATGACGGCAATGCCGTAAAGTGCGAAGGCTTGCGAGCGCTTTTCAGGCGGAAAGGTGTCGGCAAGGATCGATTGCTCGCTTGGCGCCATACCGCCGCCGCCGAGGCCCTGAAGGACCCTGAACAGGATGAGCAGTTCCAGGTTGGGCGCCAGTCCGCATAGCAGCGACGCGACGGTGAAGGTCGCCACGCAGAGCATGTAGTAGCGCTTGCGGCCGATGACGCTTGCCAGCCAGCCGCTGACTGGGATGATCACCGAGTTGGCAACGAGATAGGTGGTAATCACCCAGGTGCTTTCATCAATTCCGGCCGCCAGGCTGCCGGCGATGTTGCGCAGGGCGACATTGGCGATCGAGGTGTCCAGCACCAGCATGAAAGTCGCGATGGAGACGACGATGGCGATAAGCCAGGGATTGCGTGTCCCGGCGGCGGATCGGCTTTCGCCCTGATTTCTGGCGGCTTCGCCGTTCATCGCACCTTGACCGTCGGCACCACCGACAGGCCTGGCCCGAGAAGCACATCCGGTGGCTTGTCGAAGACGATCTTGACCGGCACGCGCTGCACCACCTTGACGTAGTTGCCGGTGGCATTTTCAGCCGGCAGGAGGCTGAAGGCGGTGCCGCTGCCGGCTTGGATGCTGTCGACGCGGCCATGGAAGGACTTGTCCGGGTAGGCGTCGATGTCGATGTCGACCGGCTGTCCCTGCCGCATCAGGTCGAGCTGCGTCTCCTTGAAATTGGCCTTCACCCAGACCTCGTCGGGAACGAACATCATCAATACCTGGCCGGGTTGGGCGTAGGCGCCGTTCGCGGCCGAAATGCTCGTTGCCCGCCCGGCTGCGGGTGCTGTGATGGTCGTGCGTGACAGCGTCGTGCGGGCTTGCTCCTGGCTGGCCTTGGCCTGATCGAGCTTCGCCTCGGCGCTCCTGGCCTGTGCCTGCAAGACCGAAACCTGGCTTTTTGCCGAGGTGACGTTAGCCTCGGCGCTGTCCAGCGCAGCCTGGTCCTGACGCAACGTCGATGCCGCCTGCTGCGCCTGCTGCTGCGTTGCCGTGCCCCTGGCCAGGAGTTCGCGGTTGCGTTGATCCTCGGCCTTGGCGAAATCAAGCGCTGCCTTGGCCTGTGCAACCTGTTTCTGGGCAGCGTTCACCTTTGCGTTTTGAGCCTCGATCTGGGCGGTGACATTGACGATTTCGGCCTCGGCCGCGGCGACGCCGGCGTCGGCCTGCTTCAGGTTTGCCTGATAGTCGCTGTCGTCGATACGCAGGAGGACATCGCCCGCCTGTACATGCTGATTGTCGGTAACCGCCAGCTCGGTAATGCGGCCGGCTATTTGAGCGCCGATCGTCACCGTGCGGGCGTCAATGAAGGCGTCGTCGGTCGATTCGTACTGGCGAGCGTTCAGCCACCAGATCGCGATGCCTGCCGCGACGAGCAACAGCGCAAGCGCGATGGCTGCAGCCGCATAGGGATGGCGCTTGGGAAAGCCGAGCAGACCGGCCTTTCGTTGCGAGGCGTTCCCGTCGGGTTTTTCCTGCCGGGGCTCTGCCGATCGCTCACGAGATTCTCGAACCGGAGCCGGTTGCTCCCGGGTTTCATTTACAGGCTCGACGTCTTGCTCGACGCGTTGAGGCTTCGTGTCCAATGGAATTGCTTTCAAGACTGATATTGCAGCCGCCGAAGCGGACGCAAAGCCAAACGGCAAGCTTCCGCAAAAGTTCCTGTCTGGAACCGGGTTCGGTTAACGGGTCGACATCGAACACAGGCGGGGGCGCGTTGGAATTCGAGCGCCGCTTCACCGGGCAGGTGATCCGTACGCCTCATGTTGCGGCGGTCCGGCCTTGTCAGCGCTCGACGGCGCGATAATTGCTCATATAGGCGTGGGCGAATTCACCTGTCGACAGGAGCCGACCATGAAACATCAAACACTCGACCAACTGCAGGCCGTCGCGGAAGTTGAGTCCTTCGCGGCGTATCCGGCGATGAGCCGAACCCAGCGGATTGAACGTTGGGCGGAACTTCTCGAACAAAACCCGACGCGATGCCTTGGGGCGCTTCCAGGCACCGAATATATGAACAGGGAAGCGCGCGACAGATCGCGTGGCGCTGGGACGCCGCTCACTGTCGCCTTCGAGGATCCGGTTCTGCGTGCCATGGGCCTCAGCGATGATACCTATGGTGAGGCAAAGCGCTTCTTCGAACTGAGCGACCGGCAGTTGCACCAAATCGTCTGCCATTGCCATGTCGGCGCTACGATGCAAGCGAGATGGGCCGCTGCCAGGGTGCGCGGGATAGTTCGCGGCAACAGATTTGTTGCCTGGATGAAGGGCTTGATCGTGCATTGACGCGGTACGAGGAACGGCGGAACACGCGTTCTTTCCGCGCCGTGGAGAGCGCTTCCGAACTTGGAAGGGCTCGTGCCCCGTCAGGCCGCGCAGATTGTGAAACTCCTCGACGCTTGGCTGCGCCTTGTCGCGGCCATGCGTCTGTCTTTGATGCGAGAATTTGGGTTGGCCTGCCGCAATTGAGGGCCATCGCCGGACGGGCGTTCGAGCGCCGTCCAGGCCTGCCTGCGCGGCTACTAACGACGAATGATCCTGCGATCGGGGAAGATCCTGCGACCTGGCTAAACTAGCGGTCGATTTCTCCGAACACGATGTCGAGCGAGCCGATGATCGCGGCAACGTCGGCGATCATATGGCCTCGGGACAGGAAATCCATCGCTTGCAGGTGGGCGAAGGAAGGTGCGCGGATCTTGCACCGGTAGGGAACATTGCCTCCGTCCGACACGAGGTAGACGCCGAACTCGCCCTTCGGCGCCTCGACGGCGGCATAGACTTCACCGCTCGGCACGCGAATGCCTTCGGTATAAAGTTTGAAGTGGTGGATCGTCGCTTCCATCGAGCGCTTCATCGTGGCGCGCGGCGGCGGCGTGATCTTGTGGTTCGGGATCGCAACCGGCCCCTGACCTTCTGGTGAGCGCAACTTTTCCAGACATTGCCGCATGATCCGGACCGACTGGCGCATTTCCTCCATGCGGACGAGATAGCGGTCGTAGCAGTCGCCATGCTTGCCGACCGGGATATCGAAATCCATCTCCGAATAGCATTCGTATGGCTGCGCCTTGCGCAGGTCCCAGGACGCGCCCGATCCGCGCACCATCACGCCGGAAAAGCCCCAGGCCCAGGCATCATCGAGGCCGATCACGCCGACATCGACATTGCGCTGCTTGAAAATGCGGTTCTCGGTCAACAGTTCGTCGAGATTGTCGCAGACCTTGAGGAACGGATCGCAGAACTTCCAGATGTCGTCGAGGAGTTCCGGCGGCAGATCCTGATGCACGCCGCCGACCCTGAAATAATTCGCGTGCATGCGGGCACCGGACGCGCGCTCATAAAAGACCATCAGCTTCTCGCGCTCGGCGAAACCCCAGAGCGGCGGCGTCAGCGCGCCGATGTCCATGGCTTGCGTGGTGACGTTGAGGAGGTGCGACAAGAGTCGGCCGATTTCGCAGAAAAGCACGCGGATGAGCTGCCCGCGTCTCGGAACCGATATTTCGAGGAGCTTCTCGGCAGCGAGACAGAATGCATGCTCCTGGTTCATCGGCGCGACGTAGTCGAGCCGGTCGAAATAGGGCAAGGCCTGCAGGTAGTTCTTGTACTCGATGAGCTTTTCGGTGCCGCGATGCAGCAGGCCGATATGGGGATCGGCGCGTTCCACGATCTCGCCGTCGAGTTCGAGCACCAGCCGCAGCACGCCGTGAGCGGAGGGATGTTGTGGCCCGAAATTGATGGTGAAGTTGCGAACTGCAGCCTCGGCCATGACAGTCCTCCGCGATCAGGCGGACTTCGGTTCCGTGCCGGAACCGGCTTGTCCGCTTTCAGCCGCTCACGTCGTCGTCTGGATGATCAGCGTGAGCGTGCCGTCGCCGTCGATATTGGCCGCCACGACCTGCGTGGAATTAAGCCCGTTCGCCGCCAGTGCCGATGCCGCCTGCGGCGATGCGTCGATCGAACTTTGCAGGATGCGCAAATCCTCGGCGCTGGTCTGGGTGACGACGGCCTCCGCCTGTGCCTTGATGTCAGGAGGCAGATCCTCCATCGCCACGATTGTCACTGCGGTGAAATTCTGGGCGGAGAAGGCTTGGTCAGGTGTAGCCTGGTCGGGTGTGGTCCCTTCGGGCGTGGCTTGCTCTGGCAGGGTTTGCGGCGCCGTCGGCGGGACAGGGGCAAGCTCTGGTCCCACGGATTGCGCATAGACCGGCGAGGCAAGGGCCAGTGCCGAAAGTGTGGCAATTGTCGTCGATAGGCGCATGGCCGTTCCTTCCGTTTGCTCAGCGGACGATCAATTCGGTGACGACAAAACCATCGTGTCGAAATATGGTTCCGTGACTGAGGTGCTGTCTTGTACTGAGTGCCGTCTGGCCGAAAGCCGTGATTGTCGCGGAAAGCAGGGCGCGAAATCCGGCGTTGGCTGTCTCAGGCAGCGGTGTGGCCGCGATCGGGCTGCGGCCAGCGCTGCAACGCCTCACGGCCCTGAGCGGTCAGTTCGTAGATCCCGCGATCGGTGCGTGCGAACCAGCGATACACATTGTGCAGCAGGATCTTGGGCGCGTTCGGCAGGTTGGGCTTCAAGTCACGCGGCCGTTTCGGGCCATCCGCGAGGGCTGCGGCGCATGCCAGTGCCTGCTGGCGATAGGCGGTCATGATCGGCGCACGCGAGCCGCCGCCGGCGACAGGATCGCCCTGCCGACGCCGATGTTCGTCAATTAGCTTCGAGCGACGCCGGGGATCGCGACGCGGAGCCAATGCCGTCGGGCTGAGCAGCACCTGAACCTCGCCGTTCGGTCGCACGCCAAGCAGGCCGAAGCCGAGGCGACGGCAGAGATTGCGGTATCTCACATCGCTCTCACGGCCCTTGCCACGCGCCGACATGCATGCCGCGAGCCAGACCTCGTCGCTCGCCGCCATACGGTCGACCCCTTGGAGGACCAGCTCAAGGTTGAACGTCAGCTTCAGCTCGCAGATGACGACGATCGGTGGAGAGTCGGCACTCAGCGCCAGCAGATCGCAGCCGCCGATCTCGCCCTTGACCATAAATCCAAGGCCTTCCAGGAAGGCCTTGACCGGGCTGTAGAGTGAAGTTTCGAGCATGGGCCTTTGTCGGCTGCGAATCATCCCGCCGGTCGGCAGTTCAGCGCGATGATCGCTCCTTGCCGTTGAACAGGAGGTAAACGACGGCCAAGAAGTGGTCAGAGCCGTGCCATGGCCGCTTGCCAATTTGGTATGCTGGTATAATGTGTACCTGAGGTAGCATGCTCCGCGTAGCTGCGCTGTGCTGGACATCCGGGCGCCCGAGACATCGTCCATGGCATCGTCATTCGAGCGGCGGCTCCCCTGCGTTTTCTAATCCGCCAACCGGCGGTAATGTGCATACAAGTCAATGGGATGACGATCGGCAGGGCCGTCGTTGGAATTCAGGAGTAACGGACACATGACAACGATTGCGCTGTTTGGTGCGGGCGGCAAAATGGGTTACCGTCTGTCGACCAATTTTCGCGGATCTCCCTATACAATACGCCATGTCGAGGTCAGCGACGCCGGCCGCGAGCGGCTGAAGTCGGGCCTCGGCATCGATGCCGTCAGCGCCGATGAGGCGCTTGATGGCGCCGATGTGGTGATCCTGGCGGTGCCGGACACGCACATCGGCAAGGTCGCGGCGAGTGTCGAGAGCAAGCTTGCATCAGGCACGATGGTCGTCGTGCTCGACGCCGCGGCACCTTTCGCCGGGCATTTGCCGGAGCGGCCGGACCTGACCTATTTCGTCACCCACCCGTGCCATCCGCCGATCTTCAACGACGAGACCGACATGGCGGCCAAGAAGGATTATTTCGGCGGCGTCAAGGCCAAGCAGCACATGGTCAGCGCCTTGATGCAGGGACCGGAGGAAGATTTCGCCAAGGGTGAGGCGATCGCCAAGATCATCTGGGCTCCGGTCATGCGCTCCCATCGCGTCACTGTCGATCAGATGGCGCTGCTCGAGCCCGGCCTTTCGGAAACGGTATGCGCCTCGCTGCTCGTCGTCATGAAAGAGGCGGTCGACGAGGTGGTGGCGCGCGGGGTCGACAAGCAGGCGGCGCTCGATTTCCTGCTAGGCCATATGAACGTGCTTGGCGCCGTCATCTTCGGCGAAACCAAAGGTGTGTTCTCCGACGCCTGCAACAAGGCGATAGAGTTCGGCAAGCCGGTGCTGATGCGCGACGACTGGAAGCGGGTGTTCGAGCCGGAGGAGATTGCCGCGAGCATTCAGCGCATCACTTGAGGGCAGCGACGCGTTCACCGGAACATGTCACCTGAAATTGTCATTGACTCATTATACCAGTTGGCTTAGCTGTTCGATGGATCGGATCGTCAAGCTTCGCAGCAGGCTCAGGAGCTGGATGAGTGGAGGATAGGGGAAGCGGTCCGTCGGGGTGAAGCCGGCCAAGGCTTGTGAATCTGACGCGACCCGCCGTCTACGCCCGCTAACGAAATCGAATGCATATAGCCTTGCGACAAGGCACGGATTTTCAACGGGAGGAATACATGAAACTGACACGCAGAATGACGCTTGCAGCTTTTGCCGGCATGCTGGCGCTTGGCACCGCCGCACCCGCCTATGCGGCGGATTTGATCGCCATCATCACGCCCTCGCATGACAATCCGTTCTTCAAGGCGGAAGCTGTCGGCGCGGAGGCCAAGGCCAAGGAACTCGGCTACGAGGCGTTGGTGCTCGTCCATGACGACGACGCCAACAAGCAGTCGGAATTGATCGACACCGCGATCGGCCGCGGCGCCAAGGCGATCATCCTCGACAATGCCGGCGCCGACGCCACCGTCGCCGCGGTGCAGAAGGCCAAGGACGCAGGCGTTCCTTCCTTCCTGATCGATCGCGAGATCAATGCCACCGGCGTTGCCGTCGCGCAGATCGTCTCCAACAATTATCAGGGCGCCCAGCTCGGCGCGCAGGAATTCGTCAAGCTGATGGGCGAAAAGGGTAATTTCGTCGAGCTCGTCGGCAAGGAATCCGACACCAATGCCGGCATCCGCTCCAAGGGTTACCACGACGTCATCGACGACTATCCGGACCTGAAGATGGTGGCGCAGCAGTCGGCCAACTGGAGCCAGACCGAGGCCTATTCAAAGATGGAATCCATCCTCCAGGCCAATCCCGATATCAAGGGCGTGATCTCCGGCAACGACACGATGGCGATGGGCGCCTATGCGGCACTTGCCGCTGCCGGCCGCAAGGACGTCATCGTCGTCGGCTTCGACGGCTCGAACGACGTGCGCGACTCGATCACCTCCGGCGGCATCAAGGCGACAGTCCTGCAGCCGGCCTTCGCGCAGGCGCAGATGGCTGTCGAGCAGGCCAACGACTTCATCAAGAACAAAAAGACTCCCGCCGAAGAAAAACAGCTGATGGACTGCGTCCTGGTCAATGGCGACAATGCCGCCAAGCTGGAGACGTTCGCGCTCACCAACTGAGCCGGCGTAACATCAAGCAGCAAGGGACGAGCCTCCGGTTCGTCCCTTGCTTCCATTTCGCCCTTGCTTCCATTTCTCTGGGTGCTCCTGACCGCCATGCCGAACGAGCCGACATGTTCAACACGCTGACCCGGCCGATCCTTGTCACGTCGCTCCTTGCAGCTATAGTCAGCCTGACCGCCTGCAAGATCCTGCCGACACCGTCAGCAGAAAACGGCGGCACTGGCTCCGCGTTCAATCCCGACAAGATGGTCGAGGACATCTGGGCGGCGAAAGTGGTACCCTATCTGCAGCAGAAGGCCGGGCCGTTTGCCGAGGTGCATGCCTTGGCCAAGGCCGACCCCGCCGCCGCCGGCGCCAAATACGGCAATCCGAAGAAGCAGGCGAATTCGCCATGGACCTTCGCGGTTCGGCTCATGGGCAAGGTCGTTGCAGCCAATACACAGTCACGCGCGGCGACGATGGACATCGATGCCGACGGCGACGGCAAGGCGGATGCGCGGGTGCAGATCGGACCCGCCATGCGCGGAACCGCGCTGCGCGACAGCCTCGACTTCATCCAGTTCAACGATTTCACCAACCAGATCGACTTCGCCCAGTTCGGCAAGGCTTTCAACGCCTACGCCGACAAGACCGTGCTTTCCAAGCTGCCGCGCGAGACACTCCAGGGCCGCAGCGTCGAGGTACTTGGCGCCTATACGCCGGGCACTGGCCAGGACCTTCCGCTGGTGACGCCGGCGGAGGCAGAGATCGGGCCGAAGCCATGAGCGGCGATCAAGATGTCATCCTGAAGCTGGAGGATGTCTCGAAGGTCTATTCCGGCACCGTCGCGGTCAAGCGGGCGAATTTCGAGGTGCGCAAAGGCGCGGTCAACGTGCTGGTCGGCGAAAACGGAGCCGGCAAATCGACGCTGATGAAGATCATCGCCGGTGTCGAGCAACCGACGCTCGGGCGCATCCTGCTGGACGGCGAGGAGGTTTCCTTCTCGTCATCGGGTGATGCTGTAAGCCGCGGCATCGGCATGGTGTTCCAGGAGCTGAACCTGTTCGGCAATTTGACGGTCGCCGAAAACATTTTCGCCACCCGCGAGATCACCAATCGTTTCCGCAAGATCGACCGCAAGGAGCAGGAGCGCCGCGCGGCGGAGTTCCTTGAACGCCTGGAAGCCGGCATCCGGCCCGATATGCTGGTCGAGGATCTGCGCATCGGCCAGCAGCAGCTGGTCGAGATCGCCAAGGCGGTTTCGCTCGATGCGCGCATCCTCATCATGGACGAGCCGACCTCGGCGCTCAGCGCGGCGGAAGTCGAGATCCTGTTCAAGGTGATTGCCGACCTCAAGGCGCGTGGCGTGGCAATCGTCTACATCTCGCACCGGCTCGAGGAACTGATCCGCATCGGCGACACCATCACCGTGCTGCGCGATGGGCGCATCACCGGCCAGGCGGAGATGAAAGACGTCGACACCCAGTGGATCGTGCGGCAGATGATCGGCTCGGACGCCAAGGACTTCGCCAAGGCCGACGGTCATGTGCCGGGCGAGGAAATATTCCGCGCCGAGGACATTTGCCTGCCGCGCGTCACCGGCGGGCTTGCGGTCGATCACGTCTCGCTATCGCTGCGCGCCGGCGAAATCCTCGGCATCTATGGCCTGATGGGCGCCGGACGCAGCGAGCTGTTCGATTGCATCATGGGCCGCCACGGCCATTCGACCGGCACGATATTCATTGCCGGCAAAAAAGTGCACGAGCGCGACACGACGCGGCGCATCCGGCGCGGCCTGGCGCTGATCCCCGAAGACCGCCAGCGCGAAGGGCTGGTGTCGATCCTCTCCGTCGCCAGCAATCTGACGCTGGCCAGCCTGTCACGTTTCGTGCGCCTATTCCACATTCGTGGTGCCGCCGAAAGACAGGCGGTGACCCGGACGGTGCGCGAACTGGCGATCAAGGTCGCCGATCCGGCGCAGGAAGTCTCGTCGCTGTCGGGCGGCAACCAGCAGAAGGTGGTGATCGGCAAGGCGCTGCTCACCGGACCGAAGGTGCTGCTGATGGACGAGCCCAGCCGCGGCATCGACGTCGGCGCCAAGGCCGACGTGTTCCGGACCATGCGCAAGCTGTCGCGCGACGGCCTGGGGATCCTGTTTGCCACCTCCGATCTCGATGAGGTGATGGCGTTGTCCGACCGCATCGCAGTGATGAGCAATGGAAAATTGACCGGCATGTTCGATCGCGCAGAGGCGACGGAGGCCGCGCTCGTCGCTGCCTCGGCCCTCGGCCACGGACCGGTCTCGCACGGAGAGCAAGGCGCATGACTGACATCCCAGCCAAGGCGGCGGTCACCTCGAAGTCGAGCGGCTCGGTCCTGCTGATGCTGATGAAGGCGAGGACGTTCATCGCGCTGATCGCCGTGCTGTTATTCTTCTCGATAGCTGCCCCCAATTTCCTATCGGCCGCCAATCTTATCCTGATGTCGAAGCACGTGGCGCTGAACGCATTCCTTGCAATGGGCATGACCTTCGTCATCATCACCGGCGGCATCGACCTGTCGGTCGGCTCGATCGTCGGCCTGTGCGGCATGGTGGCCGGCTATCTCGTGCTCAACGGCATCGACCTGCAGGTCGGCTACACCATCTATTTCAACGTCTTCGAGATCGCACTGATCACGCTTGCCGTCGGCATATTGATCGGCGCCGTCAACGGCTTGCTGATCACCAGGCTTAACGTTGCGCCGTTCATCGCCACGCTCGGCGTGCTCTATGTCGCGCGCGGCCTGGCGCTGCTGTCGTCGGACGGCCGTACCTTCCCCAATCTCGTCGGCAAGCCGGAGCTTGGTACCACCGGGTTCGGCTTCCTCGGCGCCGGCCGGTTGCTCGGCCTGCCGGTCGCGCTGTGGATTTTGCTCGTCGTTGCGCTAGGGGCGGCCTATCTCGCCAAATATACCCCGCTCGGCCGCCACATCTTCGCCGTGGGCGGCAATGAGCGGGCGGCACGGATTTCAGGCGTCCGCGTCAACATGGTGAAGATGTTCGTCTACATGTTCTCCGGCTTCTGCGCGGCGATCGTCGGGCTGATCATCTCGTCCGAACTGATGGCCTCGCATCCCGCGACTGGAGAGAGCTTCGAGTTGAATGCCATTGCCGCGGCAGTGCTTGGCGGCACCTCGATGTCGGGCGGACGTGGTACGATCGGCGGTACCATTGTCGGCGCCTTCGTCATCGGCATCCTTTCGGACGGGCTGGTGATGATGGGGGTGAGCTCGTTCTGGCAGATGGTGATCAAGGGCCTCGTCATCATCGTCGCCGTCGTCGTCGACCAGGCACAGCGCCGATTGCAGAGCCGGGTGACGCTGATGCAGATGGCAAAGGCCGGCTGATATGGCGGAGCTGCGTGGAGCGCTGATCGGCTGCGGCTTCTTTGCCGTCAACCAGATGCATGCCTGGCGTGACGTCGAGGGTGCCTCGATCGCCGCCATCTGCGACCGCGATCCGGAGCGGCTGCGGATCGTCGGCGACCATTTTGGGATTGCGCGGCGCTATACGGACGCGTCAGCGCTGTTTGCCGGCGAAAGGCTGGATTTCGTCGACATCGCCACCACCGCACCAAGCCACAGAATGCTCGTCGAGATGGCGGCGCAGCACGGCGTTCCGGCAATCTGCCAAAAACCGTTTGCACCGACGCTTGCCGACGCCCAGGCGATGGTAAAGGCCTGCGCCGACGCCGGCGTGCCGCTGATGGTGCATGAGAATTTTCGCTGGCAGTCGCCGATCCAGGCAGTGCGTACCGTGCTGGACAGCGGCGAAATCGGCGCTCCCTTCTTCGGCCGGATCTCGTTCCGATCTGCCTATGACGTGTTCTCCGGCCAGCCTTATCTGGCGACGGGCAAGCGCTTCATCATCGAGGATCTCGGCATCCACAGCCTCGACATTGCCCGCTTCCTGCTGGGCGACGTCTCGACGGTCACCGCGCGAACGGCGCGCATCAACCCTGGCATTGCCGGCGAGGACGTTGCGACGATGCTGATGGACCATACGAGCGGCGCCACTTCCGTGGTCGACTGCAGCTACGCCAGCAAGCTCGCTACCGAGCCGTTCCCCGAGACGCTGATCGAGATCGACGGCAGCGACGGCACGATCCGGCTGGCGCAGGGCTACCGCCTCACTGTCACCGGCCGGAGCGGGACAGTCGTGAGCGACGTCTCGCCACCGCTGCTGGCCTGGGCATCGCGGCCGTGGCATAACATCCAGGAAAGCGTCGTCGCCATTCAAAAGCACTGGGTCGATTGCCTGACCAACGGAACCGAGCCCGCGACCTCGGGCGCGGACAACCTCAAGACATTGGCGCTGGTCGAGGCAGCGTACGCCGGCGCCGCAAGCCGGGAGCCGGTGCAACTCGACACCTTGCTGAAATGACAGCCGACGCCTTCCTCCTCTATGGCACACGTGCTGTTGAAGCCGAACCGGTCAGGCTGCGCGCCGGCGCGCTGACGGCGGACTTCGTCAACGGCAATCTGCGCACCATCCGGCACGGCGACACCGAAGTCCTGCGCGCCATCGCCTACATCGTCAGGGATCGCGACTGGGGCACCTACGAGCCGACGCTCACCGATTTGGAAATCGACCAGGGCGATGACGCTTTCTCCGTCAGCTATTCGGCAGGTTGTTTCGGGCCAGAGGGAAGCCGGCTCGACTTCCGTGCGACCATCAAGGGCGCCGCCGATGGCCGACTGGTCTTCGACGTGAGCGCTCTTCCCGACGACGATTTCGAGACCAATCGCTGCGGTTTCTGCATCCTGCATCCGATCGCCGGCCTAGCCGGCAGCCCGGTCACGGTCGAGCATACCGATGGCAGCGTGGTCGCGACCAGGCTTCCAGAGCTGATCGATCCCTGGCAGCCGTTCAAGGATCTGCGGGCGATCACCCACGAGGTCCGGCCCGGCGTCACCGCTGAATGCCGGATGGAAGGCGATACCTTCGAGATGGAGGACCAGCGCAACTGGTCGGATGCCTCCTACAAGACCTATGTCCGGCCGCTCGCGCTGCCATGGCCATACGTGCTGCCGGCCGGCGAGACCTTCCGCCAAACCGTCAGCTTGCGGGTAGAGGGTCCCGGGAAAGTGCCGGCCGCCGTGGCAAGCGCCGAACCGATTCGTGTCAGGCTCGGCCAAGCTGGACCGGTGCTGCCGGATATCGGCGTTATCATCTACCCTGATGAGGTCGAGGCGGCGCTGGGCAAGCTGTCGGTGCTGTCCGAGCTTGGCCCGCAGCAGTTGATGTTCCACTATGACCCGACGCGCGGCCACGGGCTCGCCGCCTTGCGGTCCTATGCCCGGCTCGCCGCCGCCTATCCGGTCCGGACAACCCTCGAATGTGTCATTGCCGGCGACGGCGATCTCGACGCCGAGCTTTCAGGCGTCGCCGACAGGGTGCGCCAGGCCGGGCTCAAGCTTTCGGCCATTGCCGTCTCGCCCTCGGTCGACCGGCAGTCGACGCCACCGGGCAGCGCGTGGCCGCAATGCCCGCCGCTCGAAGACGTCTATTCTGCCGCCCGCCGCGCCTTCCCCGATATCCGCCTCGGCGGCGGCATGTTCAGCTATTTCACTGAGTTGAACCGCAAGCGCGTCCCCGCCGATCCG
The DNA here is from genome assembly GCF_055811495.1 of Mesorhizobium sp. WSM4830. NCBI lineage: Bacteria > Pseudomonadati > Pseudomonadota > Alphaproteobacteria > Hyphomicrobiales > Phyllobacteriaceae > Mesorhizobium > Mesorhizobium sp. WSM4830. Next base: position 104,031 of record NZ_JBVVQI010000015.1, on the reverse strand, counting down.
CTCGATTTCGTCACGCATTGCACCTGCCCGATCGTGCATGCCGCCGACGATCTCAGCGTCTTGCAATCGCTGGAGACACTGCCTTTCATGACGGCGTCAGTTAGGACGATCTTCGGAACAAAACCTTACCGGATCGGGCCGTCGACCATTGCCATGCGCCAGAACCCTTATGGCGGTGCGACCAAGCCCAATCCCGACCGTCAGCGCATCGCCATGGCCGACCGCGACCCTCGCCATGTGGGGCTGTTCGGGGCCGCATGGACGATCGGCTATGCCGCGCGCGTTGCGCCGGCCGGGCTCGAAATGCTCACGCTCTGCAACTTCACCGGACCATTCGGCGTACTGGCCTCGTCGGGCGAGCCTGTCGAAGAAGGTGCACCCCGGCCGATTTTCCACGCGGTGAAAGGACTTTGCGATCTGGCCGGCCATGCGCATGTGGCGGCGACAACGACTGATGAGACGCGGGTGCTGGCACTGGCCGGCCGCTCCCAGATGGGCAAGATCATCGTCTGGCTCGCGAACCTTACCCCGGACGATTTTCCGGTCGACGTTTCCGGGCTCGGCTCAGATCAGGGTCCTCTAAAGATCTGGGATGGACGAACGTCACGCCAAATCCAGCGAAACGCGCCGGGCCGAGACCGTCTTGTGATGACGCCCTACGCAATCGTCCGGATCGGCTGAACTCATTGCCGAGGCTCATGGATAGCCGCAACACTTCCGTTGCCGACTTGTCACCGGATTTGCTTTCGAAACTCGCCTGGTGCCATTCCAGTTGTCTTGGAAAAAAGACGGCTGAACGAGGCGACGTCCTGATATCCCACCCGATAGCAAATTTCTGAAACACTCAGTTTCGTTTCCTCAAGCATGGATTTTGCCAACTCCAGCCGCCTTTCCTGGATCCATTTTCCCGGCGTTGTCTGGAGTTCGTCGAAAAATCGGCGAGACAGGGTTCGCGAAGACATGCCCAATTCGGTTGCGAGAAATTTCAGATCGATTTCCGCCATCTTGTCTTTCGAGAGCTCGCGCAGCTTGTTCTCGAATGGGCTGGCCTCGTTCGAAATTTCGTCGAGAGGAAATTCATAGGGACTCTGGAATGTGCGCGGTGGAGGAAGAACCAGAAGTTTTCGAATGATCCGCTCCTCCTTCGAGAAGCCCAGATCGATGAGTAAAGCCCTGGCGAGTTCGAGTCCGGAAAACCCGCCTCCGCATGTGTAAAGGCGGTCCTGGCGAATGAGCAGGCGGGAAGCGTCCCATCGCACTTGCGGAAACCGGCGGCTTGCCTCGGCTTTCAGCCACCAGGATATCGTCGCGCGTTTACCGTCCAATAGTCCCGAATTGGCGAGCAGATAACACGCGCCGCAATGTGCTGCGATGATTGCGTCCTGCTGCTGCGCGAGTGCGATCAGCGGTTTTGAATGCTCACTCTCGTCGTCCAGTGAGCGCAGAAGCTCCGAGATCTCGACACCCGGCATCGCAATGAGAATCAGGACATCCATTTTCCGGGATGGTTGAGCCTTTGTCGGGAAGGAAATTCCTGTGCTTGATGTCGACGGCGCGCCCCTTGAAACGAACTCACATGAAAGGACCTGTGAACGGCAGACGTCATTCACAAGCTGAAACATTTCCACGAGCGTCGAGACGACGGCCGAATAGAAATTCGACGGCAGCCAGATCACGACGTGGAGGCTTCTGTCAGCCATTGCGGTTCTCCCGGAGGCGTTCTCGTCGAGTGGCACGTCTAGCATAGTTTTTGTCAAAATTGCCAATTCCAGAAAAAGCGCGGCGCCTCCAGGATGGCCGCGTGCGGGCTGCCGACGAAGCGGCCCGCGGAAATCCATGGGTGGGAAGATGTAAATGCTCGTTGAGTGAAAACACGCGGCACATACATCGGATTCAGACGGCAACAGAAACTGCGCCGGTCCGGGCTCAGGTCTGTGGTTAGTCAGTAGGCCGCGAACACGGCCTGGCCGGTACGCCGGTCCGGCCTCTACTCCAGTTCAGCTGCCGGAGTTCATCACGTAAAGCGCGCGCGAGCGTTCGAGATGCTTGATCATCGCCTTCTCGGCGCCATCCGCATCCTTGGCTTCGATGCGTCCGATGATCTCTTCGTGCTCGGTCAGCGTGAACTTTTCCTTGCCGGTCCAGATCAGCATTTCGGTGTGGTATTCCTTTAGCCAGCCAAGCATTGCCTCGCTGACGGCGACATAGATCGGGTTGCCGGATATTGCCGCTATCTGGGTATGGAATTTCATGTCGGCGGAAATGAAGGCTTCCGAGTCGCCACGATGGCTGCGCTGTTCTGCGACCGTTGCCCGCAACCGCTGCACGTCCTCGGCAGTTGCCTTCTCCGCGGCTTCCCTGACCATGCCGCGCTCGAAGAAGATACGCGCATTCTTGAGGTGCTCGAGCGTGTCCTTCGATGACGACAGGATGATCTTGGCTGCGCCATCGACCTGCTTGATGATCGACTTGGCGGTCAGCTGCAGCACCTTGGCACGCTCACCATGCGAGATCGCGACCAGCCCCATATTGCTCAACGCCTGCATCGCCTCGCGGATCGCCGGCCTGCCGACCTCGAAGCGCTCCATCAATTCGCGCTCCGACGGCATGTCGTCACCCGGCAGCAATTCGCCGCTGGTGATCAGGCGCTTCAGTCTCAAGAATACTTCGTCGGAAAGCTTGCGCCGGACGATCGGCTCCGAACGGTTCATCGTCGCGAATCACTCCTTTGACCGACCTATACCTAGCATTTCCGCCGTGAATTCCGGAACGCCTGTTGCCGGCTCGCCCTTACCTGCCAAGCCGGATAGGGCTTGCAATGCTTATGTACTCATTATACCAGATTTCGAGGGCCAAGGAACCTTTTTCGAACCACCCCGGCAGGCCGCGCGAATATGATTGTTCTCACCTATCGCATCGAAACGCCGGGCAATATCGAGGCGCTGGCGGCCAAGATCGCAAGCGACCAGTCGACCGGAACCTTCGTCGCGCTGGCCGGCGAGACCGAAGAGCTCAAGGCCAGGGTCGCGGCGCGCGTCCTGGCGATACGGCATCTGCCGGATGCGGATCGGCCGTCTCTTCCGGAACCCGGCCCCGAAGCAAACAATGGCCCGGTCAAGCGCGCCGACGTCGACATCGCCTTTCCGCTGGACGCCATCGGCACCGACCTGTCGGCGCTGATGACCATCGCCATTGGCGGCACCTTTTCGATAAAGGATCTGTCCGGCATCCGGGTTGTCGACATGAAGCTACCCGAGGAATACCGGGGCGCGCATCCGGGCCCGCAATTCGGCGTCACGGGCAGCCGCAGACTGACCGGTGTCGCGGATCGTCCGATCATCGGGACCATCGTCAAGCCGGCGCTGGGGCTCCGTCCGCACGAGACGGCCGCGATGGTGCAAGAGCTGATTGTCGCCGGCGTCGATTTCATCAAGGACGACGAGAAGCTGATGAGCCCGGCCTATTCACCGCTGTCGGAGCGGGTGAGGGCAATCATGCCGCTGATCCTCGATCACGAGCAGAAGACCGGCAAGAAGGTCATGTATGCCTTCGGCATTTCACATGCCGATCCCGACGAGATGATGCGAAACCACGATCTGGTGGCAAAGGCCGGCGGCAATTGCGCGGTGGTCAACATCAATTCGATCGGCTTTGGTGGCATGGCTTACCTCCGAAAGCGCTCCAGCCTGGTGCTCCATGCCCACCGCAATGGCTGGGACATTCTCACCCGTCATCCCGGCCTCGGCATGGATTTCAAGGTCTGGCAGCAGTTCTGGCGGCTGCTCGGCGTCGACCAGTTCCAGATCAACGGCATCGCCTCGAAATATTGGGAACCCGACTGGTCTTTCGTCGAATCCTTCAAGGCGGTGACCACGCCGATCTTTTCGCCGGCCGATTGCGCATTGCCGGTCGCCGGCTCCGGCCAGTGGGGCGGGCAGGCGCCTGAAACCTTCCAGCGAACCGGCCGGACGGTCGATCTTCTCTATCTCTGCGGCGGTGGCATCGTCAGCCATCCGGACGGGCCGGGTGCCGGCGTCCGCGCCGTGCAGCAAGCCTGGCAAGCAGCGGTCCAAGACATTCCGTTGGCGGATTATGCCTTGGGCCATGTCGAGCTGGCGCGGTCGATCGAGAAGTTCGGCGGCGGCGAGGCGGCCTGACGCCATGCAAAACCTGCTTCTGAGTTACTATGGCGACGACCTGACCGGCTCCACCGACGTCATGGAGGCGCTCGAGCTCGGCGGCGTGCCGACCGTGCTGTTCATGCGCCGGCCGGACGAGGCGCTGCTTTCACAATTCGCGCATTGCCGCGCCCTCGGGCTTGCCGGCACCAGCCGCAGTGAGACACCGCTGTGGATGGACACGTATCTGCGAGATGCCTTCGCCTGGCTGAAGACCGTCGACGCCGAGATCTGCCACTACAAGGTCTGCTCGACCTTCGATTCCAGCCCGGCGATCGGCAGCATCGGCCGGGCGATCGAGATCGGCCGCTCGGTTTTCCGGCAAGACAGCGTGCCGCTGGTGGTCGGCGCACCGCAGCTGAAGCGCTACACCGCCTTCGGTCATCTGTTCGCGGCCTATCTCGAAAAATATTTCCGCATAGACCGCCATCCGGTGATGAGCCGCCATCCGACCACGCCTATGGACGAATCCGACCTGCTGATCCATCTGTCGCGCCAGACCGACCTCAGCTCGGGCCTGGTCGACCTGGCGACGCTGCAGTCTGCGTTGCGGTCGGAAGCATTCGACCGGCTTGTAGAGAATGGCACAGGTATCGTGCTTGTCGATGTCGACAGCCTGGAAACCCAGGCGCTGGCCGGCAAGGAGATCTGGCGCGCTCGCAAGCCGGGCGGTTATTTCGTCGTCGGCTCTTCGGGCATCGAATATGCCTTGCTGGTCGAATGGGCATCGAACCGGATCGTGGATGCCAAACCTGCCTTTTCGCCGCCGGGCGCTGCCGACAGGATCGCCGTGGTCTCGGGGAGCTGCTCGCCGATGACGGAACGACAGATCCGGCATGCTCTGGCCGATGGCTTCGACGGGATCGAGCTCGACCCGGTCGAACTGGTTTCCGAGACGTCGAACGACGCTATTGCGCGCGCGGTTGCAACCGGGCGATCCAGCCTACAGGCTGGGCGCAGCGTCATCCTCTACACCGCGCTCGGACCTGCGGCCGACCGCGGTGCTGAAATCGATCTCCGGGAAGGCGCCCGCCATAAGCTCGGCCGTGGCCTTGGCGAGGTTCTCCGCGAACTGACGCTTCAAGAGAAGCTGCTGCGCGTGGTCATCGCCGGCGGCGACACGTCGAGCCATGCACTTGGCCAGATGGGCGTCGACGCGCTGACTGTGCGAATGCCGCTGCCCGCATCGCCGGGCTCGCCGCTTTGTGTGGCGCATTCAAGCGTTAAGGCGATCGATGGGCTGGAAATTGCCCTCAAGGGCGGGCAGGTCGGAACCGACCGCTATTTCTCCGCTATTCGCGATGGCGTCGGCGGTTGAGAGCGGGGAATATCGGGTCAAATCGGTGATGCTCAATCGAGATCTAAGGTAATAATTAGCCGGCAAACCAGAAACTTCAGGCGTTCAGGTCGGCGGCGATGCCACTCATCCCGCTATCTGCCCATTGCCCTGCTTGGACGATACCGACGGGCATAGGCGACACAGGCGTCTACCGTGCTGACACAGAGCGCATCGCGGTTGTTCGGCAGGTTGTTGTCGCCGGCGTAGGCAACCTCGGCAACATGACCGTCAACCATTCGAATTTGTGTGTTGCAATAGCCGCCGGGGGCGACGTTGACGGAACCTCCGAGCGCCGGGACGGGGCCAATGGCCACCGTCGGAACGGCAATGTTGAGATTGCCGCGTTGAACGACGCGCTGATAGGTCCAGATCTGACCGGATTTGCCGACATCGGCAGTGGCGGTCGGAAAGCCGGCGCACATTCGAACGTCCGCCTCGCTAAGGCCGACCATCTCCCTGCGGGCTGCCGCCGCCGTGGCGTCCTCCTTTGCAGTGCTCGACGTGTCGTCAGGCATGACGCAGGATGACAGGATGGCGGCGCTTGCCGATAGAAGGAGAAGGGCAAGCTTTCGGGTGTGGAAAGATGTCATACCAACTTCGGATTGCGCGGGAGCCCCGAATGCCAACCTAGGAAGTGGGCCAATCGAGTCAACCGGCAGAAAATTCACGAAGTCGTTTGGTCCGCCATTCCGCCGCCGCATCTGCTGCAAGAGGTTGAGGCTGCCGCCGTGACCGTCGCGCCCTATCTTCCGCCTGGGCATCGGATTTCCAAACCCGACCCCTTCTTGTCAGATGTACTGGCGCACGGTGCTGTGACTTTGGTTCGGCCGACGGTGTGCTAGTTTCCAGCCATTGCTCCGGAGACGTCATGCCTATCAAGCTGCAAGAAATCGCCCTCGCTCTTCTGCTGTTGGTTGCCGAAGCTGGGGTCGGTAATGCAGAGACGGCCCAGCGGCCGCCGCCCACAGGCGGGGTTCTCTCGCTCTTGCCATCGCCGCAGACTTCCGATCATTCGATCGTCATTGCCGGACGCACGCTCGATTACGAGGCCAAGGCCGGCACGCTGTCATTACCGTCCGGCAAAGGCGATATCACCGCCGAGATTTTCTATGTCGCCTATGCACTGCATTCCGGGAAAGAAACGGGACCGGATCCGCGCCGCCCGATCACCTTCGTGTTCAATGGCGGTCCGGGAGCAGCTTCCGCCTATCTTCATCTCGGCGCGCTCGGTCCGCGGGTCCTGGCGACGGCGGCCGATGGAAGTTTCCTGCCGCCGCCGCAGAGGCTGTTCGATAACCCCGACACCTGGCTCGACATGACCGACTTGGTCTTTGTGGACCCTGTCGGAACCGGCTACAGCCGTGAAGCGCCCGGCACGGAAGCACACAGCTTCTGGGGCGTCAGCCAGGACGCCGCGTCGATAGGCGCGTTTATCCGGCTCTATCTGGCGCAGACCAACCGTACGGCATCGCCCGTCTTCCTTGCTGGGGAAAGCTATGGCGGCTTTCGAGCAGCATTGCTCGCCAGGAAGCTTCAGGAAGACATCGGCATCAGCCCGAGTGGCGTCGTGCTGATCTCGCCGGCGCTCGAATTCACGCTGGTGCGCCCGGACGAGTTCCAGCCGCTCCACTGGGCGCTGGAACTGCCGTCGCTGGCGGCAGTGCGCCTGCACAGCGAAGGCGTTTCCGGCCCGGCCCTGCAGGAGCGGCTGGCGGAAGTCGAACGCTATGCGCTCGGTGATTATCTGGCCGCGCTGGCCGGTGGGCTGGAGCAGGGTGGACGCCTGGCGAGCCAGCGTGTCGCCGCAATCACCGGTCTGCCGCTCGATCTCGTCCAGCGGCACTTTGCACGCATTCCCATAGGGCTGTTCGCCAAGGAGTTTGCACGGGCAAAGGGCAATGTTCTGAGCGCCTATGACGGCAATATCGCGACAGCGGACGTGGCGCCAGAGAGCCTGGGAGTCGAGGGTCCCGATCCGGTGCTCGATCGAAGCGTGCCGGCGCTCACCTCCGCTTTCGTCGGCTATGTGCGTGATGAATTGAACTTCCGCACGGATATCAGCTATCGGCTTCTCAACCACGAAGTCAGCGGCAATTGGGACTATGGAACGAGCCCGACCCGTCAGGGCTATGCGGGTGTCATGGACGACCTTCAGCAGGCGCGCGTGCTGAACCCCAGGCTCGGCGTGCTGATCGTCAACGGCTACAGCGACCTGGTGACACCGTACATGGGCTCGCGCTACCTGCTTGGTCAAATTCCTTCGCTTGCCGGCGCAAAGCCCATTCGCACCGAGGTGCTGGAGGGCGGGCACATGATGTATCTGAGGCCGGATGGACGGGCGGCACTGAAGCAGGCTGCGTCCGAGCTTTACCGAACGACGCAATGAGGCGGTTTGCCCAAAAAAGCGCCGGATACGCTGTTCGCCCGCTCATCAGGCCCTAGTTCCATCGCGATTGATCGGTTACACACCTAGGATGGCGTCTTTCAGCGACGTTCGACAACGGATTAGCCGGCTCTCCAGAATCGCGCCACTGGCGCGGCGTGTTGCCGAGCGGGCCATTCGGAACACCAAGCCACACAGGCTGACAAGCCTTGTCGACCGGTGGAATGCGCTGTCGCTGGCCACGCAGTTCCTGCTCGCGGGCGGTCTATTCTCCCTGTCGGCGATGGTGGTGGTGGGGATTTCCGTCACGAACCATATAGAAACCGTGGTCACGCAGAATTCGGCTTCCGCTACGGCTCTTTACGTGGATAGCGTTATTGCGCCGCTGCTTCCGGATATGCGCAAGAGCGAAGTCCTCGACGAGAGCGTCGCCCATGCGCTCGATGAAACGCTGGGACAAGGGGCACTCGGCACAAGGCTCGAATCCTTCAAGCTCTGGCGTCGCGACGGAACCATCCTGTATTCGACCGACAAGACATTGATCGGCAAGCGCTTTGAACCCGGCGACAATCTCCGGGCGGCATTCGCAGGCCAAATGGTTTCGGAGTTCGACAAGCTCGACGATCCGGACAGCGAGGCCGAAAGAGCCAGCGGCTTGCATCTCCTCGAGATCTACAATCCGGTGCTGCAGCCATGGTCGGGGGAAGTGGTGGCCGTTTCCGAATTCTACGAGGTCGCCACTGATTTTGAAAGAAATCTGCATCAGGCACTCATTCGAACCTGGCTGGACGTTGCCGCCGTCACGGCGGCCTTCTTTCTCGGGCTGTCGGCAATCGTGTTCCGTGGCAGCCGCACGATCAGTTCGCAGAGCCGCTCGTTGAAGCAGCGCATTGCCGAGCTTTCCGATCTGCTTGCTCAAAACAGACTGTTGAGGCTGCGGGTGCAGCGTGCCTCGCAGCGTGCCACCGCACTTAACGAACGCTATCTCAGGCGCATCGGTGCGGACTTGCACGATGGCCCCGCGCAATTGGTCGCTCTCGCGGCGCTGGGGATCGACAGCCCCGTCATTGCCGATCCCGCTACGCCGCAATCGAAGCGTGCACAGGAATTGCTGGCCATCAAAGCACATCTGGACGATGCCATGCGCGAGATCAGGAGCATCAGCAAGGGCCTTGTCCTGCCGCATATCGAGCATGCCGAGCTGGGTGAAATTCTCCAGCTAGCCGTACAGGCGCACGAAGAACGAACCGGCGTCAAAGTGAGATTATCGATGACCGGCGGTCATAGCCCGTTGTCGCCGGCGGCCAAGATCTGCATCTTCCGCTTCGTCCAGGAGGCGCTGAACAATGGATTCCGTCATGCCGGAGGTGAAGGTCAGTCGGTCGAGAAACATTTCGACGGCGAGCGCGTTTGTATTGAAGTGGCCGACGCCGGCGCTGGTTTTGACCCGCGAATCGTGCGTCCCGAGAGACTGGGACTCGTTGGGCTGCGCGAGCGGGTGGAAAGCCTCGGGGGTCAGTTTACCGTGAATTCCTCACAGAGTGGCACAGTCGTAAGAATGGCCCTCAACATCGTTGAAATGGGGCAGACGTGACAGTAGCCATCAAGCTCGCCATCGTCGACGACCACCCGCTGTTCAGGGAAGGCGTTGTGCGCACGCTCGATCAGATCGGCGGGTTCGAGATCGTCGGTGAAGGAAGCAGCAGAGACGATGCCCTGCGGATAATCGAAGACCAGCGTCCCGACATTCTGCTGATGGACATCTCGGTTCCTGGAGGTGGCCTTGGCGTGATCGGACCGGCCCTGGAGCGGGACCCGGCACTGAAAATTGTGATGCTGACCGTTTCGGAGGAAAACCAGCACGTGATGACCGCGTTGCAGAGCGGGGCAAGGGGCTATGTACTGAAGGGGGTCGGGTCGAGGACGTTGGCTGCGATCCTGCGCACGGTAGCGTCGGGCGAACGATATGTCTGTCCACAATTGTCGGCGCGTCTGTTGGCCGATCTGTCGGCTCAATCAAAAGAGCCGGCGAAAGCTGACGGACTTGCCGAACTCACCAGCCGCGAAAGGGAGATCCTGACGCTGGTTGCCGCGGGACTGAGCAACAAACGGATCGGGCTTCGGCTGAACCTGCATGAGAAAACGATAAAGCACCACATGACGCGAATCCTGGCCAAGCTCAACGTAAGCAACAGGACCGAAGCCGCGATGACCTTGCGTGATGCGACTGAGCGCCAGCATCCGACTGTTCGCGATCATGCTTGAGCCGAAATTGCCGCACGGCGCGGCGATGTGTGCTGAGCCTCAGTTGATCATTTCAAGCAATCTGTCCCGATCGGAACGCGTCGCCAGGCGCCGAATGATGGTGCGACCCTTGGCATCCCGCATTTCATATTGGCCGCTATCAATGCGCTCGCTGAGGCCGTTCGAATGCACCACGCCAATGCTCGGCCCACTTACCTCGACCCGGTCTCCCGTGGTTGCATTGATAAAGAGTCTTGGCCTGCTGTCCGGGTTTACCGCAGGGGCGGGATCAGGGAGATTGTCGTCCTGCGACTTTGCTTTGCCCTTGCCGGCACCGGCGTTCGAGTTCGAATTGCCGGAGTTTCCACCCGAATTGCCCGAATTGCCGTTCCCATTCCCGTTCCCGCCCCCGTTCCCGCCATTGCCGTTGCCGTTTCCGCCGTCTTTGGCCCAGGCAGCCTGCGGGCCGAGCGGCTGCGACGGTCCATCGAATACGACGCGATAGGGGTTCACGACGAGAACGAAGGTCACGACGACTACAGAAATGCCGACACGACGTCCTCGTGAAGATCCGGTCCTTCGTCTCCGGGTCGTCATCAATGAACTTGCCAGTCGCATGTCGGAAATCCCTTTAATCATACGGACCTGTCGTGCTGCCTCCTGTTCGAGTTCGTTTGATGCTTAAAACAATGGTTTGTATCCGGTAAGGTCAAGACCCACCAGTCCCACGATGGTAACTGGTGGGTCTCGCTAGCGCAGGAAGGGACTATTTACTGCGCAAGTCTTTTGCCTTCCCTTGGTAGCGTCTCTCCGCGGTAGCGCCGACTTCCACCGTCAGCCAACAATAAATCCAATGGCCGCGACCCCGAAACACAGGCCAAATAACGGAAAAAGCAGCCAACGTGCCTGGTGAATGCTCGGGTCCATGGCGGCCTCCTGTAACAGTCGGCATCGCAACGGGGCTCCTCGGAACTCAGTTCCTGAAACTCTCGCATTTCGGGCTTTTGCGATAGCAGCCTCGGACCAAAGTTTGGCTGCGCGGGTCCTTGGTCGATAGGCCTACAGACTGAAGTCCCTATGCCAGGAGCCACCCTGCATTCGGCGACCTTTGTGTCCAACTGGCAGTTGCGATCCACCGCCCCCTTCGCTTTGCGTTTCTGGCTCTATGGCAGCAACGCCGTTGGTCTACTGCCGCATCGTTGAAACGCCCCCAACACAGACCCATATGCAAATTGCGTCGGATGTCTCCTCCCATTGCGTCCGGCGCGTTCCCCTCTGGAGGTTATAGACCTTCACACTTGGCCGGGCTTAACAGTCCGGCCTTTTCTTTTGGCATTTGCGCAATCCGCCTGACGGCCCTAATTTGCGAGACATCTGTGAAAATCGATTTGCAAATGCATTCACGTGCTCATAACGTACCAAACCATGAGCACGATTTCCAAAGTTGCTACGCGAGCGGGCGTGTCGCGCACGACCGTGTCGCATGTCATCAACCATGCCGACCGGGTGTCGAAATCGCTGCGTGAGCGCGTGCAAGCGGCTATCGACGAACTCGGCTACACGCCGAACCCGCAGGCGCAAAGCCTGCGCACCGGCCGCACCAACATCATCGCGATGCTGATCCCGGACATCCGCAACCCATTCTATCCGGAGCTGGTGAAAACGGCGCAGTCGACGCTCGAAGTGGTCGGCCTCGACATGCTGATCTTCAACACCGACGTGCCGGGCGGACATTCACAGGATCACGGCCGCGAATATTTACGCCAGATCGGGCGCAAGCGGGTCGACGGCGTTATCGTTGCCGACTTCGCGCTGCACGGCATGCACAGCGAACTGCTCAGCCTCGATCTGCCCGCCGTCTTCATCGGCCATCTGCCGAACCATGCTGTCGACAGCGTCCAGCTGGACGATTTCGGCGGCGGCTATCTGATGGGCGAGTATCTGGCGAAGAGGGGCCATCGCCGCGTCGCCCATGTCACCGGGCCATCCTTTTTCAAGGAGGCGATGGCGCGTGCCGCCGGCTTCGAAAAAGGGCTCGCCGACAATGGCGTGCCAATCTCCGCCGATCTGCGGTTCGAGGGAAGCTATCTTGCCCCGTCAGGGCGGGAAGCGGTCACCTGGCTCAAGGAGAAGCACGGCGGAAACCTGCCGTCGGCGATGTTCTTCGCCAACTATCTGATGGCCTCCGGTGCGCTGACCGAATTCTACGACCATGGGACCAATATCCCTCAGGATATCGCCATCGCAGTCTTCGATGACCTGCCTCAACTGGAATATGTCAGGCCGAAGCTGACCCGTGTCGGCAACAGTCCGACAATGCTTGCCAAGCGCGCCACGGAAATGCTGCTCGAACGGCTGGGTGGCAAAGTCGAGGGCGCGCCGCGCACCGAAGTGATCCCATGCGCGCTGAGCCCATTCGACAGCGCGTGACGCCAGATGCCGGCAAAGGGAACGGAGGTCCCTTCGCCAACGTTCGAACAACACCCAAGGGAGGAATTGATGACTGACAAAACGACCCGCGACCGGCCATCGGCCAGCCTGAACCGCCGTCGGCTGATCCAGGGCGGCGCCACTTTCGCTGCCGCCGGCCTCACAGGCTTCCCGTTCATCAACAGGATGGCCGTGCGCGCTCAGGAAGCGCCGCTGAAATTCTGGCAGTTCTATGCGCCTGGCGGAGACGTGAAGCCGCAGGTCCGGTGGTTCGAAAAGTTGGTGGCCGACTGGAACGACGGGCACGACCAGAAGGTCGAGCTCGAATATGTCGTCAACAGCGAATACATCTCCGGTTCCAAGCTGGCTACGGCCTTCGCGTCGGGCGAGGGCCCTGACATCTTCCTCATCAGCCCCGGCGATTTCCTGCGTTATTACAATGGCGGCGTGCTTGCCGACCTGACGCCGCATATCGAGGATGCCGCCAAAGCCGATTTCCCGGAAAGCGTCATCGCAACCGCATGGTGGACGGCAAGATCTACGGTGTGCCGATGGAAGTCGAGCCGATGGCCTTCTACTATTCCGTCAAAGCGTTCGAGGATGCAAAGCTCAACGAGAACGACGTGCCGAAGACCTGGGACGAGCTGTTGGCGGTCGCCAAAAAGCTGACGACGCCCAGCCGCTACGGCGTGCTGTTCGAAACGACTCCCGGCTATTACCAGAACTTCACCTGGTATCCGTTCCTGTGGCAGGGCGGCGGCGAATTCCAGGGCAAGGACGGCAAGAGCGCCTTCGATTCGCCGGCCACCGTCCAGGCGCTGAAACTCTGGCAGGACGCCACCAATACCGGCGTGGCGCCGCGTCAGGTGGTCGGCGGCGGCTTCGACATCGTCGCCAATCTCGGGGCGGGGCTGTGCGCCATGCAGAACTGCGGCATCTGGGGCATTTCGGCGATGGACAACAACGCCAAGGACGTGCCCTACGGCATCTTCAAATTGCCGACGCCGGCCAATGGCAAATACGTCACCGTCGGCGGCGGCTGGGCCTTCGTCGCCAATGCCGGAGGCAAGAACCCGGATGCCTCCGCCCAGTTCTGCGCCTGGGCGCTGGCCTCGATGGACCAGGCCTCGATCGACCGGGTCGTCAACTGGTGCACGGTCGCAAAGAGCGACATGCCGCCGCGCAACAGCGCCCTGAAGGCCGGCGCCGATGTCTTCAGCACGGGTAAGTTCGGCACCTTCGCCAAGGAGATCCATCCGGGGACGCGCGCCGAGCCGCGGGTTCCGCCGGAAGCCTACAAGATCATCTCCGACGCCATCCAGTCGGCACAGCTTGGCGGGGTTGATGCCCAGCAGGCGGCGACGACGGCCAGTCAGCAACTAGACGCGTTCCTCGCCTCCTATTCCGGCGCGCCGATCCTTTAGGCGCTTTCCAACATGCATGTGGACCAGATGAAACCGCCAGCCGCGAGCACCAAATCCGCTCACGGCCTTACCGCCAAGCAAAAGGAACTCTGCGCCGCATGGCTGTTCGTCCTGCCCGATGCGCTCGGCCTGCTGGTGTTCGTCGGCGTGCCGATGCTGCTTTCGCTCGCCGTCGGGTTCTTCGAAGTCAACGGCTTCGGCGGCTATAGATTCGTCGGGCTCGGCAATTATCGGCGCATGTGGGGCGACCCGCTGTTCTGGTCGTCCGTGAAGGTGACGGTAGCCTATGCCGTCATGCTGGTGCCGGCACTCTACGTCGCCGGACTGGGACTGGCGCTTCTGGTGCAGAAGACCAACCGCTTCAACGCGGTGATGCGCTCGATGTTCTTTGCGCCGCAGATGGTCAGCCTGGTCGTGGTGGCGCTCGTGTGGCAGCTCATGCTGGTCGAAAAGGTCGGCATCGTCAGCCGGCTGGCACCGCTCGTCGGCCTCGGCGGAATCTCGCTGCTCGGCGACCCAAACCTGGCGCTGTTCACGCTGGTGCTGGTCAGCGTCTGGTTCCTGATGGGCTTCTACATGCTGATCTTCCTCGGCGGGCTCCAGGACATCCCGGCGGAGTATTACGAAGCCGCGAAGATCGACGGCGCCGGGCCGGTGACCAGCTTCTGGTACATTACCTTGCCCTTGCTCAAGCCGACCAGCTTCTTCGTCCTCCTGGTCTCGCTGGTCGCTTCTGTCGCCGGCGGCCAGGTCTTCGACCTGATCTATGTGATGACCAAGGGCGGTCCGGTCAATTCGACCTCGGTATTGATCATCTACATCTACAAGCAGGCATTCCAGTTCGGCGCCTTCGGCTATGCGTCGTCGATGGCATCGCTGCTGGTGCTGGCGCTGATGCTGGTCACGGTCTTCTTCTTCGTGCTGACGCGCGGCGGACGCTTCGAGCATGACTGACGGTCGAACTCCTTCCGGCCGTTCGCAGATACGGGCGGCGAGACTTGCCTGGATGCTGGCAACCGCGGCACTTGGCCTGATGACGGTATTCCCGCTTGTCTGGATGCTGGTCATCTCGCTCAAGCCGGCGAGCGACGTCTTCACGCCGAGCCTCATTCCGGAACGCCCGACGCTCGGCAATTTCCTCTATGTGCTGACCGAGGTGCCGTTCCTGCGCTATCTCTTCAATTCGTTCTTCGTGTCGGCGACGGTGACGGTCGCTGCGCTGTTCTTCCATTCGATGGCCGGCTATTCGCTCGCACGGCTGCGTTTTCCGGGCCGCGACACCCTGTTCCTCGCCATGTTCTCGACCTTCCTGGTGTCGCTTCCGGTCATCATCGTGCCGCTGTTCATCCTGACGCGGATGCTGCACATGCTGGACAGCTATGCCGGGCTGATCATTCCGGCGATCTTCAACGCATTCGGCATCTTTCTGCTCAGGCAATATTACCTGTCGCTGCCCAGGGAACTGGAAGAGGCCGCGATCATGGACGGCGCCGGCTACTGGCGCATCTATTGGAGCATCATCCTGCCGCTCAGCCGGCCGATCCTGTCGGCGCTGGCGATCCTGTTCTTCCTCGCCAACTGGAACGCTTTCCTGTGGCCGCTGACGATCACATCGGACCTCAACCTCTGGGTGGTGCAGGTTGCCATTGCAAACTTCAAGAGCCAGTACGCCGCCGCCTGGAATTACGTCATGGCCGCCTCGACCATCGTCGCGGTGCCGATGCTGGTCCTCTTCGTGATCTTCCAGCGCCAGATCATGGAATCCATCAAGACAAGCGGCCTGAAATAACCGCTGAAGCAAGAGGAGAAACACATGGGTAATGCCGGCCTGTCGCCGCTTCGCGGGCTCGCCAAATTGCGCGACGCCAAAACCCGCCGGTTTTCAAGCTACGACCGTACCGGCGGCAATGACGACCGGCTGCATATAGAACCTGGCCAGACGGTGGTGATTGCCGAGCACGACGGTGCCGGCATCGTCACGCATATCTGGGCGACGCTCGCCTGCAAGAGCGAGGCGTTCCTGCGCAAGATCGTGCTGCGCGCGTACTGGGATGGCGAGGAACATCCGAGCATCGAAACGCCGATCGGCGATTTCTTCGGCATGGGGCATGCTCGCACCCGCAATTTTGCCAGCCTGCCGGTGCAGGCAAGTCCAGAGGATGGCAAGGCCTTCAACTGCTATTTTCCGATGCCGTTTGCCAGCCATATGCGCTTCACCGTCACCAACGAGGCCGAGGACGACCTACTTTTCTATTACTATGTCGATCTCGAACTGCATGAGGAACTCGAGGAAGGCCTGGGCCGCTTCCACGCCCAATACAGGCAGCAGCGACCTGATGGCATAGACGAGACGGGGCTGGCTAACGAGCAGGTCCTGTTTGGCGGCGAAAATACCGACGGGAACGGCAACTACACCATCCTCGAGGCGGAAGGTCACGGCCACTATGTCGGCGTGCTCTATTCCGTCTATTCGCGCCGCCGCTCCGCTCTTTGGGACTGGTACGGCGAGGGCGACGACATGATCTTCGTCGACGGCGAGCCGGGGATTTCCGTGCCGGATACGGTGCGCAAGCCCGATCCGCGCATCGGACCGAAGGCCGAACCGATCGGCGATCGCGGCGAGACCAGCCCCGGCGCCAACGATGCCTGGCCGCCGACCCTGCACGGCACCGGCACCGAGGATTATTTCAACACGGCATGGTGCCCGACACAGGATTACAGCGCGCCCTATCACGGCATCATCGCTGCCGGCGGGCCGAACTGGACCGAGCCGGTTACGCTCTATCGCTGGCACATAGAGGACCCGGTCATCTTCCACAAACGCATCCGGGTAACCATCGAGCACGGTCACGCCAATCGCCGCTCGGACGACATCTCGTCGGTCGCCTTCTGGTATCAGGCCGAACCGCACAAGCCGTTCGAAGCGCTTGCCGATGTCGAGGACCGCATCCCAACCTTTCGCGCGCCTTATCACAATTGGAATGCCGCCTTCGACGAGAAGAGGCGTTAGGCCGGCATGCGTTCGAATTGAGCCATGCATCCCGCGCTATCTACGTCGGGATCACCCTGCCGTAGCGCGCCGCCTCAGCTGCGAGGTGGAAGTTGCTGGACAGACCAGGTGTTGCCGTCGGGGTCCTCAAAGAAGACAAATCTGCCCCAGGGAAAATCGTTGATATCGCTGACCTCGATGCCTTGAGCGGCCAAGTACCGGTGCGCCTCGTCGATGTCGGGCACGACCAGTTGCAGGCCCCTTAAGGATCCCGGGGGACTGTCGACGAGGCCCTTGCCCATGGCAATCGAACAGGCCGAACCGGGCGGCGTCAACTGCACGAAACGTATCTCGTCGCTTACGGTGTGGTCGTGATCGAGATGAAAGCCGACCTTGCCAACATAAAAGCCGATTGCTCTATCGACGTCCGATACGGGGACCGGGACTAGTTCCAGCTTCCAATCCATGACAGCCCTTTCGCTGCTTGATCGCCAAGTGGTGCCGAACACCGTGGGCGAAATCCCGCCATCTTCCCAATACCATTGTCGGCGCGGGCCGCTCAGTCAGTCAAGAGATGACCGGCAAGCGATATCCGATTCGGGCAACGTGAGGACGGGTCTCATTGCTGACGGCGTTCGGAACCGATGAGCGCCGGCAGGCTCTCCGACCGAACCGGCCTCTGCCGCTTTGCCAGGCGATTTTCACAGGACCACGAAACAATTATCTCCGGTCGCCGTTTTGCCCGCAGAACCTTTCGAGGAGGCGACGATGAGCGCAACCGGCTTGGACGTTTTTGACAAAACGCTGCAAATAACAAACATCTGGCTTGACGAGATCATGGCGGATCTTGGTCCGGATCGACACGTCGCCTGGCATGCATTGGGCGCCGTTCTGCGAACTCTTCGGGACAGGCTACAGATCGGACTGGCGGCTAAATTGGGAGCGGAACTGCCGCTGCTCGTGCGGGGCGCCTACTACGATCGCTATCGGCCCGCCGACATGCCCGACAAGACACGCTCGCTCGAGAAGTTCCTGCTACACATCGCCGATGAATTGAAATCGACCCGTCCTGTCGATCCCGAGGATGCGGCACGCTCAGTGCTGCGTGTGCTTGCACGGCATATCGACCTTGGCCAGTCGGCAAAGGTACGGGATGCGCTGCCAAAGGAAATCCAGGCTCTCTGGCCTGAAAGCGTGGGCGTCAAATAGTGGCGATCCCGCTCATGCGGACGCGCGACCGACCAACTGCCTCGAAAAGCTGACGTTTAGAAACCTGCCGACGGTGTCCAGGTCGTCACGAATGCCGCACGATGTGTTCCACAAGGCGATGTGCCTCCTCGGCGATCGCCAATATTATGCCTGATTTGCGCGTGGAGGCGAAATCCAACCCGGCAAAGTAGATGCCTGGCAGGGCGGCTACGCCATCCTCGTGAACAGGCTGTCCTTCCGGGTCGAGCAGACCGGAAAGCCTCACCCAACTTAAGTCACCCCTGAAGCCGGTGCACCACACGACGGTCGTGATGCCGGACTCGGCAGCATCAAGAGAACGGACAGCCGGATTCGGCAGCTGCGCTGCGACAGTCTCCGCTGGGTCGGGTTCCGAAACGGGGGCATCGATTCCGGAGCGGCTGATGTATTCGTCGATATAGCGTTTAACGTTGGCGGAGGCCTCATCCGCAAAACGAACATGCTCTTCGAGATCGTCGGCGAACGACGGACGGCCGTCATCTTCGACGCCTGCGAACCGCCCCAGCAGCACGACACCTTGGGCGCCGAGCCCTTGCAGGCTTACCCCAAGCAGACCACGAGGTGGAATGCGCCCCGCAAGTCGAATGATCTCGTCTCGACGCACGTCGAGAAACCCGCTTTCGACGAGCCAGAGCATGATATCGCGACCTCGGTAGCGCCGCGAGAGCCGCCCGACCCGGCGGGTGGCAAGGAAGACCCTTCGGCCTGCTTCCGCCAGTTCTTCCGCGATCTGGGCACCGGACTGGGCGCTTCCGACCACCAGCACCGCTCCAGCCGGGAGATCAGCGGCGCTGCGATAATCAGAAGCATCGATCTGGCGCAGGCCTGGCGGCAAGGCAGCGGCGAAAACTGGGCGCACCGGACAATTCAAGTCGCCACTGGCGATCACCACGTTGCGTGCCAAAACTGTGCCGCGAGGTGGTCAACCTATAGACGCCATTCCCGTGCCCACGGAGAGCTCGGTCACAACAGTGTCCGGTTCGACCGGTAGTTCGTTTCGCCTGGCGAAATCCTCAAGGAGGGCGACGAACTGGTCGCGCGTCAGGGCACCGAACGGATCTGAACCGTTATAGAAGTCGCCTGGCATGACGGTCTGAACGTTGGGGGTATTCATCCGGAAAGAAACCCACCGCTGGGTGCGCCAGGTCTGTCCGATGCGGCCTCGCTCCAATACGGCATGGCGCAAGCCTTGCCGTGCCAGCGAATAGCTGACGCCCAGGCCGGCCCAACCGGCCCCGACCACCACCGCATCAAGGATGTTGGCGTTGTCCCTCATTTGCCGCGGATCCTGATGCTACCGCCGTTGCAGCGATTCGAGGCGGCACCAACGCCATCAGCGTAACGCCTTGGCCGGCGAACAACCGCCAAACAGCGCCGATCCTGCCTGAACCCATCCCCGCGATCTGCATGGCTTCGCCCCCGATGCGAGGGCACGATAACAGCTTTATCGGATCACGGCACAACCAAATACTCATCCGAAACCGGCAACGGTCGCGGCTTAACCTGGAAAGAGGGTGAAGCCGCCGTCGACGCGGATTACCTGTCCGTTGATGAAGCGCGCGCGCGGACCGGCGAGGAAGGCCACCGCTTCGGCGATCTCTTCAGGCTCCGCATACCGGTTCAGCGATTTCTTGCTCGAATCCATGCGCTGCGGATCGACCACGCGGCTCGCCTGGAACCGTGCCGTCTTGGTGGCGCCAGGGCTCACCGCATTGACGCGTACGCCCTCGTCGATCAGTTCCTTGGCGAGGCAGCGCGTATAATGGACGACGGCTGCCTTGAGCGTCGAGTAGACTACTTCGGGCGAGCATCCGATATGCGCTGCCGCCGAGGCGATGTTGATCACCGAGCCCGAGCCGCGCTTGACCATGGGCGGAACAAACGCCTGGCAGACCAGCATCGTGCCGATGAGGTTGTTCTCGGTCAGAACCTTAATGTCTTCGTAGTCGATGTCGAGTGCGTTGTTGGGATTGGGCTTTACGCCCTTGGCGCCGATGTCGCCGCCGGCGCAGTTCACCAGAATGTGCACGTCGCCGAGATCCGCCTCGATCTTCCTCTTCATTTCGGCGACGGCCTGCTTGTCGCCGATGTTGCCGGTGACCGCGGTGATGCGCGTCCCATGCTTCTCCAAGCCCCTGGCAGAGTCGCCGAGGTCCGCGAATTCGCCATATTGAGATGGCCGGGCCCAATCGAGGTCGTGGACCGCGATGTTTGCGCCAAGTTCGGCCAAGCGATAGGCCATCACGCGGCCGAGGCCGCGTCCCGAGCCGGTGACGAAGGCGGTCAGGCCGCTGAGTTCTCGCGCAGTCATGCTGGTTTCTCCATTGCAATGAAATCGAACTTCATCATGTTGGCGGCGCTGCGCCGGATCATGTCGAGCTCGTACGAAACGAGCGCACCGTCATCGTCGCGCTCCCATGGCGTGCGGTAGTCGGCGTCGTCCGCAAGGCGGTTCAGGCGCGCCGCACTCAGGCAGGCCGCGAATTCGCGGGCGGTCTTCGGCGCATATCCGTTCCACCAGTCGTCGGTGAGACAGCGAACGTGACGGGCCTCCAACGCGCCTGGCTCAAGCACCGCCGTCAGCGTGCCGTGGTGCTCGCCAAGGATGGCTGCCAGTTCGGCGAAAGGCACGGCGCCGTCGCCGATCGCGCAGCGGACCAGGCGGTAGCCCTCATCCGTGAACTGGACGCGATAATCCTTGAGGTGAACGTGCCGGACATGGGGCGCGATCCGGCGCGTGAAGGCAAGCGGCGCCTCGCCGACAGGAAAGGTGTTGCCGGTGTCGTAGGTGATGCCAACGCCCGGCCCGCCGAGTTCGCAGAACGCAACCAGTTCGTCGCTGCCGAAGTCCTGATGGTTCTCGATGCCGAGCACCCGGCCCTCGGCCGCCGCACGCGGCCCCCATTCCGTCAAGGCAGCGCGAATCATTGCGTTGAACTCGCTCCATTTCGGACCCCACGCATTGCGGTCGCCGCACAGGACGGGCGTCAGTGCGATGCGGATCGTCGTCGCCTCGAGCAGGCGCGCAGCCCGAAAGGCGTTGTCCAGCGGACCTGCCACGAGCAATCCGCCGCTCACCACCGGGACGATATCCAGCGCGGCAAGACGCCTGCGCAGGGCGACGATTTCGGCGTCCGTCAAGTCGGTCAACCAGGGTTCGTAGATCTCGAGCGTGCGCGCGCCCAGTTCCTGCGCCAGTGCTATGAAGCCTTCCAGCCCCGCGCCGTCCGGATTGTGCCGCGGCGTGCCGCGGCCCTGCAGGCCGAGATGGTAGGTCAGTCCGTAGGGGTTGAGGCCGAGACGAAGCATCAGCTTGACGGTTCCAGTGGAGGGCGGGGAGGGGTCACTAGCGCAGACCGGCATCGACGGTGATGGACTGCTTGGTGATCATGCGGCTGTCGTCTGCTGCCAGGAAGAGCACGGTGCGTGCAATCTCCTCACCCAGCAGGACGCGGCGGATCAATTGCCGCTGCACCGTCTGGTCGACTGCCTCCTGCGTCTTGAACCACAGTTCGCGCTGCCGCTCGGTCATGACGGCGCCGGGTTCGATCGCATTGACGCGGATGTTATCCGGTCCGAACGACCGCGCCAACGCACGCGTCAGCGCCACCACGGCCCCCTTGGCTGTGGCATAGGCCACCATCTGGTCCGCTCCGAAACGCCACGCAATGGAGGAGAAGTTTATGATCGAGCCGAAGCCGAGTTCCTTCATATGCGGATGCACAGCCTGGGCGGCGAAGAAGTGATGCCTCAGATTGACGTCGAAGCTGCGGTCCCAATATTCGGCCGTTACCCCGTCGATGGGATGGCGCTGATCATTGGCAGCGTTATTCACCAGGACGGCGATCGGACCAAGCCGCATGCGCACGCCTGCTACCGACGCCTTTAGCGCGTCGACGTCGGTTACATCGCAATGGAGGTACAAGGGACCCTGCCCGGCGGCACCACCGAGCTCGCGCACCAACGCCTCAGCTGGCTCATCCTGCACATCGAGAAAGGCCACCCGGGCGCCATTCGAGGCGAAGGCGCGGACCATATCGGCGCCGATGCCGGAGGCGCCGCCGGAGATCAGCACGACCCGATCGGCCAAGCTCGGATAGGTTGCGAATTGTACGGACATCAAATTACAGAAGCGCCTTGGTTGTTGGATCGAACAGGCAGGCGCGCGACATGTCGATGCCCAGCGTTATCGTCTCGCCCATGACGGGAGCGTCGTCCGGCTCGAAACGGCCGGTGATCTCCAGGTCGCCCAGCCTGAGCACGGCAAGCGTCTCGGCCCCGGTCGGCTCGACCAGTTCGACCGGCGCCTGCATGGACGCCACAGCCGGTTTGCGCGACTTCAGGTCGGTCGTGAAACGGTAGATGTGTTCCGGCCGGATACCGAGCACGACGTCCTTTGGCGCACCGGGCATCGGCGCGGCAAGGGCGAGGCTGGCGTCGCTGCCGTCAGCGGCGCGTACCGAGATGCTGGTCGGGCCAGTAAGCCGGGCGGGAATGAAATTCATCGCCGGCGATCCCATGAAACCGGCAACGAACATGTTGGTCGGCCGGTCGTAAATCCGCTTCGGCGTGTCGAACTGCTGTACCGAGCCCTGGTTCATCACCGCAATGCGGGATGCAAGCGTCATCGCCTCGACCTGATCGTGGGTGACATACACCGTGGTCTTGCCGACGCGATGGTGAAGCTTCTTGATTTCGGTGCGCATGTCGACGCGCAGCTTGGCGTCGAGGTTGGACAGGGGCTCGTCGAACAAAAACAGCTTCGGGTCGCGGACGAGGGCACGCCCCATCGCGACGCGCTGCCGCTGGCCGCCCGAGAGCTGGCCGGGCTTGCGTTTGAGCAGCTGTTCGATCTGCAGAAGGGCGGCAACCCGCTGGACAGCTTCTGCTTGCACCGCTTTTGGCACGCCGCGGCTTTCCATGCCGAAGGTGATGTTCTGGCGCACCGTCATCGTGGGGTAGAGGGCGTATGACTGGAACACCATCGCAATGTCGCGGTCCTTAGGTTGCACCGAGTTCACCAGCCGGTCGCCGATCCAGATCTCTCCCGACGTGACGGTTTCCAGGCCGGCGATCATGGCGAGCAAGGTTGACTTGCCGCAGCCTGACGGGCCGACAAGGGCGACGAATTCTCCGGTCTTAGCCTCGAGATTGATGCCGGCAAGAATCTCGAGCGAGCCGTAGCTCTTGTGAAGGTTGCGGATCATCAACGCGGACATGGGTGACGCCTCATTTGATGGCGCCCTGGGTGAGGCCGCGCACGAAGTATTTTCCACCGAACAGATAGATCAGCAGCGGAGGCAGCGCGCCGATCAGCACGGCTGCGCTCATCACATCGTAAGCACGCGCGGTCGTGCCGCCGGCCGTGAGTGCTACCAACGCCGCCGTGATCGGCTGCTGCTGGCCAGATGTGAAGACGACGCCGAACAAATACTCGTTCCAGATGCCGGTGAACTGCCAGATGACGGTGACGATCAGAATGGGCGGCGACAGGGGCAGGATGATCTTGCGGAAGATCCGCCAGAAGCCGGCGCCGTCGATGCGCGCCGCCTTGATCAGGTCGTCCGGTATGCTGACGTAGAAATTGCGGCAGAACAGGGTGGTGAACGAGATGCCCTGGACGACGTGGATCAGCACCAGCCCATATGTGGAATTGGTCAGGCCGAGCTTGCCGAGCAGGAATGCCCACGGCATCAGCGAAATCTGGCCGGGCATGAATACGCCGAGCAGCATCAGATTGAAGATCAGTTCAGAGCCCCTGAAGCGCCATTTGGAGAGGATGTAGCCGTTCATGGCGCCGAGAATGGTCGAGATGATGGTGGCGGGGATCGTCATCGCCAGCGAGTTGAAAAAATTGCGCTTCATTCCCTCGCAGGTACCGCTGACACAGTAGGATCCCCAGGCCTGCGCCCACGCGTCGAGGCGGAAGCTGCGCGGTACGGAGATGAGGCCGTTGCGGGCAATCTCCGACTGCTCGCGCAATGAGTTGAAGATCACCACCAGCAATGGCACGAGATAGACGACCGCAAACAGCGTCAGCACCGCATAGACAAGGAAGCGGCTCCAGAAATGCCGGCGCGTGGCCGCGGCTTCTTCCGGATCAAAACGGGCATTGGGGGTAATTTCAGCCATCGCGGCCCTCCGCCCGCCGGCGCCAGACGATCCACAAGGAGTACGGCACCAGCACCACCGCGACCGCCGCGAGCATCATCATCGCCGCGGCGGCACCTTCGCCGATTTGGCCGCGCTGGAACATCAGGTCGTAGACATAGATTGCGGGGAAGGTGGTGGACACACCTGGCCCGCCTCGCGTCAACGCCGCAACCAGGTCGAAGGTTTTGATAGCGAATTGTATCTGAATGACCGCCACCGCCAGGAATATCGGGGCGATGGTTGGCAGGATGACCCTCCGATAGGTCCGGAAAATCGACGCGCCGTCGATTTGCGCGGCTTTGACGAGGTCCGGATCGACGGACCGCAGACCGGCCAGGAAAAGTGCCATGGCGAAGCCGGACGACTGCCAGATACCGGTTATGATCACAGCATAGATCGCCGTGTTGCGGTTGGCCGTCAGGGCGAAGCTGAAGTCGGTCCAGCCAAGCCCTCGAACGAAGGCCTGGATACCGTCGACAGGATTATACAGCCAGCTCCACACCGTACCGGTGACGATGAAGGACACCGCCAACGGATAGAGGAAGATCGTGCGCCAAACCGCCTCGCCGCGGACGCGCTGGTCGATCGCGATCGCGAGCAGCAGGCCAACCGCCATCGAGCCAACGATATAGAAGCCGCTGAACAGGAAGAGATTGGTATAGGCGATGTTCCAGCGCCGGTTTGCCCAGAGCGAAGCGTAATTGTCCAAGCCGACGAACCCATAGGTCGGCAACAGCGACGAATTGGACAGCGAGATGTAGAGCGTCCAGAGCGTGAAGACGAAAACATAGATGAAACTCGCAGCTATCGACGGCGCCAGCACCAGAATGGGCACCATCGTGCCCAGGCGCTCGCGCCACGGTCGGGCCGCGGCAGCTGCAGCTGGTACAATCAGATCATGGGTGGACATCGGGCTGCTCCGGCGAGGTCTGGCCGGGAGCTTCGCCCCCGGCCATCATCGGCAGCGTCATTTCTGCGCTTCGGCCGCATCCGCCATCGCGTTGGCCGCGTCCTGCGCACTCATATCCGGCGTTGCTACAAACTCCGTGATGCTATCCATTATTGCGCCGCGGACCTTTTGCGGAACCGTCATGTTGTGCGCCATCGAACGCACGAGCGTGCCGGCGGCGATCGAGGCTTGCAGATCCTTTTGCGAGAGTTGCTGGCAGGGATTGAAGCCGTTCGAAAGATCGACGTCGAGGCGGGCCGGAATGGACCCTTTGGTCTGATTGAAAATGGTCTGGAATTCGGGCGACAGGATGATGCTGGCAAGCAGCTTCTGTCCCTCGATATAGTCCGGGTCCTTCTGTTTGAAGAACACGACCGAGTCTGAATTCAAGATGAAACCCGGCTTGCCCCAATCGGTCGGCGCCTGGGCGCAGACATAGTCGGTGCCCTCCTTGAAGCCGCCGGCCGTCAGCAGGCCGATCGTCCAGTCGCCCATGATGTGGAAGGCGGCCTCGCCGCGGCCGACGAGATGCGACATGGTATCCCAGTCACGCCCGTTCATGCCGGGGTCCATGTACTTCGAGGTCATGGTGCGGAACTGCTCGAAGGCCTTGACCATGCCATCGCTGCGCATGGCATCGACGTCGCCCTCGACGAAAGCTTTCCTGTAGAGATCGAGGTCCTGACCGTACACGACCACTTCGAAGACGGTCGAGTCGGTCCAGTCGGCGGTCGAGTGCGAAATGCAGATCTTGCCGCTGGCCACGATCTTGTCGCAGGCGGCGTTGAATTCCGCCCATGTCTTCGGCATCTCGGTGACGCCCGCGTCCTTCATGACCTTCGGCGATGCCCACAGCCAGTTGATGCGGTGGATGTTCATCGGCGCGGCCACCCAATTCCCGGTCGGCTTCATCACCGGCAGTAATTCGGGAGCGACGACCTTCTCCCAATTTTCCGCCTTCGCCAGGTCGTCGAGATTGGCTGTCATGCCCGTCTCGTTCCATTCGGCGATCTCGGGGCCTTTGAGCTGCACAGCGGGAGGTGCGTTGCCGGCGATCACATCGGCACGCAGTTTGGCCAGGGTATTGGCCGTATGGCCTGCGATGGAGGTCTGCTGCCAGGTGCCACCCTTGGCGGTAAACATCTCGCCGAGCTTGGCGATAGCCTGGGCGTCCGATCCGGTGGCCCATTGATGCAAGAGGTTGGTCTTCGGCTCTGCGAGCGCTGTTCCGGTAATCAAAGTGAAGGCGGTAGCGGCCGCAAAGGCCGTCCTCAGGTATTTCATCGTTTCACTCCCATATGTGATGCACGGTTCGTATCGACCGCTTGTGGCCCGCGATTTGAGGTCGTGGCCGGCGAGATGCAGTAATCTCCGTTCTTTCCAAGATGACATATTTGGGCTATCAGTCAACGTGCTTTGTGCTCATCATGAACAAACCTTCGCTTAGAAATTGGCTGATCGACAGGCCGTCTGCGTCGCCGGAGAGCCTGATCGTCCGATGCCTGCGTGAGCGCGGCGTGCTTTCTGCGTCGCAAATTACCCGCATTACCGGTTTGGCGCGGTCGACGGTTTCAACTGCGCTCAACGGCTTGAGAAAGTCGGGGATGGTGATCGAATCCTCGGCCCATCATGACGCGGCCAGGGGTATTGGCAGGCCTGCCACGACATTGACGCTCAATCCCGCTGCGGGCACCTGCGTCGGCATCCATCTGGGCCTCGACGAAATGCGGTGTGTCGTCGCCGACGTGTCGCATTCTTTCGTTGCCGAACAAACTATCCCCATGGGTCTGGACTACCAGCCGCAACAGGCGGCCCAGCTTGCCAAGTCAGTAATTGCCCGATGCTACGAAGAGAACGGTCTGCCGATGGCGGGGCTCCTGGGGGTTGGGGTCTCCGTCTCGGGCCCAGTCAGCCGCGA
This sequence comes from Mesorhizobium sp. WSM4830, assembly GCF_055811495.1. Lineage (NCBI taxonomy): Bacteria > Pseudomonadati > Pseudomonadota > Alphaproteobacteria > Hyphomicrobiales > Phyllobacteriaceae > Mesorhizobium > Mesorhizobium sp. WSM4830. Next base: position 76,776 of record NZ_JBVVQI010000015.1, on the reverse strand, counting down.
AGGAGTGGTGCTGCGCGCGAGTATCGTTCCGACCTGGGCCGGGGTCAACATCCGCGATGTGTTCGGGCCGGTCCTCGAACAGCCGATCTTCGCCGACAATGAGAGCAACTGCTCGGCCATTGCCGAGCTGATGTGGGGTGCGGCCGTCGGCCAGGACGATTTCGTGCTGTTCAAGGTCGATCTGGGCGTCGGCGGGGCCATTGTCCAGCACGGCCGGCTGGTGAGCGGCATCGCCGGCGGCGCCGGCGAATTCGGGCACATCAGCATCGATCCCGGTGGCGACCTTTGCCGGTGCGGCAATCGAGGATGCCTGGAGCTCTATGCCAGCTTTGCCCGGCCGCTCGAGCAGATTTCGCGCATCGTGCGGCGGCCGGTCACGATGGACGACGTGATCATGATGGCCGAGAAGGGCGACGTGAGGGCGCTGCGGATGATCGAGGACACCGCCGAGTTCGCCGGTCGTGGCCTTGGCTTGATCGGTTCGGTGCTCAATCCGCCGCTCATCATCATCGGCGGCCGCATGGCGTTGGCGGGCGACATTCTCCTGGCACCGCTGATCGCGTCATATGAACGCCATACGCTCATCAAGTCCCGCGATGTGGCACCCGCGTTGCGCACACGGATAATCGTTGGCAAGCACACGGAGAACGATGCATTGCTCGGCGCGGTCGGCCTCGTGCTGCGCCACAACAGCCGGCTTCAGTGACCCGGCTTCGCTTCGGGTGGTGCTCTGATTTTGCGAGCTGCCTCGCCGCTCCGGCGGAGGTGAGGTTCACTACGCGACACGCACCGTGCGCTGCCTCGGCTTGATCGCGGTGGCGAGCAGCAGGCCGGCGACGATGAGGGCGGCACCGGCGAGATCGTAGTCTTGCAAGCTTTCGCCAAGGAACAGATAAGCGAGAACGGCGACGAAGGCGGTCTGGAGATAGAGCAGCATGCTGGCGCGCCCCGCGCCAAGCGTCTCGACGCTACGGTTGTAGAGATAGTACATCAGAGCGCCGCCCGGGCCAGCCACATAGGCGAGAGCCAGAAGGCCGTTCGCATGCAGCGCCGAACGATCCCCGGAAAACAGTTCCCAGAGATAGAAGGGCAGTGCGGCCAGCGCGCCGGCTCCCAGCAGCAGGACCACCATCGGCAGAAGCTCGATAGCGAATTTGGCGCGACGCAGCAGCACGGTGTAGAGGCCCCAGCAAAACGCGCTGCCGACGATCCACAACTCGCCGGGATTGAATTGCAGCTGCGTCAGCGCAGCAAGGTCGCCGCGCGCCACGATCACCACCATGCCGGCCAGAGCGACCAGCGCTCCAAGCGCTTTCCAGACACCGAGGGACTCGCCGAGCACAAAACGGGCAAGCACCATGGTCATGATCGGCGACAGCGCCATGATGATGCCGGCAGTTGTCGCGTTGGTGTAGTTGAGGCCCGTGTAGATCATGCCCTGACACAAGGTCAGCCCGATGGCACCGATGACCAGCACCTCGATCACCCGGGATTGGATCAGCACGAGCATCGCCCCGTGATGACGATGGACGATAGGCAGCAGGATCGCGCAGGCAAGCGTCAGCCGCCAGAAGCAGAGCGCCCAGGGCGGCATCTCGGGGGCAACCCACTTGGCAGCGATATAGACGCCGGCCGACAGGAGCCAGCAGAGCGTCGCGAGGGAATAGGCGAGCGGAAGTGATGCGCCGGGTGTCGCCTTCGCTACACTTGGATGTACTATCGGCAGCGATTGGATGTCCGTCTCCTCCCACCGCAGACTTTAGCAGATTTGCAGCGTCTTGCTAAGCAGCAACAACAGCTGTTTGACCAACTGGTGCAATCGGTGGGTCATTGTGGGTCCCGCCGTTCATGGTCTCGTTCCATTCGAACGCCTGTTGGCCCATGAGCAACTCGATACCGAAAAGCGCAAGCCGTATCGATTTCGCGCGATACGAATCTGAGATTCATATCGCGACAAATATTCGCGCGGTTGCCGCAATCTTCTTGCGCCATATTTCTACCGAGAGCAGATCTGTCGCGAATTCCTGGCCCTCGGATCACGAGTGCCGCTGCTTCGAACCAATTGGAAGAATAAGCCCCTGACTTGCGTTTACACAAAGAGCGCGACACAGATCCATGCGGAGGACGTCCAATGCATGCCGGCTTCCGAGGAAGCGTACTCGTAGCGGTATTGGGCGCCGTCGTGGCAAGCTGCGCTGGCATTCCGGCGCAAAAAACCGGGCCGGCGCAAAAAACCGGGGCAATAACCGGCTATGGCCCCAACCCCACCTTGCCGAAACCAAGACCGACGCTGATCCCGACTGTTAACATAGCCGAAGCGAAAGGCTGGCAGAAAGGCGGTATGCCGACCCCGGCGAAGGGGCTGACAGTGAACGCCTTCGCCACCGGCCTCGACCATCCGCGCTGGTTGCATGTGCTTCCGAACGGCGACGTTCTGGTTGCTGAAACCAATGCCCCTGCCAAGCATGACGAAGGCTTCAGTCTTAGAAAGGTCTTCATGGATCTGGCTATGAAGCGGGCCGGCGCGGCGACCAAAAGCGCCAACCGCATCACGCTTCTGCGCGACACCGATGGCGATGGCATTGCGGATGTGCGCACGACGTTCGCGGAAGGCCTCAATTCGCCCTTCGGCATGACGCTGTCCAAAGGCAAGCTCTTTGTCGCGAATACCGACGCGCTCGTCGCTTTCCCCTACTCCAATGGCCAGACCCGAGTCAGCACGTCGCCGGAAAAGATCATCGACTTGCCGGCCGGGGACCTCAACCATCATTGGACCAAGGACGTGATCGCAACTCCGGATGGACGCAAGCTCTATGTCACCGTTGGTTCCAACAGCAACGTTGGAGAAAACGGCATAGCCGCGGAGAAGAACCGCGCCGCTGTCCTTGAAGTGGATCGGTCGACCCGCCGCACTCGGGTCTTCGCCTCGGGCCTGCGCAACCCGAACGGGCTCTCCTGGAATCCTGAAACTGGCGAGCTTTGGGTCGCCGTGAACGAGCGTGACGAGATCGGCGACGACCTTGTGCCGGATTACATGACCTCGGTTCGTGACGGCGCCTTCTATGGCTGGCCCTACAGCTACTACGGACAGAACGTCGACGAACGTGCCAAGCCGCAGCGCCCCGATCTCGTGGCGACGGCGATCAAACCCGATTACGCCCTGGGCTCTCATACCGCCTCGCTGGGACTGACCTTCTCCAAAGGCGCCCGGCTCGGTCCGGCCTACGGTAACGGCGCCTTCGTCGGCCAGCACGGCTCGTGGAATAGAAGCGTGCACAGCGGCTACAAGGTGATCTTCGTGCCGTTCCATGGTGGCAAACCGAGCGGTCCTCCGAAAGATGTGGTCACTGGCTTCGTCGGGCGTAATGGCGAGGCGATGGGCCGTCCGGTCGGCGTTGCTATCGATCGGACCGGCGCACTGCTCGTCGCCGATGACGTCGGTAACGTCATCTGGCGGGTCCGCCGGGCGAATGGCCGTTGAGCGCAGGTGCCTTTCCGACTCCGGCTACAACGCCACGCCCGATATGGCTCCATTCGGCTACGGTTTCGATGCATATGCCAGGTATTCGGAGACGGATATCCTAAACAATTAGCTGGCAGCACGCCTGAAGATAGTCGTGTCAAACATGCTTGCGCCCGCCTGCCTCGCGGAACCAGCTGTCAGGATAGGGATACCACCAGCCCTGAATCTCCGGTCTGTGGTCGATGATGACCATCTTCGAGCGGCGGAATGCATCCAGACCCTGGCGGCCGAGCTCGCGGCCGAGGCCCGAAGCCTTCCAGCCCCCGAACGGCAACGCGTCATTGTCGATCAGCGGATTGTTCACCCAGACCATGCCGGCCTCGAGCCGCTCCGCGGCCTCATGCGCTTCGGCAAGATCGGTGGTGAAGACCGAGGCGCCGAGACCGAAGGGGCTGTCGTTGGCAAGCTCTATCGCCTCGTTGAAATCCTTGACCCGGCAGATCGCGGCGACCGGCCCGAAACACTCTTCGCGCACGATTGCCATGTCGGGGGTGATGCCGGTCAGGATGGTCGGCTCGTAGAACCAGCCCACATTATGTGCCGGCGGAATGCGTCCGCCGGTGATCGCTTTGGCACCGCTGCGGATCGCATCGTCGACCAGCCGGATGACCTTCGCGCGCGCGGCCTCGCTGACCAGCGGTCCGATCTCGCTCTTGTCCAGCCCGTTGCCGATACGCAGCGCGCGCGTCTTCTCGGCAAACAGATCGACGAAGCGGTCGTGAACGGCATCAACCACGAAGAACCGTTCGGCCGAAGTGCAGACCTGGCCCGTAAGATGGAACGCGGCAGTGACGCTGCCGGCCGCCGCCACGTCCAGCGGGGCGTGCTCGCTGATGATCAGGGGATCGCTGCCGCCGGCCTCGATGACGCAAGGCTTCATGCGCTCTGCACATGCGACGGCGACAGCCTTGCCGGCGGCGACCGAACCGGTGAAAGCAACCGCATGCGTGCGGTCCGAGGCGATCAGCGCCTGCGCCGTTGCTGCTCCACCTGGCATGCAGGAAACCAGGCCCTCCGGCAGGGAGCGGAACACGGTCATGTAATCCAGCGTCGACAATGTCGTCGCTTCGGCGGGCTTGATCACGCAGGCATTGCCGGCGGCAAGCGAGGCGGCGACGGTCCAGCACATCAACAGGATCGGAAAATTGTAAGGCATGATGTGCACCGACGTGCCGTAGGGCTCATAGCGGGCATATTGGAACGAACCGGCCTGCGTCGTGCCGGCGACCTTGCCGGCGTCATCGCGCGCCATCTCGGCATAGTAGCGGAAGATCGGCGCGCAATTGGCGATCTCGCCGATCGCCTCCGGATAGGGCTTGCCCATCTCGCGCACCATCAGCTCGGCACAGCGCATGAAGTCAGCCGCTTCGATGGCGTTCGCGACGGCGTGCAGATGCCGGGCACGGCTCTTGGCGTCGAGCCTTTTCCAGGCCGTTTGCGCCTTGGTCGCTGCGGTGAGCACGGCGTCGATTTCAGTGTCGGCGGCGGCGGCTATTACGCCGACGGTCTCCAGTGTCGCCGGATCGATTACCGGTTTTTTCGTGCCGGTCATCGACCGATAATCCGGATTGACGAAAAAGGCCGGCCGGTCAGCGGAAAAATCCATGGTCGTCCTTTCAAGCCCGCTCAGCGGATCATGTAGACCTTCTTGATCGTCTCATGGACGGTGCAGACGCCTTTCCAGTCCTGCGGAAAGAACGCCGCCGTGTCCGGCTCGATCTCGATCACCTCGCCAGATTCATGGACATAGGTGCAGCGTCCCTCGAGGAAGTGGCAGAATTCGTCCCGGGTGACATGGCAGTGCCATTTGCCGGGGGTGCAGACCCATAGCCCGCACTCGGAGCGGCCTTCCGGCCCCTTGTGCAGCAGCTTGCCCGAGGTGCGGGATTCACCTTCGATCATTGTCGGAATGACACCCCAGTCGACAAGGTCGGTGATGGCGAGCGGCGATTTCATGATCGGTGTCGGCATGTCGGGAGCTCCAGTGGCCGGCTTTAGGCCAGCATGTAAACGTTGCGGATGGTCTCGTGGACGGTGCATTCGCCGGTCCAACCGGCCGGGAACATGACAACCGTGGCGGCGGATACCTCGATCACCTCGCCGTCGTCCGATCTGTAGGTCGCGCGGCCGGCAACGAAATGGCACAATTCGTCGCGCGGAATCGCCAGCCGCCAGCAACCGGACGTGCAGACCCAGATGCCGGATTCCGGCTGGTTGTTCGGCCCCTTGTGCACCAGCCTGCCGGTGGAGTGCGAAGCGCCTTCCAGCGCATCGGGCTGGGTGCCCCAGTCGACGAGGTCGGTGCGGGTCGAGGCTTGGTGGAGGTGTGGGGCGGAGGTCACAGCAATTTCTCCAGCAAACCAGCCGCCTTTTCGGGGCCATTCTGCGATTGCATCTGGGCCGACGTCTTGGCCAGCTTGGCCTTGATTGCCCGGTCGGTCAGGCAGGTTTCGATCCTGGCGATGAGCTCGGCGTCGCTCCAGTCGTAGCGCGGCATGCCGAAGCCGTGGCCGGTTTCCTCGACCCGCGTCGCATTGTCGTGGCCGTCCCAGACGTAGGGCATGATGATCGCTGGCTTGCCGAAATACAGGCACTCGGTGAACGAGTTGTTGCCGCCGTGGTGGATCACCGCATCGACCTGCGGGATGACCGAGGGCTGGGGAAACCAGCTGTCGATGATGACGTTTTCGGGCACTTGCGCGTACTGCTCCTTGTAGCCGCCGACATTGACCAGCGCCCGGTAGCGCGTCTTGCCCAACGTTGCGACGATGCGCTTCAGCAGATCGACATCGCCGGCGCCAAGGCTGCCGAAGGAAACATAGAGCAGCGGCCCGTCATTATTCTTCGCAAAAACCGGCACGGTGTAGGGCTTCTCCTGCCGCACGCAGCCTTCCAGATATTGGAATTTTGCCGGGTCGAGCGGATAGCGGCGCTTGAACTTTGCCGCCTCGGGGTAGAGCAGCAGATTGAGGTAGGGCGAGGCCTCGAAGAACTGGCCGATCGGATACGGCGCTTCGTTGTTCGCTTTCAAAAACGCATTGAAGTCGTCATGGATCGGCTTGATGACGGCGTTGAAATGGTCGCGGTAACGCTGATGGCAGGCGTGGTCGTTCTCGCCGCAGCCGGACAGATGTGGCGGAATGTCCTCGTCCTCGATCTCGTTTTCCGAGCAGGAGATGACGCGCACCCAGGGCTTGCCATACTGCTTGATCGCCGGGAACAGGATGACGTTGTCGACGCAGATGACATCAGGCTTGATCGTCGCAAGCACGCCAGGCAGATCCTTCTCAGCCCATTTGGCGCTGTCGACGATCGCCGTCCAGCAATCCTTCACGTAATTGTCGACCTGGTCGTAGGGCGATTTGCGGAAGTTCGGGATGTGGCCGTTGATGAAGTCTTCCCAGAACTTGGCCATCTGTTCCGGCGGCATCGGCTCGGACAGGTTTACCGGATGAGCCTCGAAGCCGTAGCCCTTGTAGACGTCGACGAAGCCCGGGTCAGACAGGAACACCGCTCTGTGGCCGCGCGCCTCGATCGCCTGGGCTATGCCGACGGAATTGAGCGCGGGGCCATAAGCGGCCTCCGGAAAGAACGCGATCGTCTTCTGCGCCATGAGAGGTTCTCCTTCGATCAATCTGCGAAAATTCTGACGTCAGCCGCATCCCAGCCGAGCTCGACTGTATCGCCCGACGAGACCGGGCGGCGGTCGGCGGCGTCGGCGGTGATGCGCACCAGGAACGGCTTTGGCGACAGGGCGGTGCGGACATGCAGTTGCAGATCGAGTCCCTGATAGGCCAGCGCCTCGACCGCGCCGAAGATACGGTTGGCCGTTTCTGCCGACGGGAACAGCCGGATGCGTTCGGGCCGCACTGAAGCTACCGCCGCAGCGCCGGGCGAAAGTGTTGCCGGGACCTTGCCCGTGATCCGCGCGCCATTGGCCGCCAGCACGCCGTCGCCGACGGCTTTGCCCGGTACGAAATTCATCACGCCGATGAAGTCGGCGACGAAACGGTCCCCCGGATGCTCGTAGACCGCATGGGGTGTATCGCATTGCAGCAGCTTGCCGTCCCTGAGCACTGCCATACGGTCGGCCATGACCAGCGATTCCTCCTGATCGTGGGTGACGATGACGAAGGTGATGCCGACCTCGTGCTGCAGCCGCTTCAACTCCAGTTGCATGGCCCCGCGCAATTTCTTGTCGAGCGCACCAAGAGGCTCATCGAGCAGAAGCAGTCGTGGTCGCTTGACCAGAGCTCGGGCAAGCGCGACGCGTTGCTTCTGCCCGCCGGACAATTGCTCCGGCTTGCGGTCGGCGAAGGCAACGAGTTCGGTCGTCGCCAAAATGGCGTCGACACGGGAGCGGATTTCCTTTGCAGGCAAGCGTTCCATTTCGAGGCCGTAGGAAACATTGGCCCTGACGCTCATATGCGGAAACAGCGCATAGGACTGGAACATCAGATTAACCGGCCGCTTATTGGGCGGGGTCCTGGCGATGTCGCGGCCGTCGAGCAGGATGCGCCCGTCATTGGGCGTCTCAAAGCCGGCCAGCATGCGCAGCAGCGTTGTCTTGCCGCAGCCCGAAGGTCCAAGCAAGGCGAAGAACTCGTTCTCGCGGATATCCAGTGAAATGCCGTCGACCGCCGTCACCCGGCCGAACTTCTTCGACACGTTGTCGATCGCCAGCAGCGTGCGGGGCTCGTTCATTGGCCGATCACCCCACGGTTGAGCCGCTGCGACAGGGTCAGCGCGGTGATCGAGACCGCCATGACGATAGTCGCCAAGGCATTGATCTCCGGCGTGATGCCGAAGCGGATCATCGAATAGATCTGCATCGGCAGCGTGGTCGAGGCGCGGCCGGCGCCGGCGGTGAAGAAGGCGATGATGAATTCGTCGACCGAAAGGGTGAAGGCGAGCAGCGCGCCGGCGACGACGGCAGGCAGGATCACCGGCAACGTCACCCGCCGAAATGTTGTGAGCGCGGAAGCGCCGAGATCGGCAGAGGCCTCGACGATCGACCAGTCGAAGCTTTTCAGCCGCGCGCGCACCACGGAGCAGACGAAGGCGAGATTGAAGACGACATGGGCGAGGATGATGGTGTGCAGGCCCAAGGTGAGATCAAGCATCGAGAAGAAGCTGAGCAGCGCGATCGCCAGCACGATGTCGGGAATGATCATCGGCGCAAAGATCAGCGCCTCGAGACCTTTGCCGTATTGCCGACGTATTTCGACGCCGATCGCCAGCAGTGTGCCGAGCAGCGTGGCGATGGCGGTCGAGACAAGCGCCACGATCAGTGTGTTGAGGGCGGCAGAAAGGATTGCGGCGTTTCCGATTAGCGAGACATACCATTTCAGCGAAAAGCCCGACCAGACGGTCGGCAGCCCGCCTTGGTTGAACGACAGCGCCACCAGCACGGCGATCGGGATGTAGAGGAAGGCCAGGACCAGTGAAAGCACGAGCCAGAGCGCGCGCCTCGTCGCGAGGGAGCGCTCAGCCATCGGCGCCTCCTCTCGCTTCGGCGGTACGGCCCAAGGCGCGATCAGCAGCCAGGGCCTGCGCCGTCAGCACCAGCAGCATGATGGCGATCAGCACCATTGCCAGTGCCGCACCGAACGGCCAGTCATTGGCGGTCAGGAACTGCTCGTAGACGACATTGCCGATCATCTGGAAACGCCCGCCGCCGAGCAGAGCAGGGGTCACGAAATTGCCGATCGACAGCACGAAGACGAAAACAGCACCGGCGGCGATACCCGGCACGGTCAGTGGCAGGATGACCCGGCGAAATGTGGTCACGGCCGACGCGCCGAGATCGCGCGAGGCCTCTGCGAGTTCCGGATTGAGCCGCGACAGCGGCGCGTAGCAGGCCAGGATGACGAAGGGCAGATAGTTGTAGACCAGACCGGCGATGACGGCGCCTTCGGTATAAAGCATCGACGGCGGCTCGCCGGTGTAGCCGAACCAGCGCAACAGTTGTGTGATCAGCCCTTCGCGGTTGAGCAGCACGATCCAGGCATAGGTACGGATCAGGTAATTGGACCAGAAGGGCAAGACGGCAAAGAACAGAAACACCGGCTGCAGCCGGCGGGGTACTGCCGCGATCGCATAGGCGGCGGCATAGCCGATCACCACCGCGACCAGGGTTGCCGTGCCGGCAATGCGCGCCGAATTGAGGAAGATGCCGGCATAGAGCGGGTCGAACACCAGCCCGAAATTCTCCAGCGTGAAAGTGTAATCGATGCCGCCATAGATGCCGCGCCGGAAGAAGGCGAGCGCCAGCACCAGCGCGCATGGCACGACCATCAAGGCGGTGAGCCAGGCCAGCGCCGGCGTCATCAGCAAGGATGAGCGAAGTCTGGTTTGGGACAAGATTGGGTACCGCATTCAACGGTCGGCGGCGAAAACCCCGCCGTCGACCGGGATCTCTGATTTTGATGTCGGTTATTGCGCGGCCTTGATTTCGCTGACGATCTTCGAGTAGTCGCGTTGGGCATCGCCGACATCGCGCAACTGCTCGAACTTGACCAACTCTGCCACCGGCATGCTCATATTGGGAAATTTGGCGAGAAGATCCGCCGGCAGGCTTTCCATAGCCGGCTTGTTCGGTACCTTGTAGTCGATGTTCTGGGCCGCCCAGGCGTGGTTCTTGGCGTCCAGCATGAAGTTGATGAACTGGAAGGCGGCGTCCTTGTTGGCCGATGCCTTCATCACGACCATTGTATCGACCCAGAGATCCGAGCCTTCTTTCGGTATGGTGTATTTAATTTGTGAATTCTCGGCGATCCCGTAATTGCACCAGCCATCCCATGCCTGAACCATCAGCGCCTCGCCCGAGACCAGCTTTGAATAAAAGGTCGTGTCGTCATAGGCCAGCAAGGTCTTCTTGGCCGAGATCAGCAGGTCCTTGACTTCGCTGAGCTTTGCCGGATCGGTCTCGTTCACCGAATAGCCCTTGGCGAGTTGGCCGGCAGCAAGCAGCCAGCGGTCGGTCGCCAGCATCGTCGTCTTGCCCTTGAGCGCGTCGGACGGGGCGAGAAGGTCGTTCCAGCTCACCGGCTCCGCCTTCACCAGATCCGAACGGTAGCAAAGGCCGGTGGTGCCCCAAGTGTAGGGCACGGAAAAATTGTTGCCGGCGTCGTGCGGCAGCTTCGCCGCCTCGGGATAGAGATTGGCGAGGTTAGGGATCTTGGCATGGTCGATCGCCTCGATCAGGCCGAGCTTGTTCAGCACTTCGGCAAAGGGCGAGGAGACGAAGACCACGTCATAGCCCTTGCCGCCGGACGCGACGAGCTTGCCCATGATCTCCTCGTTGGTGGCGTGAACCACGACTTCGCCGGAGACACCGGTCGCCGCCTTGAAAGCTTTCATGGCATCCGGCGCCATGTAGCCGTCCCAGTTGGAGATAACGAGGTCGGAGGCAGCCGCCGGCGCTGATAGCGCCAGGCCAAGGCCAAGTGCGATCAAGGATTTCCTTAACGGACGGTGCCGCAGGGTGGTGGTGGTCATGACAGACTCCCATTCTGGTTGATCATCGAACTTAGTCGTCGGACCAGCGCTTGCAGCCGTAGGGCCGCTTCGATCCTGTTCCCCGGTCTTTTTATTGCCGATTGATCTCACAGTACTATTGCAGAAAAAAGTACGTCAATCCATAATTTGTCAAAGCACGGGGGAATCCCGGCCGACCGCATCCGCAAGGGCAATCGGCCAAACCTCAGCCGCCAAGTCCTTCATGAGAATTGCCATGCAAGTTGCAGCCCGACGTCCCCGCACCAACCATCTCGACCTTGCACAGCGCATTCTCGATGTGGCCCGGCAACGCGGCTTTGAACCCGGCGCTCATCTCCCGGAGCAGCAGATCGCTTCGCTCTGCAACGTATCCCGAACTCCGGTGCGGGCCGCGTTGCGTCTGCTCACTGAAAAAGGCGTAGTTCAATGGGAGGCTGAGTCCGGCTATCGCTTGGCCTTAGACCTCACGAGCCAGGCGACCGTCGCCGCCGACCTGCCGAGCGCCGAGGAGGATGAACTTGCCGACATGATCCTGCGAGACCGCTCGGCGCGCCGGTTGGACCAGACGGTCACCGTCGGCGCGCTGATGCGACGGTATAGTGCCGAGCGCAGGACAGTACTAAAATCGCTGAAGAAACTGGCCGAGGAAAATCTTCTGGACCGCGCGCCGGGGCAGTCCTGGCTTTTCAGGAGAGTGCCGGACGATCCTGGCGCACAAGGGGAGAGCTATGAATTCCGGCTGTTGCTGGAACCCGCCGCCCTTCTGGCGCCTGGGTTCCGGCTGGATGGGACGCGCGCGGCAGCCTTGCGACAGGGCATGGAAATGCTGCTGGCTCTGCCCGACGCGGCATTCGATTCCAGAGAGTTCCAACGGCTGGACATCGATTTTCACGGGATGATCGCCGGTGGTTCCGCCAACCGCTTCGTCGCCGAGGCGTTGGCCGATCATCTCAGGCTGCGCCGGCTGCCGGGAACGTATGCCGGCGTCAATGTCTTCCGGCTGAAGCAATCATTGCGCGAGCATCTGACCATACTCGACCATCTGGAGAGCCAGCAGTACGAGGTTGCAGCCGATCTGCTTCGGGTCCATCTGCGGCTTTCCCGCAGCCAGCGACCGCAGGCGGCCAGTCGCGGGGCGCCCGCGCTGTTCGGCATGATCAGCCGGCCGGAATAACGAGGATCATGCGCAAAGGCAGCCCGACCATCGCACTGTTTCCGGAAGCGAGCTTCGGCGCTGCGCTGAATTGCGTTGGCATAGCGCAGGCCCTGCGCGCTCGTGGCGCCCGTCCGGTGTTCATCTGCCATGCCGGCTTTTCTGGCGTGTTCGCCGACTATGGGTTTCAGGAGTACCAGTTGCCGACTGACGATCCGTTGACCGACAGCGAACGCCAGAGCTACTGGCAGGCCTTCGTGCGCCGTCATCTGCCGCATTTCAGGCTGAGCCCCATCGATCAGCTCGAAACCTATGTTGCCCCGACCTGGCAAGCAATCGTAGACACTGCCGTCAATGCCGAGGCGCCGCTGCGCCAATTGCTGGCGCGGCTGAAGCCGGACGCCGTGGTGCTCGACAACGTCGTCATGTTCCCGGCATTGGCGACAGCCGGCTGCCCGTGGGTGCGCGTCGTCTCCTGCGCCGAAACCGAGCTTCCGGATGCCAATGTGCCACCCTATCTGTCCGGTCTCGCCGCCGACGACCCGAGCCGCGCGGCGTTCGAGGCGCGCTACCTGGCAGCGGTCGCTCCGGCCCACGACCGGTTCAATCGGCTTCGGACCGACGCCGGTCTTGCGCCCTTGCCAAAGGGGCTGTTCCTCGAAGCCTCGCCCGACCTCAACTTGCTGCTGACCCCAACGATTGTGCGAAGGCAGCGCGCCGAGCCGCTCGACCCTGCCAGCTTCGTCTATCTCGAAGGCTGCGTCCGCTCGGAAGGGCCGTTCGATGTACCGGTCTTCCCGCGAAATGGCGGACCGCTGGTTTATGTCAGTTTCGGTAGTCTTGGCGCCATGGATGTCGGCCTGATCCAGCGCATGCTCGCCGTTTTCGACAGGCTGCCGGCCCGCTTCATTGTCAATGCCGGAGGTCTGCGCGACAGCTATCGCGCCGTTCCGGACAATGTCTATCTCGACGCCTGGTTTCCACAGCCTTCCGTCGTGGCGAAATGCGACCTCTTCATTCATCACGGCGGCAACAACAGCTTTTGCGAAGCATTGCGTTTCGGCGTGCCGTCGCTGGTCATGCCCTATTGCTGGGACGGGCATGACAATGCGCAACGTGCCGAGGAAACCGGCGTCGGGCGCCACATCAGCCGCGACGGCTGGACGGAAGACGAATTGGAGCGAAGCATTCTCGGCCTGATGGCCGATGCTGCAATGCGCGCACGCCTGCGGGAGAATGCAGTGCATATGGCGCTGACACCCGGAACGGACGTGGCTGCCGAAGCCATTCTCGCTCTCGCAAGGACCCGGCCTGATGCTTGACACCACAACAACGGATGCCTCGACCATGAACGGCACCAACGACCCGAAAGACTGGTTGGCCGCTCACGCTGTCGGCGAGGTCGAGTGCCTGGTGCCCGACATGAACGGCGTGCTGCGCGGCAAGACCCTACCAGCGGCCAAGTTCCTCAAGGCAATCGAGGACCGAGCACTCTATCTGCCGAGCAGCGCGTTCCTGGTCAGCATCGACGGCCGCTATTCCGGTTCCGTCGACGAGGGGTTCGCCTACCAGGACCCCGACATGCGGATGGTGCCGGATGTCGCGACACTCTGTCTGGCGCCCGGTGGCGGACCAGGCAAGGCCTATGTGTTGGCCGATGCGTTCCACATGGACGACCGGCCGTGGATGGCTTCGCCGCGGCACGTGTTGCGGGCCGTGCTCGATCTCTATCGCCAGCGCGGCTGGTGGGCGGTGGTGGCGCCGGAGCTTGAATTTTATCTCACCGCGCCCAATCCCGATCCCGATCGGCCGGTGACGGCGCCGGTCGGGCGCAATGGCCGTTCCGAAAGCGTGCAGCATCCCTATGACATGGCGGCACTGGAGCAATTCGAGCCGGTGATCCGGCGCCTCTATGACTATGCTGCGGCGGCCGGACTGCCGCTCGACACGCTGATCCATGAATCGGGCACGGCCCAACTGGAGATCAATTTCCTGCATGGCGACGCGCTGCCGCTGGCAGACAAGGTGTTGCTGTTCAAGCGAATGACGCGCCAGGCCGCGCAGGAATCTGGCATGCAGGCGACCTTCATGGCCAAACCGATAGCCGCACAAGCCGGCAGCTCAATGCATCTCCATATGTCAGTCGTCGACGAGGCCGGCAACACGCTGTTTGCCGGGCGTGACGGCGCCGACACCGAGATGTTCGGGCATTTCATCGGCGGCCTGCAGAAATACATTCCCGAGGTGATGCCGCTGTTTGCGCCGAACGTGAATTCGTTCCGCCGCATCCGGCCGAACCACAGTGCACCCGCCAACATCGAGTGGTCGCACGACAACCGCTCCTGCGGCCTGCGTGTGCCGGCCGGCGGGCGCACCGCGCGGCGCGTGGAAAATCGGCTGCCCGGCGCCGATGCCAATCCCTATCTGGCGATAGCCGGCTCGCTGCTTTGCGGTTATCTCGGCGTCGAGGAGAAGATCGCTCGTTCGACGGAAGCGTCGGGCAATGCCTATCGCAGCAGGAGCACGCTGCCCAAAACCATGGAAGAAGCGCTCGACCGTTTCGCTGCGTGCGATCCGGTTCGGGCGGTGCTCGGCGAGGATTTCTTCCAGACCTATTTGCGCGTCAAGAGCGTTGAGCTCGACCTGTTCCAGAGCGTCGTCACCTCTTGGGAACGCGACCATCTGCTGCTCAAGGTGTGATGATGGGCTTCAATTCTGGGGGCTTCAACTCCGGCCTGGATATCGGCAAATCCTACTATGTCGCGACGGCCAATCCGGCTCCGGACCATCCGGCGCTGCAGGGCGACGTCGACGCCGATCTGGTGGTGGTCGGCGGCGGTTGTACCGGCCTCTCCGCGGCCTTTCATGCAGCCGAACGCGGCCTGAAGGTGGTGCTGCTCGAAGGCGGCAAGATCGGCTGGGGGGCGTCGGGGCGCAATGGCGGCCAGATGATCCCCGGCCTGCGCAAGGGCGCCAAGGGGCTGGTCAACCTATATGGGCCGGAACGGGGGAGGGCGCTGTTCGATCTCGCCTTCGAGGCGCGGGCCCTGGTGCTCGGTCTGATCGAGCGCCATGCCATCGATTGCGACCTCAGGCTCACCGGCCATCTGGCCGGTGCGGTCAACGGTTCCGACCTGCGCGACCTCGAAGAAGAGGCCGAGTGCCTTTCTACGATGATGAACTTTCATGATGTCGAGATGCTGTCGGCAGCGCAGGCGCGCGGAATGGTGAACACACCTTATCACGGCGCGATGTACGAGAAGCTCGGTGGCCATATGCATCCGCTGAACTACACGCTCGGTCTTGCTAGCGCCGCGGCTGCGGCGGGCGTCACCATCCACGAGAATTCGGTGGCGCTGCGGCTGGAGCGGGAACCTTCCCCCCGGGTTTCGACGGCCAAAGGCTCGGTCCGGGCCAGGCATGTCGTACTGGCCGGCGATGCGTTGCTCCACGGGCTTGAGCCGCGCGTCAACAGCCGCATCATGCCGGTCGGCAACTACATTATCGCCACCGAGCCGCTGGGCGACACGAGCGACGCCATCCCAACCAATGTGGCCGTCTCCGACACACGCTTCGTCGTCAATTACTACCGGCTGTCGGCGGATGGACGCCTGCTGTTCGGCGGCGGCGAGCGCTATACGCCGTCGGCGCCCGCGGACATTGCCGGCTTCGTGCGGCCGCACATGGAAAAGACCTTTCCGCAATTGCGCGGCCGCCGCATCGATCACGCCTGGGGCGGGCTGGTCTCGGTGACGACATCGCGCCTGCCGCATGTCGGTCGCTATGGCGAGATCTATTTTGCGCATGGCTATTCGGGCAAGGGAGTGATCCTGTCGACGCTGTCGGGCAAGCTGCTCGCTGAGGCGATCACCGGTGATGCTTCGCGGTTCGATCTGTTTTCGACCCTAAGCCCGCTTCCGTTCCCCGGCGGCACGGCGCTGCGCGGCCCGCTCTATGTGCTCGGCATGCTTTGGTATGCAATGCGTGACCGCATCAAACATTGAGCGCAGGCAGTGGCAATTTCCGACCCGCAGGATCAAGCCTGCGCAATGAGGCCGCGCGCCGCCACCAAGCGATGCTTGAATGTGGTCCGCAGGTAATGGCCGCGAGTCGGTCCTTGCCCTGCTCCCGAAGCCTGAGCTCCGATAGACCTGCTGCTGTTTCCTCAGCTAATAGATCGTTATGATTGCAGGATTAACCGTTTCATAGCCCAGGCGCGGCTCCGATTTGTCTTTCGAAATCGCGCTGGAGACAGTTCCGGTTGAACTGCAATCCAATTTTGTTTCCCTGTTTTTCTTGATCGTGCTGCCCGACAGGTCGGCGCAGGCCGACGTTACTTCTGTACTGACCACCCTCTTTTTCTCGTGCGCAATGGCGGCGGTGGATACGGCAATCAAAATTGCCGCGCAAACAATCGTCAATCTCATCGATTTCCCTCTTAGTGCACCGCAAAAGTGTGGTCGACTGCTTTGAGTCGCCGGCGAAGACGGTACTCACGCCTGCCCGGCCAATGCAGCTTCCGACGGCACAAGATTGTAACTACATTAGCTGCAGCGCAAGTAACCATTTCGGACTAGGGAACGGGTTCACCCTTCGACGGAATGGGGCTGAGCCGCCGTCGAAAAAGCAGGCGCTTTAGCCGTTCCCGCCGCCGAGCGCCTTCCAATTTTGGGACACAGGTTGGCTGATGCCCTTAAACTCACGGCTACGCATTGGTTGGATCTATGCAGCGACAAGGCCAACCTTGGCAAAGCCTCTGCATAGTCACCTTCGGGCAGCACCAGTCTTGGAATTCACGCCCTCAAGCAAGGCGAGCAGGCCTTTCAGAATTTCGATTGGCGGCGGCGGACAACCTGGAATGTGCAGATCGACAGGCAAGGCCTCGGACACTCCGCGCACCACGGCATAGCTGCCGGCGAAACAGCCGCCATTACCTGCGCAATCTCCGAGTGCGACCACCCATTTTGGGTTGGGTGTTGCGTCGTAGGTCCGCTTCAATGCCTCGCGCATGTTTTTTGTGACCGGCCCGGTGACGAGCAGTACATCGGCATGGCGGGGTGATGCGACGAACCGGATCCCAAAACGCTCGATGTCATAGAAGGCATTGTTCAGCGCGTGCATCTCAAGTTCGCAGCCGTTGCAGGAACCGGCATCGATCGCCCGGATCGACAGGCTTCGCCCCAATCGTTTGTGAGCAGCCCCGTCGAGCGCGCGTGCGAGTTCGTCGACCGCCGTGCTGCTTGCCAACGGCGGACGCTCGGTGAGAGGGGGGCGTATCAGGCTTTCAAAAAGAAGCTTGCGCATGACAGCGTGCCTTCAGAGATCATGGCCCGAATAAGAGCAGTTGAACGATTTGTTGCACAGCGGAAAGTCGGCAACGATGTTTCCTTCGATCGCCGCTTCAAGGAGCGGCCATTGAAACCAAGACGGATCACGGAGGTGACAGCGCTCGACCAAGCCGCCCTTGCCAATGCGCAGCCATGCCAGAATGTCGCCGCGGAAACCTTCGACTAGCGCCATGCCTTCATGCGGTTGGTCTGTCTGCGCGAAATCGACACGGATCGGTCCGTCTGGCAGTTGTCGCAGAACTTGTTCGATCAGGGACAGGCTCTGTTCGACCTCGCGGATACGAATCCAGACACGGGCGTTCACGTCGCCTTCCTGGAGTAGAGGCACATCGAAGGCGAGTTCGCCATAGGGTGGATAAGCGAGATTGCGGCGGGCATCGAAGTCCCGACCGGAGGCCCGGCCAACATACCCTCCGGCGCGATACTGTCGGGCGAGTTCCACCTTCAGCCGGCCAGTTGCGACAGTCCGATCCTGCAGCGACGCCGTGTTATCATAGAGCTCGACCAGCGCGGGAAACCGTTGCCTGATCTCTGCGATCAGGGACCTGAGCGCTGTCGTGCCCTCATCGCTCAGGAAGCTTGCCACGCCTCCGGGCACGATGCGGTCGCGCATCAAACGATGACCGAAGGCAGCATCGCTTGCCCGCAATACGCGCTCACGCAGCACCCCACAGTGGGCATGCATGAGCGCGAAGGCGGCATCATTGCAGATAGCGCCGATGTCGCCCAGATGATTGGCCAGGCGCTCCAACTCGGCCATGAGGGCTCGCAGCCAGACCGCGCGCGGGGGAATCTCGACACCCAGCGCCGCCTCGACCGCGCGGGCGAAAGCGAGCGAGTATGCCACGGTACTGTCGCCGGAGGTTCTGCCCGCCAGTTTGGCTGCGCGGTCGATGTCGGACCCCGCCATCAGGCCTTCTATGCCCTTGTGCGTGTATCCGAGGCGCTCCTCCAGCCGGACGACCGTTTCGCCGCTCGCCGTGAACCGGAAATGGCCCGGCTCGATGATGCCAGCATGCACGGGTCCGACCGGGATCTGATGCAGGCTCTCCCCCTCGGCAGGCAGGAAACTGTAGGGGGAGGCTGTCGCAGCAGACGTCCGGACGCGGGTACTCAACGGATAGCTGACACCCCAATGGCCATGATCAAGCCACCGTCTCGTATCAGGCGCGCCTTGTGGCAGGAGCCCGAACAGGTCAGCAGCCGCACGTTCGAGCCGCAATGCGGGCGGATGCAGCCGGGCGACCGATGGGTAGCGGCCACTGGGGCATTCCAGGCTGACAACGCCGATGTCCCCGGCGCTTTCATCGAGAAGTGCCATGTGGACGGCGCCTGGCTCACCCCATAGGCCGAGCAGGCTCCAGTGGCCCTCGGCCAATTGCTCGACGGCAAAGCCCCATTTTTTCGGAGTCACCACGGCGCGCGACCACGGGAAATGATTTTCGACACGTTGGCCAGCAAGGATGAGATCGATCAGCGCGGGCATGCTCTTTCTCTCCTCTCTCACCCCAGGATACTTGCGACGTGCTGGAACCATGTGACCAGCGGTGGCGGCAGATAGATGCCGGCGGCAAACACCAACGCCAAATGGGAATACATCGGAATGTAGGACGCCTCGGCGGGTGCCGTGCTGCCGCGCGGTTCGCCGAAAGCGACGCCGGTCAGTCGAAGCAGCAGGGCGCCGAAAGCGAGCAGAATCCCGAAAACCAACGGCATCGCCAAAAGGGGGTGTCTTGCAAATGTCGAACTCACGACCAGGAATTCGCTCATGAAGATGCCGAGCGGAGGGAGGCCGGCAATGGCAACGACGCCGATGACGAGCGCCCAGCCAAGCGCAGGATGCGTCTCCGTCAGCCCCCGGATTTCGGCGATGTTCTGTGTCGCCTTGACCTGGGCAATGTGGCCGACCGTGAAAAAGATCGCCGACTTGGTCAGGCTGTGCATGACCATGTGCAGCAGGCCGGCAAAATTGGCGAGCGGGCCTCCTATGCCGAAAGCGAACACGATGATGCCCATGTGCTCGATCGAGGAGTACGCGAACAGGCGTTTGATGTCGCGGCGGCGGTAGAGCATGAAGGCCGCGAAAACAAGCGAAGTCAGTCCCATCGTGATCATCAATGGCCCAGGTGCGATCGCTTCCGGGCTTGCCGCGAGCAACAGCTTGAAGCGCAGCACGGCATAGAGCGCGACGTTTAACAGCAAGCCCGACAGCACTGCGGAAATCGGCGTTGGACCCTCAGCATGCGCGTCTGGCAGCCAGGCATGCAAGGGCGCAAGGCCGACCTTCGTCCCGTAGCCGAGCAGCAGAAAGATGAAGGCGACATTGAGCAGAGCCGGATCGAAGCGCGCGGCGTGAGCGATGAGCACCGTCCAGACCATCGCATTCGTCCCCTCGCCAACAACCGGCTGTGCAGCCATGTAGACGAGGATGGTGCCGAACAGTGCGAGCGCGATGCCGACGCTGCCCAGAATGAAATATTTCCAGGCTGCCTCCAGCGCTTCGTGCGTGCGGTAGATGCCGACCATGAGCACGGTGGTCAGCGTGGCAAGCTCCACCGCCACCCACATCAAGCCAATATTGTTCGAGACGAACGCCAGGTTCATGCCGAACATCATGACCTGGTACATTGCGTGATAAAACCGCAAGTTCGGGACTGTCAGCCGCCCGATCTCCAGTTCGTGGGCAATGTAGGAAGCGCTGAAGACGCTGGTGGTGAAGCCGACGAATGTGTTGAGCACGATAAAGACGATATTGAGATCGTCGACGAGCAGATACTGCCCGGGCTGCGGGCGGTCGGTGACAAGAAGCGACAGTGCGGCGAGCAAGGTCAGCAAGCTCGCAGCGACATTGACGCCCGCCGATAGCCGGTATTTCGGCAGCACCGCCAGGAGTGCGGCCGCGAAGACCGGTATCAGCAAAATGGCGGCCACCGCATCGAGAGAAAACGCGGTCAACGGTGTTCTCCCCTGTAGTCGTCGAGCGCGCCGACATCCACCGAGTCGAACCTCTCGCGGATGCGGAACAGGAAGACTCCGATGACGATGAAGGCAATAAGGATCGAGAAGGCGACACTGATCTCGACGACCAGGGGCATGCCCTTGGCCCCAGTGGCGGCGAGGACCAGACCATTCTCGAGCGACATGAATCCGACAACTTGGCTGACGGCGTTGCGGCGGGTGACCATCACCAGCAGCCCCAGCAAAATGATGGACAACGCGAAAGCCAGGTCCTCGCGGGCGAGGGGATCAGCCTCGGGAGTGACGCGCAGCATGAGGACCATGGACAGGGCCACCAGGCCTATCCCCGCAAGCATGGTCGTACCGATGCCGACGGCGGTCTCGACGTCACGATGGATGCCGAGCCGCTGAATGATGCGATGAAGCCCGACAGGAATGACGATCGCCTTGAAGACGAGGGCGATCGCCGCCGTGACGTAGAGATGATGCGCGTCCTGAATGTATGCCTGCCAAGCTACGGACAGGGCCAGCACGATTGCATGAAGCGCAAAAACGTTGATCAGCGCAAAGAGGCGATCCTGATACAGCATCATGAAACTGACCAGCACCAGGCCGCCGGCAAGCAGGTGAGCGATGTCGAAGGTCAGGCCGTTCATCAGAGGCTCCGTGAGACGAACAGCAGGAGCGTGCCGAGCAGGGCCAGCATCAGCGCTGCCCCGAGGAAATCCGGGACGCGGAAGACGCGCATCTTGGCGATGGCGGTCTCAAAAACAGCGAGGAGAACGCCACAGACGGCAAGCTTGCCGACATAGGCGACGACACCCGGAGCAAGGGATTCCAGTCCTGCCCCGGCGCTCGCCAGTCCCCAAGGTAGGAAGACGCAGGAAATCAGTGACACATAGAGCAGAAGCTTGAGGAAGGCGGCAAACTCGATCATCGCCAGATGGCGACCGGAATATTCCAGCACCATCGCCTCATGAACCATGGTGAGTTCCAGATGGGTCGATGGGTTGTCCACGGGTATGCGGGCGTTTTCGGCGATCGCCACCATCACGAGGGCGATAAGCGACATCCCGAGCGACACCCGCAAGCCAACCTCCGGTGACCCCATGAAGGCGGCGACCGTTGAGAGTTGCGTAGCACCCGCGACGAGCGCCAGGCTGAACACGATGAGCAGCATGGCGGGTTCGGCCAGCGAAGCGATCATCACCTCGCGGCTCGAGCCGATGCCGCCAAAGCTCGTGCCGACGTCCATGCCTGCCAGCGCCAGGAAGAACCGGGCGCTTCCCAGCAGTGCGACAATGGCTATGAGATCGGCGGTCCAACTGAATGTGAGGCCGGCGGCGAATGTCGGGATGAGCGCCGCGCCGACCCAGGTGGTGGCAAAGATCAGATAGGGCGTCACGCGAAACAGCCAGGATGCGTTGTCCGCCAGAACGACTTCCTTGCGCATCAGCCGCAAGAGATCGCGGTAAGGTTGGATCAGGGAAGGACCCTGGCGGCGCAAGAGCCGTGCCTTCACCTTGCGCACGAATCCGGTCAGGAGCGGCGCCAGCAAAAGCACCAGCGCCATCTGCGCGCCTTGAACGGCCAACTCGAGAGTCACGGCCATAGTGCGAGCACCAGGAGCAGGACAATGAGAAAGAGAAAGACGAGGGTCAGGTAGCGCCTGATCGTCAGGAACTGCAGATGGTTGAGGTGGTCGGTCGCAAAGTCGAGGGCGCGGCCGATAGGCAGGTACAGCGTCTCCCAGATCACATCATGCATGTCGACATTCAGACGAGCCGGACCGGTCTCGCCAGGTGCCGGCATTTCGACGGTTTCCCTTGCACGGAATACAAACGTGCCGAAGACGCGGCGGATAGGCTGCGCGAAGCTGACGGCCGTGTACTGCGAGCTTGGGACCACATCCGGGAAGCCACAACCCCAGGCGGGACCCCGACGGAGTGCATGTGATGCAAAGCGATGGATCACATATGCCGCAGCGGATGCGGAAAAGGCGATGAACAGGAACACCAACAGGCCGTTGTAGGAACTGCGGCTCGCTGCAATCGGCACGATAGACAGCCAGGGCTGCGCCATCTGCACAGGCATTCGGCTGCCGATCAGTGGCAGTGTCACCGATGATAGGCCGTCTATCACAAGACCGGGCAGAATGCCGGCCAGGAGACAAAGGGCAGCGAGAACGAACATTGCCGCCAGCGAGTGGCGGTCGACCTCATGCGCCAGTTCCACCGCGGCCGAGCGTGGCCGGCCGAGGAATGTAATCCCGAACGCCTTTACAAAGCAGGCCGCGGCCAGTGCCGCTGACAGCGCCAGCAGACCGCCAACGGCGGGCACCATGACCTTCAGTCCCCATTGTGGCAGATCGGGGCTCTGCAATATGGCCTGAAAAGCCAGCCATTCGGAGACGAAGCCGTTGAAGGGTGGAAGTGCCGAGATCGCGACGCAACCGACGAGAAAGGCAAAACTTGTAAAGGGCATGCGATGGATGAGACCGCCCAGCTTCTCCATATCCCGCTCTCCGGTTGCCGTCAGCACGGCGCCCGCGCCGAAAAACAGCAGGCTCTTGAAAAAGGAATGATTGAGGACGTGGAACAGCGCGGCGGTGAGCGCCAGCGCTGCAGCCGATGGCATGGCGTTCGCCTTGAATGCGAGCGCGAGACCAAGGCTTACGAAGATGACGCCGATGTTTTCAATGGTGCTATAGGCGAGCAGTCGCTTCAGGTCCTTTTCCATCAGCGCGTAGAGGATGCCGAGAACCGCCGTCAGGCCGCCAAGAAAAAGCACGGCAACGCCCGACCACCATGCCCGCTCACCGAGCAGATCGAAAATAACGCGTATGAAGCCATAGACTGCGACCTTGGTCATCACGCCGCTCATGAGAGCCGAGACGTGGCTTGGCGCAGCCGGATGAGCGAGTGGTAGCCAAACGTGCAGCGGGACGAGTCCAGCCTTGGAGCCGGCACCCAGCAGCATGAGAACCAAGACGAAAGCAGCGGCGAACGGCGTGGGGCCGGCAGCTCGCATCGCGTCGAATGTATAGGTTCCATCGGATCCGGCGAGCAGGCCGAACGCAAGCAGCAGCGCGAGTGTGCCGAAGCTCGCCATCACCAGATAGATGTAGCCCGCCCGCGCATTGTCCTGCTCGCGATGGTGCGCCATGACGAGCGCCCAGGAGGCGAGCGACATGAATTCCCAGGAAAGCAGGAAAGTGAAGGCGTCGTCGGCCACCACGACAAGGTTCATTCCGGCTAGGAAAGCCGGGAAGAACGGCAGCACCCGATGCGGCGCAGACTCATGCCTGCCGTAGCCGAGGCCATAAAGACTGGCCATGGAGCCGCCGAAGTTGACGACGATGAGGAAGAAAGTCGAGAGCGCATCCAAACGGAAATGAGCGCCAATCCATGGCAATCCAAGAGGCAACACCACAGTCGACGGGGTGACGGGATTGTCGGCGATGCGGCTCGCCAGAACCATGAGCACAGCCGCCGATATACCTAGCGTCAAGCCGTAGATCAGGCGTGTTCCCGAGTCCGATCTGCGGCTTTCCGCAATCGCAAGCACCGCAGTCCCCAGGAGCGCAGCAACGCCCCACAGGAGGACCGCGGCCCCCGAAATCACGCCACGCTCCTCACGGGGAGTTTGGCATCCGTATCGACCCCGCCCAGAATCTTGGCGGGGTCAAAATCCGCTTTCAGTCGCACGCCGCGCCCGCCGATTTGGCTGGAGGCGCCTTCAGCGATCAATTCCACGCCGGCGAGGTCAAGTGCGCCGATCAGCTTCATGAGAGAATCGACGTTACCCCGAATAATCGACTCGCTGGCTTCCATGCGTTGAATTGTCGGCACGGAAAGACCGGACAATTCGGCAAGCCTGCGCTGGTCGATGCCAAGGAGTGCCCTCGCGGCACGCAACTGTGGAGCAGTTATCACGGTCGCATCCCCCTTTTTGATCAGCTTTGAGATATTATCTCTACGCCTTGCAGCATATATTAAAATGCGGCGTATTCAATTAATGATGCGTGACGCATCTGTCTTGAAGTTGTAGAAAACCGGGCGATACGTCCCGCGCCTCGAACCAAAGCATGCGACCATTCCCGTCACGGCCAGTGTTGTCGCCAGCCATCTCGGATTGCGCGTGATGGGGCTGGAAATGGGCCTTATCTCGGCCGGCTCTTGCCGTTGGGGCCGGTCTCATCGTGCTTCAGGATCAGCCCAACGGAATAGCTGCCGAAATCTAGGAACCGCGCCTTCGCGAATGTGCTGCCAAATCTGGCATGCGGCAAAGCTCTGTAGCGCTACTGCCAAAGCCGCCTCATGCGAACGGAGACGTCCTCCAGGACTGGCATGGAGGCCAGCACGAGGAGAATGGCCGCGAGAAACAATGTCGCCGCGAAACCGACATGCTTGAAACCCACAGCGCCGATGACGCCGCCGAGAAAGAACAATGCCACAAGCGACGCCAGCAGCCTCAGCTTTCTTCGATCTGCCTTCACGAACAGTTCGTCCGAGTCACTCCCCGAGATGTTCCAATAAAGCAGCTTGCCGAGCTCGATGCCCATGTCAGTCACCAGGCCAGTGACATGCGTTGTCCGGATTCTGGCTTCCGACAGCTTGGTGATGATGGCGTTCTGCAAGCCCATGATGAAGCAAAGCAGCATCACCGTCATCGGCACAAACAGGGCTTCATGACGCGCAAGATGGCTGCCGAGCAGACCGAAGCAGATCAGCAGAACCGCTTCCAGGACAAGCGGGAACGCGTACTCGCCCTGCAGACCCTGCCGCCTTCCCCAGTTGACCAGCACCGCTGAGCAGGCGGCGCCTGCGACAAACGACAACAAGGCGCCCGATCCGGAAAGCGCCAGTTCGACATTGCCGAGTGCCAGGTGATCAGCCATCGACGAAACGATGCCTGACATGTGGGAAGTGTACTGTTGGACCGCCAGAAAGCCGCCAGCATTGGCGGCTCCTGCGATGAACGTCAGAAAGCGAGCGAGGTGCCGGTCGGCTCTTTCGCTACGCTCTTTGCCGGTCAGCCGGCGCAGGTACAGGATCATGAGCGAACCTTGCCTTTCCATGCGGAAAAGCGGGACCGCAAGCTGACATGCCGGGAGGGGCTCATTGGGTGTTTCGGGAAGAAAGGGAAGACGAAGGACGGTGAATGCGTGGCGCCGAGGGCGTGCTTTGTATGATCTAGTCTGGCATGCCCAACAGCGTACCTGGATGCCGGAACCTGACGCCACGGCCGCCATCGTCGCTACGCATATGTTCGCTGAGAAGGTCGACACCGGCGCGGTTCAGCGCGTTGATCACTTTCACCAAACTATCGACAACGCCTCGCACATTGCCTTGGCTGGCTTCCATTCGTCGGATCGTCGGCAGCGAGAGGTCTGCCATTTCCGCCGGGGTTTTCTGGTCGATGTTGAGAAGGGCGCGGGCGGTACGAAGCTGGGAAGCAGTGATCATCGAGGTGTCGGTGTCTGAATATGAGAAATGATACTCACAATAGTATCATTGACGTATCAGACATCAATACAAAGCGAAAAATAATGTTCTGCCCTTTGCAGAGAGAGAACCTTGGCGACTATCGTGTCCGCATGACTCAACGCTACGGACCTTTTCAGGATCCGAGGCTTGTCCGGGAGTGCAATCTAGAGCACCGAAACGTCATAGCTTGGCATCGAGGCCTCGCCGCAGCCGACAGGTTGCTGCGGCATGTCGGGGGTCGCGACGCCGGAGAGGGCAGCGCCGCGGACTCTCAACGAGCGCTACTGTTATGACGGCAGGAACGAAGAAGCAGTCCTCATGGACCGATGCATGCCATGCATTGCTTCGATCACGCCCAGCACGTGCGGACATGGGCGAACTCCGGCGAAGAGTTTGACAGCGGAGATCAGCGCAAGATGTCCGACAGGCTCTCGGGCTTCTTCTCGCCAAGCGACAGATCAAGGCCCGACAGAAGGTCGACGAGATGACTTTGCATCAGGTCGGACGCGTTTTTTGCGTCGTGCTTTTCGATGGAATCAACGAGGGCGTGATGGGCGTGGCTTTCGCAGGTGGTTTCGCGGCGGCGCCAGTAGAGCGCGATGATCAGCGACGACCGCGACAACAGGTCCTTGACGAAGCCGGTCAGGATCGAATGGCCGGCGATTTCAGCGATGCCGACATGGAATTTTGCCGACAGCATTATGGCGTCGCTGTCGCGGCCGGCATGCAGGGCCTCGTGCTCTTTTTCGAGATGAAGCCGCAGTTGCGCGATCTCGGCCGGCTTTGCCACTTCGGCGGCAAGCGCCGCGACCTTGGGCTCGATCAGCGCCCGCGCTTCGAACACCTCGCGCGCTTCCTGCTTGGTCGGCTGAGCGACGAACGCGCCGCGGTTCGGCTCGAGCCGAGCCAAGCGGTCATGCGACAGCGCCTGCAGCGCCGCGCGTATCACCGCGCGGCTCACCGAATAGATCGAGGCGAGCTCGTCCTCGGGCAGCTTTGTGCCCGGTGCGAGGCGGTGGCTGACGATGGCGTCGCGCAGGCCGGCATAGACCGGAAACCAGCGCATCGTCGGCTTGTCGCCATCCCGTGTCTTTGGTCCAAGCAGGTCCATCGTCTCATTGTCCCGGCGGCCGGATCGCATAGCGGCGCGAACACCGCGTTTCCGGCCGGACATCGAACATCCTGTGTGGGAGTGTCAACAATTTTGCACGCATCAGGATACACGGCCGGAGGGCGAAAAGGGCGCAAAGATTCCGGCGAAGGATTTTTCGAGTGGAACCTGGTAGCCGCCGCGCTTCGAGGTCGACAGGCCAAGGCTGACGAGGCTCTCGCAGAGTTGTACGGCGCAGGCGACGCCGTCGAGCACAGGAAGGCCATGTTCGCCGCTGAGCGCGGCGGCGAGGTCGGCCATGCCGGCGCATCCCAGCACAATCGCTTCGGCCCGGTCGTCGCGGATGGCGCGCTCGATCTCCTCCGAAATTCGATGGCGGGCGTTGGAGCCGGGCACTTCGAGCTCCAGAACGGGAACGTCGCTTGCCCGCACCCTGGCGCAGCGGCTGGCGAGGCCGTAGCGCACCAGATTGTGCTCGATCGCCGGCACCGAACGCGACAGCGTCGTCACCACGCTGAACTTGCCGGCAATTAGGCTCGCCATGTGAAACGCCGCTTCGCCGATGCCGACCACCGGCATCTCGCCGACGCAGCGTACTGCGTCGAGGCCGGTGTCGTCGAAGCAGGCGATAACGCAGGCGCTCGCCGCCGGATGTCTCTGGATCTCGCCGATCATTCCCGGGATGGCGAAGACCTCGTCGAAATAGCCTTCGACGCTGGGCGGCCCGTCCTTCGGATTGACGGCGATGATCCTGGTGCCGGCCGAAGCCGCGCCGCGCGCCGCCTCGCCGATCTTTTCGGTCATGGACGCAGTGGTGTTGGGATTGACGACGAGTATGTCCATTTGCGCTTTCATATTTCCCCGCCGAGATAGAGTTTCTTGACCCGGTCGTCGCCAAGCAGCTCGGCCGAATGTCCGGCCAGCGCGATCTTTCCGGTCGTCAGTGCGTAGGCGCGCTGCGAGATGCGCAGCGCCATGCGCGAATTCTGCTCGACCAAGAGAACGCTGACCTTTTCGTCGCGATTGATCGCCACGATGGAGCGGGCGATGTCCTGGACGAGCTTCGGCGCGACGCCGAGCGAGGGTTCATCGAGCAGCAGAAGCTTCGGTTTGGCCATCAGCGCCCGCCCGATCACCAGCATCTGCTGTTCGCCGCCGCTCATCGTGCCCGCCGTCTGGGAATAGCGTTCCTTCAGGCGCGGAAAGCGCGTGAGCACCATGTCCAGCGTCCTGGCGATTTCGGCCTTGTCGGTGCGGGTGAAGGCGCCCATCATCAGATTGTCGCGCACCGTCATGTAGGAAAAGACGCGCCGACCCTCCGGCACCATGGCGATGCCCATCCTGACCAGCTCGTCCGGGCGCGTTCCGTCGATGCGGTGGCCCCGGAAATGAATCTCGCCGCTGCGCACTTTCTTCAGGCCGGTGATGGCGCGCAGGATCGAGGATTTGCCCGCGCCGTTCGCGCCGATCAGCGCGACGGTCTCGCCCTCGTTGACGTTGAGCGACACGCCCTTCAGTGCATAGACATGGTCGTAGTAGAGTTCGACGTCGGAGACTTTCAGCAGTTCGCTCATGGCTAAAATCCGATCGCCTCATCTTCGGCGCCGAGATACGCCTCGATGACCTTTTCGTTCTCCTGGATTTCCTTCGGCGTTCCCTCGGCGATTTTCACACCGAAGTTCAGGACGACGATGCGGTCGGAAATGTTCATGACGGCGGGCATATCGTGCTCGACCAGCAGGACAGTCACGCCGCGCTTCCGCACGTCGCGCACCATCTCCACCGCGCGCACGGTTTCGTCATGGTTCATGCCGGCGAAGGGCTCGTCGAGCAGAAGCACGGTCGGGTTGGTAGCGAGCCCGATGGCAATCCCGAGCGCGCGCAGATGGCCGTGCGGCAGCGTGCTGGCGATCTCATGCCGTTGCGCGCCGAGATCGAGGAAGTCGATGATCTCGTCGGCCGAGCGGCCGAATTCATCCTCGTCGCGCCGTGCGGTGTTCGTGCCGAGATAGAAGCCGGCAAGGCTGGCGTTGGAACGCAGGTGATGCGCGATGATGACATTGTCGCGCACCGTCATGCCCTTGAAGATCGTCGTCTCCTGGAACGTGCGCACCACGCCCTTCCGGGCGACGATATGCGGCGCCAGGCCTGAAATCCGCTCTCCCCGGAATAGCACTTCGCCCGAGGTCGGATTGAGGAAAGAGGAAATCAACTTGAACAGTGTCGACTTGCCGGCGCCGTTGGGGCCGATGACGGAGAGGATTTCGCGTTCGCGGACCGCGAAGGAAACATTGTTGACCGCGACCAGCCCGCCGAAGCGTTTGGTCACGGCCTTGATCTGGAGAAGCTCAGTCATGGTCCTAGCCCTGCTTCTTGCCGAACAGCCTGAGGCTGAGCAGGCCGTTGGGAAGGAACAGCATCAGCGCGATCAGCACCGAAGAGAAGATCAGCAACTGGAACTCGCCGGTCTCGAACAGGAAATCCCAGCCGAAATAGAGCACGAAGGTGCCGATCATCGGCCCGAAGACGTGGCCGAGCCCGCCGAGGAAGCAGTTCAGCATGAAGTTCACCGAGTCGGTGACGGTGAAGCTCGACGGATAGATCGACTGCGAGATGGCGACGAACATCGCACCGCCGAGACCGCCGAGGAATGAGGAGAAGGCGTAGGCGATAACGCGCAGATAGGCGATGTTGACGCCGATCGAGGAGGCCAGTTCCTCGTTCTGCTGCAACGACTGGCAGAGTTTGCCAATGCGCGAATGGACTAGGCGGTAGAGCGCCGCAAAGCACAGCACCATCAGCACAACCGACACCAGATAGAAGGCGGGACGCGGATTGGCGAGCGTCGCGAAATCTGGAAGGATGGTCAGCCCGAAGATCGAGATGCCGCCGGGGAGCGGAATGCTGACCATGCCCTTGGCGCCGTTGGTGATCGGCAGCGCCAGCGCGAGCAGCCGCGCCACTTCGGTTAAAACCAGCGTGACCATGGCGAAATAGACGCCGCGAAGCCTGAGGATGGGCAGTCCGATCAGCACGCTTGCAGCGGCGCAGAATAGCCCAGCCAGCGGCAGTGTCAGCCAGAACGACACACCATACTGGACGACAAGAATGGCCGAAACATAGCCGCCCATAAGCGCGAAGGCCCCCTGGCCGATATTGATGCGGCCGATGTAGAAAGTCACCCACACCCCGGCGCTGGCGATGCTGAGCAGCGCGACCGAGGTCAGCGTGTAGTAGAGGTCGAGCCGACCGGTCGCCTCGATCAGCCAGGGCACGCCGACGAGTACGACCAGCAGGAAGACAGCGACGGCGAGGATGTTGCGTGTACGCTTCATGTCCATCATCCCCACGGCTTGCCCATGAGCCCGTTCGGGCGGATGCTCAGGAACACCATCAGCGCGGCGAAGATGACGAGATAAGTGACGTCGCCATATTGGCGTAGGACCGTCAGGCCGACCGATTCCATCATGCCGAGGATGAAGCCGCCGGCGATCGCTCCGCTGACCACGCCGGCCCCGCCGATCATCACCATCAAGAACGCCTTGATCGAGATCGGCCCACCGATGCCCGAATTGACGCCGGTGATGGCGACCAGCAGCCCCCCGACTATGCCGGCAAGCATGGCGCCGAGCGCAAAGCCGATCATCGAATATCGGTCGACCTCGACGCCCATCAGCTGCGCCGCGACCCGGTCCTGCGCCAGCGCCCGCATGGCGCGTCCCGGCTTGCTGTACTGCATGAAAAGCACGAAGGAGGCGATGAACAGTATGGCGAGTGCGCCGACCAGCAGCCGGTCGTAAGGCATTATGAGGCTGTCGGAGACGAAGACGCCTTTGACGATCTTCGGCACGCCGCGCTGCTTTTCGCCGAACAGGAGGAGGATCACGGCGTCGAGGAAGAATGCGACCGCCGCCGCGAGAAGCATCGTACTTTCCTCCCGCACGCTTCGCTTAATCACCGTCCTGAAAAGGAATTTCTCGACAAGCGCTCCAATGACCAGCAGCGTGATCCCGGACGCGACGAGCGCGACGACGAAAGGCATGCCGAGCTGGCCATAGACGGTGTAGGTGACGAAGCCGCCGAGAACGTACATCTGCCCATGGGCAAAGTTAAGCACGTTCATCAGCGCGAAGATCAGGGTCAGACCGAGCGCGATCAGGGCGTATTGCGCGCCAAGATAAAGCCCGTTGGCGATGACTTGTTCCATCAGGATGGTTCCGGCCGTTCAGAGGCTGAAGACGAATGCTCGAGCCTCTGCGGCAATCCGCTTCGGTGCAGTTGCGTCAATCGACTTGAGCGACGAAGAGCGTCTCGAACTTGCCGTCGCGGTATTCCGTGACCACCATCGGGACCGAAAGCTGGCGCTTCTGGCCAAACGACGTCATTCCGACATAGGTCAGCTTGGCATCGCCCTTCAGATAGGGATTGGGCGCCGAGAAAGTGTCGATCGTCTTCTTGAACTCCTCGACATTGTCGATCGCGGCCGGGTTCGCCTTCAGCGTCTCGATGATGTATTCGAGCGCGTAGACCTTGGTGTTGGACTCGTCATTGTATTCGCCGAACATTTTCGTATAGCGTTCGACGAACTCCTTCATCGTGTCGGACGCGATTTCGGGCGTCGATGCGCCGCCGACCGAGATGAAGCCGTTAGCCAACTCGCCCGCGCCCTCTTCCAGCACCTTGGCATCCTGCGCCGTTTCGGTGGAGATCAGGCCTTCGTAGCCGAGCTCGCGCGCGGCGCGGATCAGCAGCGGCGCATTGCCCGGCGCGACGCCCGAAAGCACCAGCAGGTCCGGTTTTTGCAAAACGATCGGCGTCAGTACCGGCGTGAAATCGCGGGTATCGTTTTGGTAGACATCCGTGGCAGCCACAACCTCGAGCCCGAGCGCCTTTGCCGCGGCAACACCGCCATCCCGCTGGCTCAGCGGATCGGATTCGTTGGCGGCGACAAAGGCAACTTTTTTCACGCCCCTGTTTTCCTTGAGATATTTGTAGATCGCCGGAGCCGACTGGTAGTTGGCGATCATGCCGAGCACGGCGTTGGACGCCGGCGGGGTGTAGAGTTCCTTCGGGAATGCGTAGGGAAAATAGATGATGCCCTTGGATTCTGCCACGGGACGCACCGCCGCCGCGCCGTCGTCGACATTCGGACCGACGACATAGTGGATGCCCTCCTGGGCCATCTTCTCCATGCCGGCGATCGCCCGCTTCGGGTCCTTCTGGTCGTCGAAGGTGACGATTTTGATGTCATAGGTCTCGTCACCAATCTTCACACCGCCGGTTTCGTTGATCCAGGCGGCGCGCGTCTGCATCGAGCGGACGTTGGATGTACCCCACGCAGCGGCCGCGCCACTCGTCACGCCGACAAAGCCGATCTTGAGTTCCTTGTTGGCGGCGTGCACCGCGATTGTGCCGCCGGCCATGATTGCCAGCGCGGAGACGGCGCCGCGCGCCGCGGATGTGATTATTGAACGTCTGTTGATCATTGTTCCTTCCCCTTTGGAGGCCGCGCATTGTTGCGACAGAACTCGATCGATACGCGGACTTTTGTGAGTGAAGGCTCAAATCAATCACCTGTCAACAAAACTTTCTCAGATTGTTGACAATCTTGTGAGCGGCCGTAGACGAAGAACGCAGGACCGATCGCGGTTCGGTGCTTTGCTCGAGAGGTTCGTGGTGTCGGAATTCCTGAAGCTCGCATGGTGGTCCGAGCGACGTGAAGCGATATTGGCAAACTGAAACGTCAGAGCGGCATCGCGCAGATGCCCGCCACCAAGGGTACGGATGCACGCAAGGGATCGAAGAAGCGCCGGCGACCCCCCACCGCTCGAAGAACAGGAGAGGGGCCAATAGTGCGAAACCCGCTTTCCAAGCCGTTTGCCGATCCAGAAGGACAGCCAGTCCCCAGTGCCGCGCCAATGGCGGCGGCAAGCCATCACGAAATTCCGGTTCTTCTCAGCAGCGCCACGCGGGCTAACGCTGATTATCGTATGGCCGGCCTGCAGCGCGAATAGCGCTGCTGGCTCGCCCAGGTTCGGTCATCGTCAATCGCCAGATCACGCACGATCAGCACGGGATGGAGCCGGTGAGCGACAGCGCAGAGTTCGGCGTCGTTTTGGCCTTCGGCCTATTGGTGCTGAACTGGCTGGCGATCCGCTATATCGATGTTGTCGCCTGGGCTGGCGAGCTTCTGATGCGCACGCCGTTCCACCCCGGTGCGAGGAACGGGAGAGCACCAAAGACGGCGACGAAATAGCAGGGCGGTACAACCCGCCCCAACCGAAGCCGCGTTCTCGACGACATGGTTACTGTGACAAGACGAACAGGGTATAAGGCTATCAGGCAGCAGACTGGTTGAGGAGCGCCCCACCGTCATGAAGCCGATGAACGAAGAGCACCTCGCGGTTCTACGCAGGCACATGGTCGAGATGATTGCGATTCACACCGATCTTGCAAGCGAAGAACTTGGCAAGGTGGCGCTGGACGAGCGGGTATTGGCGGCGATGAGGCGGATACCGCGGCACCTCTTCGTGCCAGCATCAGTTGCGCCTTATGCCTACCAAGACATGCCGCTGCCGATCGGCTTTGATAAAACCGTCTCGCAGCCCTTCATCGTTGCTCTCATGACCGATCTCCTTGCGCCGCAACCGCACGAGGTAGTGCTCGAGATCGGCACCGGCCTAGGCTACCAAACCGCAATCCTCGCGGACCTTGCCGGGCAAGTTTGGAGCGTCGAAATCATCGAGGAATTCGCAAGCCATGCCGAGGCTCTCCTGCGGGGTCTCGGCTTCTCCAATGTCGGCATTCGTGTCGGAGACGGGTCTCGCGGCTGGCCTGAGCACGCCCCATTCGACAAGATCCTGGTCACCGCGGCCGCTGAGCGGACACCGCCGGCTTTGCTTGAGCAGCTCAAACCCGGGGGACGCCTGGTCCTGCCCGTGGGACCTGGAGAAGCGCAGTTGCTGACGGTCATCGACAAGGATGCGGCAGCGCAACTGAAGACTCGCAAACTCATCCCGGTTCGGTTCAGCCGTCTCGAAACGGTCTAATGAGGGGTGCGGCTGCGCGGAGCCGTGCTGGAAGATCAGGATAACGCGCGCCGCATCGATCACACAGGCGCTGGGTGGCATCGCCGATCTCTTGACATCCATGCCGCAACGCTACTCGTCGAGCACGCCTGCAGCCGCCGGTCGAAGCCGCTGGCGATCATGCCGGCGCGGTCGTATCGCGCGCTTCTCAAAGACCCCTTATCCAGCCTACTGTGTGCCTGCCAGACGGCAAATGGGTCGCTCATGCGGCCAAAGGCTCAAGGAATTCGCCCAGTGGCCAACATGTAGCGGGCAGGAGGTAACGATGGATCCCAAGGACAGGCGCCTCTGGTACGGCGTGGTCGTAATTGCGTATGCGGCTAGTTGGTTTGGCGGCACACCGATACCAGCGCCGCAGCAGTGAGAGCGATCGTCATCTCCAGCACAGACTCTGCCCGTCGATCACCTCGATCGGCACGGACTCCAGACCGACATCGTCGAACAGCCGCGCATTTGACCGCGTTCGCCAAATTAATGGCCGGATCTTTGCGAAGCCTCCGCATTTTCGTGGGGGGAAGCCCTCCCAGCATCATCGTGATTGGACTTCACGATCGGTCGGAGTCACGCTGGCCGCAGGTATAAGAAGGATATGGGTGGGCCAACTATCGTCCGAATAGGAGGCTAAAATGAAGCACCAGACGCTTGAGCAACTGCAGATCGTCGCCGAGATCGATCAGGACTACCTGCGCCAGGCCATGTCGCGCAGCAAACGTCTTGAACGCTGGGCGGAGCTCCTTGAACGGAACCCTGACCGGCGACTCTCGACGCTACACCAGACCGAGTATCAGCCGGTTAGATCACGCGGGGCCATGCGCGGCGACG
Organism: Mesorhizobium sp. WSM4830; assembly: GCF_055811495.1. Taxonomy (NCBI): domain Bacteria; kingdom Pseudomonadati; phylum Pseudomonadota; class Alphaproteobacteria; order Hyphomicrobiales; family Phyllobacteriaceae; genus Mesorhizobium; species Mesorhizobium sp. WSM4830. Next base: position 41,784 of record NZ_JBVVQI010000015.1, on the reverse strand, counting down.
GCTCGCCGATCTCAGTCGCTTTCGAGGATCCTGTCCTCCGCGCCGCCGGGTTGGAAAACGACAACTACGGCGAAGCGAAGCGGTTCTTCGAACTGACCGACAGGCAATTGCATGAGATCATCTGTTATTGTCATTTCGGCGCGACGGTGAGCGCCGTAACGGCCGCCCGTCACATCCGTGCGGCGATTGCCGGGAGACAGCCCGGCATGTTCGCTCGGATGCGTGAGGCGTTCGTCGGATAAAGCCGGAGCCGTTTCGCAGCATCATTTTTGAAGCGGCTCGCATGGAAAGCCGCCGCCGTAGTGCAGGCAAGCGCTCCCCACGCGGGGAGGCTGCGTTGCATGAGGGGGTGCGGCTTTCCGCAGGAGCACGCCGACCTGCATCTTTTCCATCCGAACCGGAAAGATCCCAATGCTGCCAGTACATCCGTGGTCAGCGCGGTGGTTCAAAGGCTCGAACAGAGCGACATGCGCGCCGGATATGCACTGTCGTCCGCAGCACCATGACAATGATGTCTGCATGCTTGGCTCACCCATTCGGCGTCGGCTATTTGCGCGGAACCTCCCACGCATGGTGAATGGCGGGCGCGCTCCAGCAGCACGATCCGCTGATCCAAGGTTTCCGGGAAGCTGCGTGCATCGCTGATCAATGGTGCGGTTTCCATTCCGACGCGCTCTCGGCAGGGAGCGGACGAGGCGAGCGCCCTCCATTCGCCGGTTTTCGCGCACGGGCGACATCCGGAATGACGTTGCAATGCGTAGCGACCGTGACGCGAATGTTGCGGCAGAGGCAGTGTTCGCGGCGATTCATTCGCCCAACAGTTGGTCGCCGACGAACGTTGCCGTAGTTGACTTAACTGCGGTCGAGCCTCGGCCCGATAGCTTGTGTGTCCGGCTGCGAGACCCGCCGCAGATAGCCTGTTTGTCCAGTGCCGGCACCCCAGCGATCTTCGGTGCGAAGCCCATATTTTCGGCCACGCTCATACGCGGATAGGGCGCATAGGACCGGAACACCATGGCCAACCCGCGCGCGGACGGGTCGATGCCGTTGGCGCGCACGCCGTCGATCATGAGGTCGCCTGCGCTGATCCTCTCCAGCCCGGCGATCATGCGCGGCAGCGTGGACTTGCCACTGCCGGACGGACCGACGAAGACGATGAATTCGCGGTCCTCGACGTCGAGGTCGATGCCCTTGATGATCTCGGCGGCTCCATAGAATTTGCGCGCACCGCGCAGCTTGAGCTCAGCCTTGGCTTACCTCCCTGGCCCCGTTTTTTGGCTCGTCGTCCTGCACCATCGCCAGCGCCGTGCCAGGTTCGCCCTCCCACAAGATCAGGCTCGCCGCGCCGACCAGGCCCGCCCGATCGCCGAGCTCGGCCGGCACGATTGGCACGTCGCGATAGGCTTGCATTGCGCGCTCCTCGACGGTCGCCCGGATCGTCGGCGCCAGGAGATCGAAGCCGTTGGAAAGGCCGCCGCCCATCACGATCAGGTCGGGCGAATAGAGATGCAGGAGGTTGGTGAAGCCGATGCCGAGCCACTTGGCTTCCGCCTCGACCAGTTGGCGAGCCGCCACATCACCCGTCCGCGCGGCATCCACGACATGCCGCGCCGAGACATCGCCATTGTTCGAAAGGCGCCTGAGCAGCGAGCCGTCGCTCGGCGCGGTCAGTTGTGTCGCCCGCCGTCCAAGCGCGGTGCCGGAGGCGACCGCCTCGAAGCAGCCGACGGCACCGCAGAAGCAGCGGTCCCCTTCGCCGGTGATGGTCATGTGGCCGATCTCGGCCGCCAGCCCGCGCCTGCCGTGATAGATGTGACCGTCAGCGACGACGCCGCCGCCAATGCCGGTCGACACGGTGACGAACACCAGCGATCCGGTGCCGCGGCCGGCTCCGAAGCGCCATTCGCCGAGGGCTGCCGCATTGGCGTCGTTCTCCAGTCGCACCGGCAGGCCGAACTGCCGGCTGAGGATGTCGATCAGCGGCACATTGTGCCAGCCGGCCAGGGTCGGCGGCCCGATGACGATGCCCGCCTTGGGATCGAGCGGCCCCGGCGCGCACATGCCGATGCCGACCACCTTTGCCCGCGGATACTCCGCCAGCAGGGTGCCTGCCAGCGCAATGATCTGGCCGATCACCGCCTCCGATCCAGCGCCTGCCATCGTCGGTGCCGAAACCCGGGCGATGACATCACCGCTGCATTCGACGAGCGCGCCGCGCAGCTCCGTGCCGCCGAGATCGAAGGCAAGCGCAAGCGTGCTCATCGGGCGGCGACCTTCAGTCCGTGCAGCCAGGCCATGCGCTGCGCGAGGTCGGGATCGCCGAAGGCAAGCGAGCCCAGCACAACCGTCTCGGCGCCGGCGGCGCGCAGCAGCGGCACTGTCTCGTGGCGGATGCCGCCATCGGCGGCAAGCACGATGTCGGCCTCACGGCCGGCCTTCCGCATCAGCGCGCGGGCCTCGATCAGGCGCGGACAGGCCTGGTCGGACAGGCGCTGCCCTTTGACGCCGATGGAGGTGCCGAGCAACGTCACGAACGCCACTTCAGGCAGGAAAGGCGTGACGACGCTGAGAGGCGTTTCCAGCCTGAGCACCACGCCGGCTTCGGCGCCAAGCTCATGCGCCAGCCGCACGGCGCGAAGCCCCGCTTCACCATTCTCGGCATGCACGCTGATCAGGTCAGCGCCGGCCGCGATGAACTGCCGCGTCTGCTCCTCGACGATCTCTGCCTCGACCATCAGATGCACATGGATAGGCTTCGTCGTCAGCTTGGCGATGCGAGCCACCAGGTCGGGGAAGAACAGGAAGCCCGGCGTGAAGCGGGCATCGGCAACGTCGATATGGTGGAGGTCGACATGAGCGTCGATGCGCTTCAGGTCGCGCTCCATATTGGCGAGGTCGGCCGACCACAGCGAGAACTCGCCGATCAGCCGGTTGCGCGGCAAGGCGGCTATTGCCGAGGGGCCGGACAGGGGTTTGGTGGTCATGACGGAATGAGGCTCCGGAAGTTGGCATGGGCGTGAAGGAAGGCCGTGACCTGCGCGTGCAGCTCGGCGAAATGCCTGGAGCTGTCGAGCGCTTTGGGCGCGATATCGGCAAAGGCGGCGCTGGGAATGGCGGCCGCCAGCGTATAGGCGGAGGACAGCGGATGCACGGCATCCATGGCGTTGCCGATGACCAAAGTCGGAATATCGAGAGACTCGGCATCCCTTGCCGAGACGCCCGGTCCGTCGGCGGCGATGTCAGCGAGCACTTGCGCGAACGTCATGGCGTCCGGCCGGTCGAAATAGCCCAGCAGCGAAGCGAGATTGTCGGGCGCCTCGCGATAGAGGCGTACGGCGGTCTCGGACTGCGCGAAAAGCGCCCGCGCTTTGTCCGGGCCGTGATCCAGCATGAGGCCGGCGACTTCCGCGATCGGCCGCATGTTCGCCGGTGCCTTGCCAAACGTCCAGGCCGGGCGCACCAGCACGAGGCCGGCGACGCGATCGCGATGGCGGCAGGCGAGGCGCAGCGCGATTCCCGCGCCCATCGACACGCCGCCGGCAACGAAGCGCTCGAGGCCGGCCTGGTCGGCGGCGGCGAGCACATCGTCGGCGAACATCTGGAAGGAGAATGGCCGATGCTTGCCGAGTGCCGAGCCGCCATGCCCGCGGCATTCGAGCGTGACGCGCCGCAAGCCGGTGCCGGCCGGGAAGGACTGGGCGACCTGCGCCTCGCCGCCGCCAAGACCATGCTGGAAGACGACCGTCAGCCCGTCGCCCGCGTCGGAAACCCGTAGCGTGCCACCATCGCGGAGCAAGGTCGTCGGGCGCTTCATCACAGGAGCCCTTTCAGAAAGCGGGCGACGCCGGGCGCCTCTTCGGCCGAAAGCCCATGCGTCACCAACGGACCGTCGAAGCCTGTCGCCTTGAGCCGTGCGATGAAATCGGCGAAGTCGACCACGCCTTGCCCGGCGGTGGCGAAGCAGCCGTGGGCAAAACGGTCCTTGGCGTGCGCCATGGCGACATGGCCGGCCGTGGTTTCGATGGCGGCGGCGACGATGGCGCGGGCCTGCGAGGCATCCGCCTGCTCGAACAGGTTCGCCGGATCGAGGACGATGCGCAGCCGCTTCGAACCCATTTCGGCGATCAACTGCATCGCGTCCTGCGCCGACGTCACGATGTTGGCCTGTTCCGGCTCGATGCCGAGATCGACGCCGTGGCGATCGGCGAGTTGCAATGCCTTTTCCATTTCGCGCGCCATGTCGGCCCAGGCCGAGGGATCGGCATTGTCGGGATGATGCGCCCACTGGTCATCGCGGTTGCGCGTTCCCGTGCACAGCGTGACGAGCGGCGTGGAAAGCTTGGCGGCGGCCTCGATCACCACCTTCAGCCGGCGCAAGCCATCGTCGCGCACGGCGTTGTGCGGATGCGCCATGTTGTAGGTGCCTGACAGTGCCACCAGCGCGACACCGGAGGCATCAGACGCGGCTGCAATGGCACGGATGACATCGTCCGGGACCGCATCCGGCGTCGACGGCAGCCCGGCGCAGGCGAGGTTGAACTGGGTGACGGCAAATCCCGCGTCGCGCACCGCGGCCAGCACGCCGGCTGGCTCGCTGCCAGGAAAAGTCTTGGCGAACACCCCGATCTGCATCAGACCGCTCCCGCCACAGTGGCGATCTCGACGCGTTCGCCGCTTTCGACCGAGCGGGCGATCGCCACCATGGCGCGGATCGAGGCAAGGCCGTCATCGACGTTGGCGCCGCGCATCGGTTCGCCGTCGAGCACCGTCTCGGCGAGGCCCTCGAGCTGGCGCCGGAAGAAATGGCCGTCGGCGCCAAGCGGCTTGCGCGACGTCGCATCCTTCTCGTGGAAGATGTCGACCTCGCTGGCGCGGAAATACCAGGGATTGAAGGTCTTCGCGATCACCGAGCCGTTTTCGCCGTAGAGCTGGAAACCCTCGTGCCAGTCCATGCGCACGGCAACCGTGAGGTCGAGATGGCCGAGCGCGCCATTGGCGAACTCGGTCTCGACGAACCAGCAATATGCGCCGAATTTTTCGTTGAGGCGGGCACGCACAGCGGTGATCTCGCCGCACAGGAAGCGCGCCGTGTCGACGAGATGCGAGCCATGCGCCAGCATGAAATATTGCCTGAGATCGGCCTTCGGATTTCCGGCCGGCTTCCTCGCCAGCTTGCTGGTGACGGGCAGAGGTTGGATCGCGTCGGTGTTGGTGTAGCGATGGGTGGAATCGCAATACCAGGCCTTCAGCGCCAGGATGTCGCCCATCTCGTCGCGGACGAAATCGCGCGCCGCTTCCAGCGCCGGGTCGAAGCGCTTCATGTGCCCGACCTGCAGCACCTTGTCCGAGCGCTTGACCGCATCGGCAAGCTTCTGGCCTTCCTCGACCGAGACGCCGATCGGCTTTTCGCACAGAACGTGCTTGCCGGCCTCGAGCGCCTTGATCGACATCGGCACGTGATAGGCATCGGAGGTGGCGACAATCACCGCCTCGAGTTCAGGGTCGGCCAGCATTTCATCAAAGTCGCCATACATCTTCTGCGGCTCATAGGTGGCGCCCATGCGTGCCAGCAGATCGGGCGCGGCATCGCAGATCGCATAGAGGTCGGCATTGCTGGCCTTCACGCAGGATTCCAGATGCGCGAATTGCGCGATCGGCCCGCAGCCAAGCACACCGACACGAAGACGACGGTCTTTCTTGCGGATCATTGTCTCAGGCTCCGTAGCCGCGCATGGTCTGGCGATTGGTCTTGACCGCTCCGGCCGGATCGGCGGCGGCGGTTTCGGATTCCTCCTCCAGCACCAGCCAGCCGTTGAAGTTGGGCGCCACGCTAGCGATCTCGATCACTTTCGCCGTGTCGCAGACACCCTTGCCGAGCATCGCCCAGGTGCCGCTCGCATCGACATCCTTCAGGTGCACGTAGCGGATGCGATCGCGATAGGTGGTGAGCGTGTCGGCCATGTCCTTGTGGCCGCGCAAAATGTGGCCGGTGTCCGGCACCCAGCCGACCAGCGAGGCATCGAGCAGCCCGAAGATGCGGTCGTAATCGGTGCGATCGTAGAGCAGCGTATTGTGGTGCGAGCTCGGATGCACCGTGACCTGGACGCCGGCCTTGCTGCCGAGTTCACCAGCCTTGTTGTAGACCTCGGCCGCAATGCAGAACTTGTCGTAGCGCGGACCGTCCGACACGACGGTGGCCGAGCCCATGGAGACCAGCGCGCCCGGAAAGGCGGCGGCAAAATCGATCCAGCGCCTGGCGGTCTCGACATCGGCGCCGATCTTCTCCTTGAGTGTGAAGCCGCTATTCGAACCGAAGGCGAAGGAGACGAGCGTCAGGCCGGATGTCTTCAGCGCCGTCGCGAATTGCGCCGGTTTGCCGGCATAGCGGCCGATCATCGTGTCGGTGATCTCGATGCCGGCATAGCCGCCATCGGCGATCGCTTTGAGCAGGTCGTCGGGGCCGCCGCCAAAACGGTCTCCGAGCATTTCCCAGGTGAAGGTCTGGCAGCCGACTTTGAGGTCTTTCACGTTCATCCTTTCATTCCTTGATTCCACCTGCGCAGGCCCTTCGATGATGTGGCGCTGGAAGAACGGAACCAGCACGATCAGCGACGCTACGACGCCTGAGGCCGCGGCGATATCACCTGCCAGCAGAGAAGGTCCAATCCATCGATTGCGGTGCGCGGCCTACTCCATCAGTTCTCCGTGGGAGGGACATCCTACTTGACCGAGCCCGCGGTCATACCGGCGAGAAAGAACCTCTGGGCAACGAGGTAGATGAGCAAGAGCGGTAGCGAGCCGAGCACGCTCATCGCCATCATCTGGTTCCACTCGAAGGCGTGCTGCCCCATCAACAGCTGGATACCGATCGGGACGGTGCGCATGGACGTTGACTTCGTCAGCGTCAGCGCAAAGAGAAATTCGTTCCAGCACAACAGAAAGGTGTAGACCGACGTCGCCACGATACCAGGCAGTGAAATCGGGACGATCACCCGCCAGAGTGCGGTCCAGCTGGTGCCGCCGTCGACAGCCACCGCTTCATCGAGATCGCGGGGCAAGGTGTTCAGATATCCCGTCATCAGCAGGATCGCGTAGGGCAGCGTAAACACCAGGTAAGTCAGGATCAGTGCGACGTAGGTGTCGAAGATGCCATACGAGACGACAAGCCCGAAGAAGGGGATCAAAAGCGTGATCGGCGGGATCGTCTGCGTGCTGATGATGAGTGTGTTGAGGCTGCCCTTGCCGCGGAAATTGAAACGACTGAACCCATAGGCCGCCAGCAAGGCGATCAGCACCGTCAGCACGGTCACCGCTCCGGCCACGAAGTAGCTGTTGAAGAAGAAGCGCAGCTTTACCGGGTCGCCAAGGATGGCCGCATACGCTTCCAGCGTGAAGGCCTTCGGCAGGACGGTTGGTGGCAGGGCAAAGATTTCGGTATTCGACTTGAACGAGCTGCTCAGCATCCAGTAGATCGGGAAGGCCGCGAAAAAGAGCCCTGCGGCAAGCGCGACATGGAGCGCGACGGTGATCAGTCTGTCTTTCGGCGTGTGCCTTTTCCTCATGGTGACTACCGAGCCTTTTGATAGCGGATGTAGAACAGCGTCAGGCCGAGTGAGATCAGCAGGATGACCACGGCGCTTGCCGACGCCTGCGACAGGTTGTAGCTCGAAAACGCCAGCTTGTACGTGTAGGTGCTGAGGACCTCGGTCGAATAGATCGGACCGCCGCCCGTCGTTATCCAGATCAATGGAAAGACCTGCATGGTCCAGATGAAGTCGAGCAGCGAGATGCTGATGATGATCGGCATCAGCTGCGGGATCGTGATGAAGATCAGCTTCTGGTAGGCCTTCGCCCCGTCGATATCGGCGGCCTCGTAGAAATCCTTGGGAATGCCCTGCAAGCCTGCGAGCAGGCTGACCATGAAAAGCGGGTAGCCCGCCCAGATATTGGCGAAGGTGACGGCGTGCAGCGCGGTCTCGGGCGAGGAAAACCACTCGACCTTGGAACCGATGATGCCCATCTGCATGAGAACGCTGTTCACGACACCGTTCGGCTCGAGCAGGAGGCGCCAGATCACGGCGATAATCACCGCGGTGAACAGCCAAGGCAGTATGTAGAGCACGCGCAGGATATTGCGCAGCGTCGGATTGATGCGGTCGCTGTTCAGCATGAGCGCGAAGATCATGCCGATGGTCATGTGAAAGACGACACTCATACATGTGAAGTAGAGCGTGTGCCACAGCGAAGCCCAGAACACTGGATCGTTAAAGATCGCCTGGTAGTGTTTCAGTCCGGCAAAGGACGGGTCGCGACGCAGCACTGCGCTGTTCTGGAACGAATAGCCAATCACCGTCACCATCGGCAGCAGCATCAGCAGGCCGACTATGAGGAGCGAGGGCGACAGGTAGAGATAGGGTGCGACCGCTCGTTTCAGTCTATGGTGGGAGCGCTTCTTTTGGGTCATGTGGAAGCCTTCGCGAACCGGTCGTCTCACGTTCAGGTCTGTTGGTGCCGGTTGGCCCACCCGAAGGCAGGCCAACCGCAAAAGGATCAAAAGAGAGCAAGACGCCGATCAGAATTTCGCCGTCCAGCCCTTTTGAGCGTTGGCTGCGGCTTGTTCCGGAGACTGCTCGCCGGCGAGCATCTTCTGGGCTTCCACGTCGAACTGGGTCATCAGGTCTTCAGCCACCGGCAGGCCCGTGAACTCGTTGGCGAGATAACCGGTCTTGAAGATTTCGAAAGCCTTGCCGAAAGCCTTGTCCGAGGTCACGAAATCGGGCTTGGCGTTGACGTTGCCCGGGAAGGCGTTGGCCAGCGACACCAGTTTGGCGTTCACCTTTTCACTCATCAGATATTGGACGAGCTTCCAGGCTTCCTCCTGATGTTTCGAGGCCGCAGAGATGCCGATGCCCCAGGAGGCGTAGGGAAGGCCGCGCTTGCCGTTGTAGTTCTCCACGACCGGGACCGGGATGAGATCGAAGTTCAGTTTGGGATTGCGTTTGCGGATGAGGTTCACATGCGCAAGCGAGTCGATCATCATTCCGACCCGATCGTTGACGAATTCCTCGACCTTTTCCTGCTCGGTCTTGGTGGCAATGCCGGGCGAGATGACGCCGGCGTCGTTCAGCGATTTGACGAAGGTGAGCATATCCACCACCGGCTTGCCCTCGAGAGCCGGCTTGCCGTCAGCCATCATCGATTGACCCGATGCCCAGACCCACGACATCATGTCGTTCTGGACACCGGACGGCGTTTGCAGCGACAGGGGTAGCACCCAGCCATACTGGTTCTTGTCGGCATGCGTCATCTTCTTGGCGGCTTCGAGAAACTCCGCGCGGGTCGACGGCAGCTTGGTCACGCCTGCCTGGGCGGCGAGGTCCAAATTCACGAAGACCGGATAGACGAACGAAGCCACGGGAAACATCACCGCCTTGCCGTCCACCTTGATGATATCCGCGACCTGGCTCTTGTCGAAGCCGCTCGCATCCATCATCGGGTTCATGTCGGCCAGCGCATTCTGCGCGTTCAAATTGTTCACCCAGGCGCCGTCGAGACCAACGACGTCGCTAAGCGTTCCGGTTGCAGCACCAACCGAGATCTGGTCTCGCGTGGTCGCATAGGGGCCGCTGACCAGCGTCACCTTGATTCCGGGGTTTGCAGCCTCGAAGTCATTCATGATCGCCCTGAGCGAGCCGGCCGGCAATTCGGGCTCCCACCATTGGGTGAATTCCAGCGTCGTATCCGCCATGGCGCCGGTTGCGCCAAGCAACCATGCGGCCGCGGCTATTTTCAGCATCGCGGGTTGTATCCGAAACATCACTTTCTCCTCCTTCTTCAAGATCGACCGCACAATGCGGCCGATCGTCTGGTTTATTCAGAAGTCTTCTTGCGAGTATCTTTCGCAGGCGCCTCGCTCTCGCCTGCGGTCTGCTGCAGATATTCAGATCGCCAGATGCGTCTCGGGATCGAAGAAATGGAACTTGGCATCATCCACGGCCAACCGGATTTCCGAGCCGGAGTGGACGGCGCTGATCGGCTCGAATCTCGCCACCGCGTTCGATGCCAGGCCAAAATCGTCCACCGCGTCCGGATCGCCGGAATCCACCCGGGTCGCGTCGATGTTCAGGTGGACGATATGTTCAGAGCCGAGTTCTTCGATCGAAGTCACCTTTGCGGGTATCGTCTGATACTTGCGACCGGATTCGAGGCTGCTGTCATAAAGATCCTCCGGTCGTATGCCGAACACGACCTTGCGCCCCGCATACGACCTCAAGCCCGGCCTGCGCACGAAGGCTGCATCCTGCAGCCGGATGGCGAAGGTGCCGGACATCAGTTCGTCGCCGGTCAGGGTCGCCTCGAAAAGGTTCATCGAAGGAGAGCCGATGAAGCCGGCAACGAAGGCGTTCACCGGCGATTCATAGAGCCTCTTGGGTGTGTCGACCTGCTGCAGCACGCCGCCTTTCAACACCGCGACCCTGTCCCCCATCGTCATCGCTTCGGTCTGGTCGTGGGTCACGTATATGGTCGTGACGCCGAGTTGCTTTTGCAGACGGGTGATTTCGGCGCGCATTTGCACGCGCAGTTTCGCGTCCAGATTGGAAAGGGGTTCATCCATGAGAAAGGCGGCCGGCTCGCGCACCATAGCGCGGCCCATGGCAACCCGTTGACGCTGTCCGCCTGAAAGGTTCGCGGGTTTGCTGTCCAGCAAAGACGTCAGCTGAAGGGTTTTGGCGATCTCGTCCACGCGCTTCTTGCGCTCGGCCTTCGGCTTGCCTGCCAGCCGCATCGAAAAGGCGATGTTTTCGAACACCGTCATATGTGGGTAGAGCGCGTAGCTCTGGAAGACCATCGCTATGTCGCGGTCCTTGGGCGGCATGTCGACGACGTCGACTCCGCCGATCCGAAGACTGCCGCTGGTGATGTCCTCCAATCCCGCGATCATTCGCAATGCGGTGGATTTGCCGCAGCCGGACGGCCCGACGAGAATCAAGAACTCGCCGTTCTCGACCGATAGGTTCAATTGGTCGATTGCGCGAAAATTGTTCCCGTAGGTTTTGCAGATACTCTCAAGAATGACTTCTGCCATCTTCCTCCCTCCACAAGTATAAGCCGCTGATTTTATAATTGTTCTCGGCTTATGTTCACCTCCGAAATATTTCCTCCGATAGCTTCAGGCTATGTTCCAGTATCGACATGCGCATTTTTCAGTTCGACTGCTGACGGCGCGTTCGTCGATGCCAGGAGTTCCGTGACCTGGTCGTCGGTCGGAAGCGCCTCGCGCCCGCCACGCCCCGTTATCGAAAGGGCCGCCGCCGCGGCCGCGAATGCCACCCGGCCTGCGGTGTCGGCTCCGCGCGTCAACGCAAGGGCATAGGCGCCATGAAAGCAGTCACCCGCGCCGGTCGAGTCGACGACCACAACCCGGTGCGGGGGCAAGTGCCAGAGACCTGTCTCTTCACGCCCGCGATAGTACACGCCCCTCCCACCATCGGTCAGAACCACGGCGGACCGCGACGGCAACCATAATGCCTCGAGCATCTCGGCGGGCGATCGGCACCCCGTGGCAGTCCGCGCAAAGCCGAGTGGAAGAATGAGATGGTCGCAGAGCGCGATCAGCCGCTCCGTGGCTGGGCCGCTGCTCCATTCGATATCGCCGAGAATCCCAAGGCCGAGATCGCGGGCCCGAGCCACGACATCCAGCGACCGGAACGCGTAGCTATCGACGATCAGGACGGTCGCGCGGCTGAGGATATCGTCCGGAAAGTCGGGAGCGGTGCCCAGCATCGCATCGTCGTCATACGCGATGAACCGTTCCCCGTCCGAGCCGACGGTGATCCGTGAGCGCACCGGGCGCGCGTCGGGATGGCGCGGCGCGAATGCGGTTTCAACACCGCTCGCAACGAGATCGCGCAGCACGGCGTCGTCCGCGGCACTGCCCAGCCATCCGACGAACCCGGCGGTTCCGCCGAGCCGCACGACTGCGGCCAGCGCCGTCGCGATATTTCCCCCGAAAGCGCGGGAACTTTGCAGGACCTTCCCCTTGCCCGCCGACAACGGCTGATCGACATAGACGATGTCGTCGATCGCAATAGCGCCGAAGCCGAGGATCGAGGGGACGGCGGGCATCGTTCAGGCACCCGCCTTCGCCAGGGCGTCTTGCGCCGAAAGGCCGTCATGGATGACGCCCCGAAAGGCAAGCGCTGCCTTCTCCGGATCGCCATGCCCCCAGAGATTGCGGCCTACCACGGCACCGCGTGCGCCGGCACGGATGGCGTCCGCCGTCTGCTGAAGCGCGCCGAGCAGCGTATCGGTCTTCGGACCACCCGCGATCACAACCGGCACCGGGCAAGTCCGGACGGTCTCTCGGAACGACTCGAAATCGCCCGTGTAGCCGATCTTGATCACGTCGACGCCGGACTCGTAGCCGATGCGCGCCGCATAGGCGATCTCGTCGGGGGTGAAGACGATTTTTGTTCCGTCGCTGAAATCGCGAGGGTAGATATGCGCCACCACAGGCATGCCGTAGCGCGCCGCCGCATTTACCGAATCAGTCAGCCAGCGTATGTATTTGCCCTCGGTCGCGCCGCGCACCGGAATGGCCACTGCCAACGCATCGGCCCCCGCGCGCACCGCATCTTCGGGCGTTGCGATCAACTCGCTGATGCGATCGTCCGGAGTGAAGCAGCCCGCCTGAATCACCAGGGAAGCCTTGCCCGCATATTGCGGCCACAGATGGCGCGCGGTGCCAGGCTGGATGCTGACGTAGTCGGGTCTGCCCGCCATGACGCGTGCAAGCGCACCCGGCAGGTCGGCAAGGCCGCCTTTACGCACGTCGCCATAGCCGACGAAGTGGTCGACCGCGCCGCCAAAAAGCTTCCCCGATGGATGCGAGAAGAGGCGCGCAAGACGCACCTTGGTTCCTAGGCTCATGAGTGCAAAATTCCCCAATCGTTTGATTTCAAAATCCTGGATCCAGTGTTTCCGAAAGAAACAAGAAAAACAATCTTTCGAAAGCTTTCGAATTTGCGTATTTTTGGTAAGGTGAGCCGCGGCCAGAGCGGTTGCTTGACGCAGGGAGGCAAGGGCAGGGCAATGTTGTCGGAGCAGAGACGCCAATCGATCCTGGGCGAGGTGCAACGCAGCGGACAGGTTCGCACGAAGGACCTGTCAGACGGGTTCGGCGTGTCGGAAGTCACGGTGCGCTCCGACCTCGAGATACTGGACCGAAAGGGACTACTGACCAAAACCCGTGGAGGGGCGGTGACCCGTACCACCGATTCGACTACGGCCGCGTTCGCCCGGCGGATGCAAACGAACCTCGACGCAAAGAAGCGCATCGCCCGGGCGGCGGTAGACCTGTTCGAGGACAACCAATCGGTCATCTTCGACGGCGGCTCGACATTGATGCAGCTTGCCATGCAGTTACCGCCGCTCAGCAATGTCGTGGTCGCGGCCACGGCCATGAATATCGTGCAGCATCTTATGCATCGTCCCGGGCTCGACGTTCATATGATCGGCGGCCGGGTCTATCCCGACACGGTGAGCACACTGATCACCGATGCCGATACGGCTCTCGGCGGCTTGGTAGCGCATCAGGTCTTTGTTGGAGCGCATGCGATAGACTCGTCACTGGATGTGGTCGACGTGAACGAAGACATGGCGCGAACGAAGCGAAACCTCGTTCGCATGGCCCGGCGCGTTGTCCTCCTTGCCGATTCGAGCAAATGGGGCGTCAGCGGGACCTCCAAGGCATTTTCGCTGTCGGCCGTCGATGTGGTGATCACCGACGATGGCCTGCCCGGTCCAATACGCAGCCAGCTTGATAGGACCAGGGCCAAGGTGATCTATGCCTGAACCCGTCTCGGTCCCTGGCCGCGACGGAAAGATCCAGTGCGCGCATGAGCCACGGGATTCGCATCGGCCGTTGGCCGGTTTTCATGTCAGTCATGTTCTCCTCCTCAAGGCTGGCGGCCTCCAATGCTGCGCCAGCGTTTTCACATGCTCTATAAAAATTTTACGCGCGTCAAGATTTAAAATGTTGTATAGCGGCTTTCGACTATGAACCGTTGCTGACGCAAGGGTGCGGCCAGGCCATGACCGCGTTGGGAGGTACGATCTGAAATGCACGGAAAATCAAAGACAAAGCTCGGCATCGGCGTCATCGGATGCGGCAACATCTCGATGACCTATTTGCGCAATGCGGCTCTGTTCGGCGGGGTAGAGCTCAGCGCCTGCGCCGACATTTCGGCCGATATGGCTGCGCTGCGCGCCAGGGAGTATCGCATCCGCGCACTCGGCGTCGACGCGCTGCTGGCCGACCAGGATATCGACCTTGTTCTCAATTTGACGATACCGGCGGCGCATTTCGACATTTCGCTTTCGGCGCTTTCGGCGGGAAAGCACGTCTTTACCGAAAAGCCTCTGGCGACGTCGGCCGCCGACGGCCGCCGGCTGGTCGAAGAGGCGAGGGCGCGCGGGTTGCAGCTCGGCTCGGCTCCCGACACCTTCCTCGGCGCTGCCGGACGGCGGGCGCGCCGGCTGATGGACGAGGGTGCGATCGGCCGGGCTGTGACCGGCACCGCCTTCATGATGGGGCGCGGCATGGAGCACTGGCATCCCAATCCGCAATTCTACTATCAGCCCGGCGGCGGCCCGGTCTTCGACATGGGCCCTTACTACCTGACGATGCTGGTCAACCTGCTCGGCCCGGTCGAGCGCGTCATGGCGATGGCGACGCGCGGCCAGGAGGAACGGCTGATATCAGCCGAAGGTCCTTACAAGAACACCAGCTTCAAGGTCGGCACGGCGACCAACATTCTGTCGCTGCTGGAGTTCCGCTCCGGCGCCACCGTCACCTTCGGCGCCTCCTGGGACGTGTTCAAGCACTCCAACCATCCGATCGAACTGCACGGCACCGAAGGCTCGCTGCGATTGCCCGATCCCGACACATTCGGCGGCACAGTCTCGCTCTCGGCGCGCGGCGACGACTGGGCCGATTTCCCCAGCGAGGCCGAACTCTACGGTGTGCGCAACTGGCCCTATGCCGCACCCGACCGCGCCAACTACCGCATGCTAGGCGTCGCCGATCTTGCGCGGGCGCTGGCCGATGGGCGCAAGCCCCGCGCCTCCGGCGATCTGGCGCTGCATGTTCTGGAGATCATGGAGGCGATCCTCGCTTCGGGCGAAAGCCGCGGCTCAATTGCCGTCAATGGGACCGTCGACCAGCCGCCGCTGCTCGGAGAGGACGAGGCGGCAGGTCTGCTTGCCTGACGGAGAGAGATCCATGATGACATCGCCTTCAGCGCCGTCCCTGTCCCCACTCGACCCGGAAGCCCGGCATGTGCTCGAGCTCGGCCGGCAGGCCGACGCCTTGCCATTCGAGACCGGTACACCGCAACAGGCACGCCGTGCCTACGAAGAAGGCCTTCCGGACCAGCAGGGTGAGCGCGAGCCGGTGGCTTCGGTCACTGAGCGCGCCATCATTGGACCCGGCGGTTCGCTGACGCTCAGGATCTATCGCGGGCAGGACGCGCCTGATGCAACTGCCCCGGCGCTGCTTTACCTGCATGGCGGCGGCTGGGTGATCGGCAATCTCGATTCCCATGACGAGATCTGCCGCTGGTTCGCCAATATGGCGGCTTGCGTCGTCGTTTCGCCCGCCTACCGGCTGGCGCCGGAGCACAAATTCCCGGCCGCGGTCGAGGATTGCCGCGCCGTGCTCTCCTTCATGCAAGAGGCGCCTGGCGATCTCGGCATCGCCGCTCGGCGCATTGCCGTTGCCGGCGACAGCGCCGGCGGCAATCTCGCCACGGTGCTCAGTCTTCTCGCGCGGGGCGATCCTATTCCGTTGACCGCGCAGCTGCTGTTCTATCCCAACACTGATGCCGCGCAGACGGCGGACAGCTATCGCCGCTTCGCCGAAGGTTTTGGCCTGACCGCCTCGACCATGGCCTGGTTTCGCGATCACTATGTCCGCTATGCCGCCGACATCGACGACTGGCGCGCCTCGCCACTCAGGGCGGAGAGCCTCGCCGGCGCGGCGCCAGCCTTCGTCGCCATCGCCGGTCATGACATCCTCGCAGATGAAGGCGAGGCCTACGCCGGGCGTCTGCAAGATGACGGTGTGCCGGTCGTGCTGCGGCGTTGGCCAGGCCAGATCCATGGTTTTGTTTCCATGGGCCGCCATGGCGCGGCAGCGCGACAGGCCGTTGGCGCTGCGGTCGCCGCATGGCGCGGCTTCGATCCGGCTTTTGGGAAAGATCAGGCCGACTGACGCATCACCAGCGTCGCATCGAGACTGACTTTGGGTGCGACCGCCGTGTCGTCCTCCTCAAGCAGCGCCAGCAGCGTCTCGACGCTGCGCCCGGCCATCGAGGCGAAGTCCTGCGCCATGGTGGTGAGGCCGGGGCAGGTGTAGCGGCTCAGTGGATGATCGTCATGGGCGGCTACCCGCAGGTCGCAATCGCCCTTGCGGCCGATCTTGAGTCCGCGCGCATAGGCGGCGGCCATCACGCCAAAGGCCAAGCGGTCGTTGTTGCACAGGATGGTCTTTCCCGCCAGGCCGCCATTGTCGAGCATCGTTTCCGTCTGCTCGTAGCCGATCCGTTCGAAATCCCAAGTGTAGTCCTCCGTGTTGCCGATGACGACCGGCTCATGCCCGAGCCGCTTCATCGAGGCGACATAGCTCTCCAGCCGTTCCGGCGAGTTGTGGTTGACATGCGGGATGTCGAAATAGACCGGGGCGCCGCCGGACCGGCAAAGATAATCGACGATGGTCGAGACGCTCTGTGCGTTGTTGTTGCCGACGAACGGCGTCCCGCCTTCGAGATAGGTGTCGAAATAGACGACCGGGATCGCCTGCGTCAGCTTCTCCAGCGTGCGGTGGTCCGAGCGCACGCCGAGCGGCGCGATCAGCGCGCCGGAGACTTTCAGCGACAGGATCGTTCGCGTTGCCTCAACTTCGAGTTCGCGCGAGCCGTGCGAGGAGATCACGATCGGCCAGTAGCCCTCGTCGCGCAGCCGGAGTTCTATGCGGCTGACCATCTCCGAATAGAAGGGATCGGCCACCGTCGGCACCATGATGCCGATGCTGCGGGTACGCTTGCGGTTGAGGTTGCGCGCGAACAAATTGGGCTGGTAGTCGGACGAGCGCAGCGCTTCCTCGATGCGCTTTCGCGTCGCCGGCTTGACGCTGGTCGGATCGTCGAAATATTTCGACAAGGTCGGCCTGGAGACGCCACAGGAGCGGGCGAAATCCTCCATCGTCTTGTGCTTCATCGCCACCGATTCCCGCCTTCCGGAAACCTCGTTCCTTGTGCTGCCCGGCACCTACTTACGGTGCGCCGGCGTGCAACCGCAAGACAAAATTTTACAGAAAACTCCAGCTGTTTCAACGCGTATAATAAAATTATTCCACGCGTAAATTTGTTAATTGGCGCAAAAAGTGCAAGCCGTATTGACTCTGGATGTCGGTTGCCGCCAGGCACAATTGTGCGCGACTGAAGTCCGCAGTCGGACTGGAGCGACACGCCGGGAGGAATTCCGCGATGAAGAAGCTGGTCTCAGCCGGCGAGATCCTCGTCGAGATCATGGCCGAGCGTATCGGCCAGAGCTTTCTCGAGCCGGGCCCGCTGCTGGGGCCTTATCCGTCCGGCGCGCCCGCCATCTTCATCGGCCAGGCCGCAGCGCTCGGCCAACCCGCCGGCCTGATCGGCGCGGTCGGCGAGGACGATTTCGGCCGGTTGAACATCGAGCGGCTGCGGAACCTGGGAGCTGACGTGTCGGCGATCGCGGTTCACAAGGGCCATGCGACGGGCACCGCCTTCGTCACCTACCGGGCGGACGGCAGCCGGCACTTTGTCTTCAACATCCGCAACAGCGCCGCCGGCCTGGTCGGGATCGATGCTGCTGCGACAAGCATGCTGGCCGGCACCGACCATGTCCATCTCATGGGCTCGTCACTATTCTCCGACCGCGCCACCGATGTCGCGTTGTCGGCGATCCAAACGGTGAAGGCCAAGGGCGGGACGGTGTCCTTCGACCCCAACATTCGCCGCGAGATCATGCAGGCCTCCGGCATGCGCGAAGCGCTCGACCAAGTGCTCAAGCAAACCGATGTCTTCCTGCCGAGCGGCAACGAACTGTTCCTGTTTTCGTCGGCCGGCGACGAAAAGGGCGCGGTCAACGAACTCCTGCAGCGCGGCGTTTCCTGCGTCGTCCTCAAGAAGGGCGCCGACGGCGCCGCCTACCACGACCGCCACGGCACGGTGGCCTTGCCGGGCTTTGACGTCAACGAGGTCGATCCGACCGGTGCCGGCGATTGTTTCGGCGCTGCCTTCGTCTCGTTCTGGCTTCGTGGTGCTGCACCCGCCCAGGCGCTCAGGATCGCCAATGCCTGTGGCGCGCTAGCCGTTACTCGCAAGGGGCCAATGGAAGGTATCTTTCCGCTGGCCGAGGTTGAGGCTTTCGCAACCACCGCCGGAAAGGGCCAGCCATGAGCGCCGCGACGCAGAGATTTGCCAACATCGCGGTGAAGCGCGCCGCGGGTGAGAAAGGCGGCATCGCCTCGATCTGTTCGGCGCATCCGCTGGTGATCGAGGCCGCGCTCCGCCACGGCGCGTCGCGCGGTTCCGATGTGCTGATCGAGGCGACCTGCAACCAGGTCAATCACGAAGGCGGCTACACCGGCATGACGCCCGCCGGCTTCCGCAGCTTCGTCGAGGGCCATGCGAAAAGGGCCGGCTTTCCGCTCGATCGCCTGATCCTCGGCGGCGACCATCTCGGTCCCAATCCGTGGAAGCATCTTCCTTCCGCCGAGGCGATGACGAAGGCGAAGGCGATGATCGACGCCTATGCCGGCGCTGGCTTCACCAAGCTGCATCTCGACACCAGCATGGCTTGCGCCGACGATCCCGCCCAGCTTGCCGACGAGACCATCGCTGCCCGCGCCGCCGCGCTTGCGGCCGTCGCCGAGGCGGCGGTCGAACGCATTGGCGGCGAGAAACCGGTCTACATCATCGGCACCGAAGTTCCGGTGCCGGGCGGCGCGCTCGAAGCGCTCGACCATATGCATGTCACCGAACCCGATGACGCCCTGCGCACCGTCGAGATCCACCGACAGGCATTTTCGCGCGCCGGCCTCGACGCTGCCTTTGCCCGTGCGGTCGGCGTCGTCGTCCAGCCGGGCGTCGAATTCGGCAATGCCGAGATCATCGCGTACGCGCCGCGGAAGGCGACGCAGCTGGTCGCCGTGCTCGGGCGCATGCCGCAATTCGTCTTCGAGGCGCATTCGACCGACTACCAGCCAAACGAGGCGCTTGGGGCTCTGGTGCGCGACGGCTTCGCCATCCTCAAGGTTGGCCCCTGGCTCACCTTCGCGCTGCGCGAGGCGTTGTACGGGCTGAGCCACGTCGCCGACGTGCTTGCGCCAGACCCGTCCCGTGAAAGCCTGCCGGCGGCGATGGAGCGCGTCATGCTGGCCTCGCCGGACAATTGGCAGAAATACTATCCGGGTCCGCCGGACGAGCAGCGCGTGCAGCGGCACTTCTCCTTCAGCGACCGCATCCGTTACTACTGGCCGACGCCCGACGCACAACACGCGACACAGACGCTGCTGGATTTTCTGGGCGACAGGGACATTCCCCGCCCTTTGGTCAGCCAGTATCTGGGGCAACTCGATGCCGACGTTGCGGCAGGTCGGATCGAGCCCGTTGCGCATGACCTGCTGATTGGCAGCATCACCCGTGTCCTCGATTCCTATGGGCGTGCGACGTTACAGTAGCGCGGATCGTCCTACATTCACCGTTGCAGGGTCGAGCCGCGCCCGGAGGACGCGCGCGTGATCTAAGATGTGCGCTCAGCCGACACACGCGGAGGCTATGCCGGACCTTCGAAGGTGGGCTGCTGTTGGACTAATAGAAGCAGGGCATAGCCAATTCGATGGTGAGAGCATCGCGGAACCATACGGAACGGTCCCTTCGCTACGTCCACTTGTTCAACACTGAATTGAGCGTCGACGGACAAGTCAGCAAGTTTTGAAGGAAATGATTTGGGCCTCGTCTCGATTTTCTCCTTCTCAAGGCACCTTTCACACGTAGCTCACGTGCGGCCATGGCTGAAGACGCCAGCATCGAGCGCTGCCTGCAGGGCGGCCACCGCATCGTCATCATTGACCTGGTATTCTGATTGTCCTGGATCGATTTTCAGATCAAGGCGACGCTGGCTACACCGTCGCCTGGATCTCCTTCGGAACTGTGGCCTGCGAGCTCAATTGGTTGGCTGCGAGTCTAGTTGGTCTTCAGCTTGCCAACGCGATTTTCAGCGATCCAGCGGGCGGCAAGTACCAGCGCGCCCATGCTAAAGTCCTTGCCATGCTTGGCCACCATCTCTTCCGACAGCTTGGCGAGCCGTTCGAAAAATTCGTCCTTGCTCTCGTCCTCCACGGTGAGTTCGGTCTGCATTTCATCCTCCTGTTTCATACGGATTGCGTTCGCTATTTGAACATCTGCGCGGGAAAGGTAACGATCGCGGCGGTGCCGTCGACAGCGCCTACCGCCAGATGCCGTCCGTCGCCGGACCATGCGAGCGCGGTGACCGCACTCCCCAAAGGTCTGACAAGGAGTTCGTCTCGCGCGCCGATCCCGGCGATGGTGATCCGGCCGTTGGCATAGCCGGCCGCAATCAGTTTTTTCTCCGGATGCGCCGCTACCGCCTCAACTAGGACCAGCCCAGCGCGACCTGTCTCAAGCGCGCCCGAGGTTTCGCCGTCAAGCGGCGGGGCGACCATCGACCAGCCGGCGATCCGGAAGGCGCCAGAGGCAAACAGCGCGTTTCCCGGCAGGCTCCAGCACACTGTCCGGACCGGAGATGGAAATCCCGCGACGACATCGGCTCGGCCCTCCATCATCCTGACCAGGGCAAAGCCTCCGGTTTCGAGTCCGCAGGCCAGCCGCGTGCCGTCGTCACTCCAGCGTATGGACACCGGACGCGTCGGAAGGGAAATGTCGCGCATCGGGGTAGCGCGGTCTTCCAGCGCCCAGATCGACAGTCGATCATCGAAGCCGCAGGCGAGGTGCCGTCCGTCTGGCGAGAAGGCAATCGCTTCCGTGGACGATGTCGTGCCGTGTCGCAGCCTCCCCGCATCGCTGTGGCCGCGTGACAGGAAGATATCCTGTCCGTTGCTGACGGCAGTCATGGCCGTCCGGGGGCTGTGGTCGATGGCGACGATCGGTCCGGCAACCGTGACCAGCGTTTCCATCGTGTTGCCGTCCGCGGTCAGATGCACTGCTTCGCCTGCCGCCGTTCCCACGAGGAAGCTGGACCGAAGGTAGCTGGCGAGCGGGAGATCGCCATCTCCGAATGTGGCGGTGGCGATCAACGGCGCCGGCAACCTTTCCCGGGGGCGGATCGTCGTCTGACCGAGATCGCCGCTCACTCTGATCCGCGTCTCCGGCGGTTCATTGTCAGCGATTGCGGCGATTGCGACCGTTCCGTCCACGCACGTGAACGCAACAGCCATGCCGTCGGTGCTGAAGCGCAGATCAGCGATCGCCGACAGGCGACGCCAGCTTCGCGCCAGCAGGTCGAACAAGGTCAGGTTCTGTATCGCGTGCTGGTTCATGGCTGGTTCCTCCTTCAATTCCCATCCGTCGCCGCGAGGCTGCGATCGACGTCCTCGACCTCGCCTTCCGCAGCGACGATGCGTTCCTCGCACGCCGCGCATGCTTGCATGATGGCAGCGGCTCTCTCCTCGGCTTCATGCAAGTCCTGCACCAGTTGCGCGCTGGCGGCGCTTCTGCCGATTTCGAGCTCCAGGCGCAACACATCCATCTCAATGCCGGCGCGCTTCTGATTGAGCCGCAGCGCCTCGGCGGTGAGCGCGGAGACATTGGCGACAAGGTCGAGCCGGCGAGCGAGCAGCACGTCACGCCTGGCAGGATGGCCCATCTTGTCCTCCTGTCATTTTTCGCTCCCAGTCATCGGTCCGGGAGGTTTTTCAAAAGCCGACAGCAATTTGGGCAATGTGCCGGCCTGCGAATGGAACTGCTGTTCGGCCGTTTCGATGTGGCTCTTGAGCTGATCCCAGATGTCGACGCGGATCATCGATGTCGTATCGCCGGTGAGGCGCTCGATCTCGTCGACGCGGAACTGGCGGGACAGCGAAACGCCAGAAAACACGAAGTCTCGTAACAGGGTCGCATGGTTCTCGATGAACAGATGGATCATCGGATGTGTGTCCGTGGTGACGCCGCCGGCGGCAAGCTCAGCCCGGATGAAGTCCTGGAAATGGCTCTGCAGGCGATATTGGCTCTCTCCCAGGAAGCGCATGACAAAGACCAGGTCGCGGGGCATCAGCCTGACAAGATCACCTGTGACGCCGTCGGCCCGGTTGGACATCGGCCCAGGCGGCCGCCTGCTGTCACTGTCGTTTGCCACGTCTTTCTCCAGTGCAGGCCCCGCCCGTGAGCCATCGCCCTTAAATAATAGAGAAAGGAGATAAATTAAATAGATGACGTGCGCTTTTCGTATTTGCTGCATCTGCTAACTAGATATATCGCAATTGCGAATAGATATCAACTATTACATCCGTACGTTACAATTGTAAAAGAACGTTACAGTTGGAAATTATATCCCTCAACGAAAGCGCGCAGTTTTTGTTTTAATGCCGGACATGGACGTCATTTTTGAATTGGCACGGCACTTGCTTTGTAAATCCCATAAGAAGCCCATCGCGCTTTCAACGCGGTGCCAAAAGAACGAGGGAACGGAGGAAGCAGGGAACCAGTCACGTCCGCTTCGAGACGCCTATCGCACATTCGGTCGGCTCCGGGGATCCCTGCCAGACGCCTCTAAAACCTTTGCCGCGATCCACTTGAATGGCCGGACCATGAGTCGCGCCTGACTGCGCAACCCTTTGCCGTGCCATTCGCACTCTCACTTGCGGTGCTGTGCGCCGCTTCATGCCGGGGTCAAGGACCTGCGGCTCAACCTGGTGGAGGCTTATGACCATGACGTCTCTGACGCTCAACAAGATTACCTCGCAACGCGGAATCTCCGTCGGCGAGGCGACCAAGAAGATTGCCGATCTCGGCTGGAATCCTTCCTACGTGCAGGAGGCGATGACGTTTCCGACGGACTACAAGATCAACAAGACGCCGCGCGACCCGATGAAGCAGGTTCTGCGGTCCTATTTTCCAATGCAGGAAGAGAAGGACAACCGGGTCTACGGCGCGCTTGATGCGGCGCTGCGCGGTGACATGTTCCGCAACGTCGAGCCGCGCTGGGTCGAGTGGATGAAGCTCTTCCTGGCTATCATCCCCTTCCCGGAAATCTCGGCCGCGCGCTCGATGGCGATGGTCGCCCGTATCGCGCCGGGCGAGGAACTCAGGACCGGGTTCACCATGCAGATGATCGACGAGTTCCGCCACTCGACGATCCAGATGAATTTGAAGAAATGGTACATGGAGAACTACATCGATCCGGCCGGCTTCGACATCACCGAGGAAGCCTTCGGAAAATGCTATGCCACGACCATCGGCCGGCAGTTCGCGGAAGGCTTCATCACCGGCGACACGATGACCGCCGCCTGCATGTACCTGACCGTGGTCGCCGAGACCGCCTTCACCAACACGCTGTTCGTCGCCATGCCTTCGGAAGCCGCCCGCAACGGCGACTATGCGCTGCCGACCGTCTTCCTGTCGGTGCAGTCGGACGAGAGCCGGCATATCGGCAATGGCCATTCGCTGCTGATGGCGGCGCTCAAGGAGCCGGAGAACCACCTCTTGCTTGAGCGCGACCTGCGATACGCCTTCTGGCAGAACCATGCGATCGTCGACGCCGCCATCGGCACCTTCATTGAATACGGCACCACCAACCGCGACAAGAACAAGGAATCGTACGCGGAAATGTGGCACCGCTGGATTTATGAGGACTACTACCGCACCTACATGCTGCCGCTCGAGAAATACGGCATCAAGGTCCATCACGACGACGTCCAGGCGGCCTGGGAGCGCATCACCAAGAAGAACTATGTCCACAAGGTCGGACAGTTCTTCGCAGTCGGCTGGCCAGTCAATTTCTGGCGCATCGAGGCCCAGACCGACAAGGACTTCGAGTGGTTCGAGCACAAGTATCCAGGCTGGTACGCTGAGTTCGGCGACTTCTGGAAATGGTACGCCAAGCTTAGCCACAAGGGCGAGAAGGTGCTGCTGTTCAACAGCGACGTCGGCTACGTCTACCCGCACCGCTGCTGGTCCTGCCTCGTACCCTGCCTGATCCGCGAGGACATGGTTGTCGGCGAGATCGATGGCCAGTTGCACACCTTCGCCCACGAACTCGACAAGTGGACCGCAACGGTCGCCTTCGCTGACGAGTATCAGGGCCGTCCGACGCCCGCGATGGGCCGCTTCAGCGGCAAGCGCGAGTGGGAGACGCTCTATGACGGCTGGGATCTGGCCGATGCGATCAAGGATCTGAACTTCGTTCGTTCCGACGGCAAGACGCTGGTTCCGCAGCCGCATCTGCGCTTCGACGACAAGGAGATGTGGACGCTCGACGATGTGCGCGGAAACACGCTCGGATCGCCGCTCAACGCGCTGCGTGCCATGTCGCCCGCGGACCGCGAGAAGCACTTGGCGGAATACGCCAAGGGCTTCACCATCGCCCCCTGCAACTGATCAGGCCAAGGGGCGGGTTCGTCCCGCCCCTTGCTTTCACTGGAGGTCCCGCATGTCGGAAACCCACACGGTCAGGCTCAGCCCGGTCGGCGTCGAGTTCGATGTCGAGCATGGGGAAACGGTGCTCAACGCCGCGTTCCGCCAGGGCATTGCCCTGCCGCACGGCTGCAAGGAAGGGCAATGCTCGGCCTGCAAAAGCGTGTTGCTCGACGGCGAAGTCGACATGCTGAAATACTCGACCTTCGCGCTGAACGACATGGAGAAGGAGAGCGGGCACGTGCTGTTGTGCCGCTGCATCGCCTTCTCCGACCTGGAAGTCGAGCTTCTCAACTACGACGAGGAGATTCTGGCGAAAGCGATCGCCGTGAAGACGTACAAGGGCCGGATTGCTCGGATCGAGCACCTGACCCACGACATTCGCGGCATCGAGATCGCACTCGGCTCGCCGATGAAGTTCTGGGCGGGGCAATATGTCGACATCACGGTTACCACGCAAAAAGGGGAGACGATTACGCGCTCGTTCTCCATGGCAAATACGCCGGACCAAACCGAAAAACTCTCCTTCATCATCAAAAAATACCCTGAGGGAAAGTTTTCCGGACAACTCGATTCCGGGGGCATCGAAGCCGGAGCCGAAGTCACCGTCGTCGGACCTTACGGAACCTGTTTCCGCCGCGACGAACGGCAAGGACCCCTGATCCTGGTCGGCGCCGGCTCGGGCATGTCGCCGATCTGGTCGATCCTCAACGACCATCTGAAGAGCGGCGAGAAGCGTCCGGTCTATTTCTTCTACGGCGCCCGCACCCGCAACGACCTGTTCTATCTCGACAGGATCGCCGAGCTGGTCGGCCAGCATTCGGAGGTCACGTTCATCCCTGTGCTGTCGCACGCGAATGACGACGCCGAATGGCAAGGCGAACGTGGCTTCGTGCACCAGAGTGTCGACGCCAAGCTCAAGCAACTGGCGGTCGACGGGCAGGGCGATGTCCATGCCTGTGGTCCGCCGCCGATGATCGATGCGCTGCAGCCGGTCCTGTTTATGAACGGCTTCGAAACCGAGCGGATCTTCTTCGACAAGTTCACCACATCGGCAGGTGCAACGCCGGCCCATTGAGGGGGCGGCCGACGCACGGCCAACGACAACTGCAACAAGGGAGAGAGACTATGCCTGCAACCTCGAGTTCAGTCGGATCCGGAGCCGCCGGCGCGGCGGTCTTCGCCGACTCCGACAGCCGGAAGTACCGGTATTTCGACCCGAAAGGCCAGCGCGCCACTCACTACGAGGACATGACGGTCGACGTGCAGCCCGACCCGGAACGCTACCTGATCCAGGACTGGATCATCTCCTTCGCTGACGGCAAGGGCGCCTATGTCAAGCAGAACACCGCCGCGCAGAGCTCCAACTGGCATGCCTTCCGCGCCCCCGACCAGGAGTGGGAGCGCACGCACTACCAGCGCCAGTCAAAGATCGAGACGATGGTGCAGAGCGTCATCAACAACGCGCGCAAGTCGGGCACCCCGAAGACCTTCGACAAGGCCTGGGTCAAGATCCTGCAGAGACAGCTCGGCGCCTGGAAACATGCCGAATTCGGGCTCGGCACCTCGCTGATGCAGGCGCAGCGTTACGGCTACACCCAGATGATCAACAACGCGACGCTGACCAACTCGTCCTACAAGCTGCGGCTTGCCCAGGACATCACGCTCTACCTTGCCGAGATCGGCATGGATCTTCCCGACTGGGACGACGAGCTCGGCAAGAAGGCCTGGCTCGAGGACAAGAACTGGCAAGGCACGCGCGAAGCGGTCGAGACCATTATGGGCGCGACCGACTATCTCGAGCAGTATTTTGCCATCAACATCATCTTCGAGCCGCTGGTGGGCGAAGTGTTCCGCTCCGGCTTCCTGATGCAGATCGCAGCCGCCAACCATGACTTCATCACGCCGGCGGTGATTTCGGCGGCCGAGGCCGACTATGAGCGCAACCTCGCCAACACGATCGACCTCATGCACCTGCTCGCCAATGACGAGAAGCATGGCGCCGCCAACAAGAAGCTCTTCCAGGGCTGGGTCAAGAAGCACGGCGCGCTCGCCGACAAGGCAGCCACCGGCCTGCAGCCGATCTGGTCGATGCCGCATTCCAAGCCAGTCGCGTTCGCGGACGTCCGCGCCAAATCCGAAGAGCGGATTGGCCAGATCCTCGGCGAACTCGGCCTCAAGCGCTGACACAGGGAGAAACCGTCATGTCAACTGCAGCACGCGACGCATCGCAATCCAACATCTTCAGGTCGATGAAGGATATCACCTTCGAACAAACGATTTCGCATCAGTGCGGCGTCACCATGAACGACTCGGTCGAGGCCAGAGCCATCGCCGAATTCATGGGCCTGAAGCCGAACGTGATCGTAACCTACCAACCGGCGATGATCCGGATCGATGGAACCGGCAAGCTGATCTTCAAGATGGACGAAATCAGCGAGTATCTCGGCCGCGAGATGACGGCGGAAACCTTCGAGGTCAACAGTTCCACCCACTACGGGAGGATGGTGCGCATCGACGACAACACCGTGATCCTGTTCGGCAACATGGACGAGATGTTCGAATACATCGAATAGCCGGCAAAAAATCAGGCGTGCCGCCTGTTTGCGGCACGCCCAACCGATCAACACGCATCTTGCGGAGGAAAGAATGTTTAGGACACCGGAAGGCAAGGACATTTTCGTGGTCGACGGCCACACCCATTTCTGGGACGGCAGCCCGGAGAACCAGAAGAATGTCCACGGCAAGCAGTTCATTGATTGCTTCTACGCCTATCACACGGGGCTGAGCCCCAAAGACCAGCTGTGGGAGAAGAGCAAGTTCGAGAAATACAGTGCCGACGATCTCTATCGCGATCTGTTCATCGATGGTCCCGATGATGTGGCGATCGTCCAGTCGACCTATCTCAAGGACTTCTACAAGAACGGTTTCAACACGATCGAGCGCAACGCCGGGGTGGCCAAGCTCTATCCCGAGCGATTCATCGTCAATGGGGCCTTCGATCCGCGCGATGGTGAAAAGGCGCTTGAGTACATCCACTTCCTCAAGGAGACATACGACGTCAAGGGCGTGAAGATGTACACGGCCGAATGGAACGGCGCCTCCAAGGGCTGGAAGCTCACCGACCCCGATGCCTACAAATGCTTCGAACTCTGCGACAAGCTCGGCATCAGGAATATCCACGTCCACAAGGGCCCGACGATCCTGCCGCTCAGCAAGGATGCCTTCGACGTACATGACGTCGATCACGCGGCGACGGACTTCCAGGGCCTCAACTGGATCATCGAGCATTGCGGCCTGCCGCGCCTCGACGATTTCTGCTGGATCGCGACGCAGGAAACCAACGTCTACGGTGGGCTCGCGGTAGCGCTGCCTTTCATCCATTCCCGCCCGCGCTATTTCGGCGAGGTCATCGCCGAACTGCTCTTCTGGCTCGGGCCGGAGAAGATCCTGTTCGGTTCCGATTACGCGATCTGGACGCCGCGCTGGCTTGTCGAGAAATTTTGGGCCTATCAGATCCCCGACGACATCGCTGCCGAACGCGGAGTTCAACTCACCGACGAGATCAAGGAGAAGATCCTCGGCCTCAACGCCGCGCGTCTTTATGACATCGACATCGATGCCAAGAAGAAGGCACTCGCGGGCTCCCCCTTCAGCATCGCAGCGGAGTAACCACGATGGGCGCCGCCAGAATACCAAGCCGCCAGGCAGAGGTCTGGCGGCGGCTGACCGAGGTCAATGACCCGGAACTCGACGAACCGGTGACCGAGATGGGCTTTGTCGAACGGGCCGAGGTTAGGAGCGATGGCAGCGTGGAGATCGACTTCCGCCTGCCGACCTACTGGTGCTCGCCCAACTTCGCGTTCCTCATGCTGGATGGCGTCCGCAAGGCGCTCGACCAGCTATCGTGGTCGCCCGCCTATAGCGTCAAGCTGCACGATCACATGTTCGCGGAAGAGGTCAATCGTGGCATGGAAGCCGGCAAGACGTTCGGTGATATATTCGCCGAGCTTGCCGCCGATCAGGATCTCGGCGCCTTGCGCGAAACCTTCAGCATGAAGGCATTCAAGCGCCGCCAGGAGGCGGTCTTGCGCGGGCTGCGGCAGCACGGTCTGACAGATCGGGAAATGCTCGATATGGACCTGCCGGCATACGACGTCGCGCGGTTCGAACCGGGCGAAGCGGCCAACCAGAAGCCGAGATACAGGGCGGCTCTTCTTGAACGCTTTCCCGACCGCCGGGTGGATGATCCTGTCTTCGTGACATGGGAAGGGCAACACATATTGCCCACCGCGCTCGGTGCCCATCTCGCCGAACTGCGCGGCGTGCGCGTCAACATGGAGTTCAACGGCGCGCTGTGCCGTGGGCTCAAGCAGACGAGATACAAGGAACTGGATGTGGTCGACGGCGAGCCGACGCTGGTCGACTTCATCATGGATCGCGTGCCGGCACGAACTGCGCCGACCGCCTGAAGCAGAGCTGACACAACGGCCTCCCTTGCACGAGGCCCCGAACCAACAACCCGCCCGTAAGGCGGAAGGAGGAATCATGCCCAAAATAATGCTTCACAACTCGGAAGCCCGCCGTGCTCTCGCCCGCGGCGTCTTTCGCCTGGCCGCCGCCGTCGAGCCGACACTCGGCCCCAAGGGCATGAACGCCATGATCGACCGGCCGATCGGCACGCCGATGGTGACCCGTGACGGTGTCAGCATCGCCTCCGAGATCGAACTGCACGACCGTTTCGAAAACATGGGCGCACAGGTGGTCCGCGAGGTCTCGATGCAGACCAACGAGGTGGCCGGCGACGGTACTACGACTGCCATCGTGCTCGCCAACGCTCTTATCCAGGGTGGCGTGGACGCGAATGAACGCGGGGTGAAATCCGTCGATCTGTGCAAGGGCATCGACCTTGCCGTGGCGGCGGTCGTGGCCGCGCTCAAGGCTTCGGCCAAGCCCGCCAAGGGCAACGGCATTCTCGCTTCGGTCGCCAACATCGCGGCGACCGATGCCAAGCTTGGCGCACTGGTGGCGGAAGCCCATCAGCGCGTGGGAGCCGAAGGTGTCATCACCACAGACTTCAGCGTCACCACAGAGACCACGCTCGATGTGGTCGAGGGCATGTCCTTCGACCGCGGTTATCTCTCTCATCACATGGTGACCGATCAGGAGAAGATGGAGGCGGTTCTCGAACGGCCCTATATCCTGATGACCGATCTCAAGATCAAGGAGCCCGAGCAGCTCGATGCGGTTCGCCGCATTGTCGACCAGAGTGGTCGGCCGTTGCTGGTCGTGTCCGAGGAAATGTCGCCGGAAGTGGTGGTGACGCTGCTCGGCAAGCAGGGACCTGGAAAATACCTCGTTGTCCATCCGCCGGAATATGGCCATTGGCGCAAGGCGATGATGGAGGATTTGGCGATCATCACCGGCGGCAAGGTGATCGCACGCGACCTCGGCGGCCGGCTGGAAGACATCACCGCTGACGATCTCGGGACGGCTGACCGGGTGAAGACCAGTTCGTCCTACACCTCGATCATTCGCGGCGGCGGCAATCATGCGGCGATCGCATCGCGCCGCGCCCAGGTGCAGCGGCAGTATGAAGCCTCGCCGCCGAACATCGATCAGGACAAGCTGCGCGAACGCCTGGCCAAGCTGTCCGGCGGCACCGCGATTCTTTATGCCGGCGGTGTCACGCCAGTGGAGCAGAAGCGAACCATCCAGCTTATCGAGGATTCGCTAAATGCCGTACGCGCCGCATCCGAAGAGGGCGTGGTCGCCGGCGGCGGCTCAGCTCTTGCCCAGATTGCGCCGCTGCTCGACAAGGTGGCGAACGGCGTCGAGGGCGATGTCGCCGAAGGCGTGCGCCTAGTGCGGTCGGTGCTGTCGAGGCCGCTCTGGCGCATCGCCGCCAACGCCGGCGCCGATCCCGAAGCAGTCGTGGCCGAAGTCACGCGCATCAACGGCGGCTACGGCTACAACGCGTCTGCCGGCAGCTACCAGAACATGTTCGAGGCGGGGATCATCGATCCGGTCCGCGTCACCTACACAGCGCTCGCCAACGCGGCTTCGGTGGCGACGCTGATCCTGACCACCGAAACGCTGATTGGCCATCTCGCCGAGGATGAGGACCCGACGGCCGGACCGGCTCGCGGCGGCGGCTCTGAGAAGCTCGGCCGCGCCTGAGCAATCCGAACAATCTCGACGTGAAAGGATAGGACGATGAAAGCTGCCAGACTGTACGAATACGATCCGAAGATGAACGTCCAGCTCAGGATCGAGGAGGTCAAGGCACCGACGATCACCGCCCCCGACGAAGTGATCGTACGGGTCGGTGCCGCCGGCCTTTGCCGCACCGACCTGCACATCATCGAAGGCGTGTGGAAGCCGACCATGGATCCCGAAGGCACGCTGTTGCCTTACATCATGGGCCATGAAAATGCCGGCTGGGTCGAGGAGGTCGGCAGCGGCGTCCGATCGGTCAAGCGCGGCGACGCCGTGATCTGCCATCCGTTCCGCTCTTGCGGCATCTGCTTAAACTGTCGGCACGGCGAGGATATGTACTGCGACAACGGCCAGTTTCCCGGCCTTGGCATGAATGGCGGCTTTGCCGAATATTTCATCACCAGCGAACGCTCGTTGATCAAACTCAACGCCAACATCACGCCGATCGAGGTGGCGCCGCTGGCCGATGCCGGCATCACCGCTTACCGCGCCGCCAAGCGCGCGGCAAAACTCCTTCGCCCGGGGAGTTACTGCGTGCTGCTCGGCATTGGCGGGCTAGGTCACATCGCGCTGCAATCGCTGCACGCGATTTCGGGCTGCCGCATCATCGCCGTCGATCGCGAGCCGGCGGCGCGCGTGCTGGCCAAGGATCTGGGCGCCGACTTCATCCTCGATGGCGGGCCGAACGTCGTCGAGGAGGTCGCCCAGATCACCGGTGGCGGTGCACATGTGGTGATCGATTTCGTTGGCGAACTCGGCGTCGAGAACATCTGCTGGAAGATGGTGCGCAAGGGCGGGCAACTGTTCGTCGTCGGCTATGGCGGCAACATCAACGTGCCGACCGCGCATCTGGTCATCGAGGAGATCAACATTGGCGGCAGCCTGGTCGGAAATTTTACCGAGCTGGTCGAACTGATGGAGCTCAACGCCGACGGCAAGGTGAAGATGCACTACACCGAATACAACCTCGCCAGCATCAACACCGCGCTTGATGATTTCAAGAACCGGCGGTTCACCGGACGTGGCGTCATCGTTCCCTGAAACATTGGGGACACGAGCGAACCGGCGGCTCAGCCGGCCTGATTGCTTGCCTGACCCGGCAAGCTTTTCTTCCTGAGCCGTGTGGCTGATGCCATGGCGATTTGCGTGTCGGGACGTCAGCGAAGCGCGATCCTGAAACGAGTTTGTTTGCTTCGAGCTTTGGAAAAACGGGAGGACAATTTGGATCTTATCACAGGGTTGGCTGTCGTCATCGGCATTATGGGCGGCATTGCAACGTGGACGGCCATCACCATCGGCAACCCCTATTTGCTGATCTGGGCGGTGTTTGTAGGCTGGGGGAGTTTTTATCACTGTGGCGGCAAGGAAGCCGGTTTCAAGAATTCGGCGGTTGCAAACCTCTGGGGAGCGGTCTGCGCCGCCGGCGCACTGATAGCACTGACGTCCATTGGTGCTACGGCGATCATGGCCGGGCTTTGCGTCGGCATTTCAATCGTCGTCCTGATACTCGCCGCCAAGCTGCCATTGCTGAGCGCCATTCCGTCAGCAGTCTATGGCTATGCAACGACTGCCGCCCTTTTTCTACTTGGTGCCGCCGCTTATGGCGAAGGCATCGGCGGCATCACCAAGGTTGCGGCCGCCGTGGTTATCTCGCTGATCCTCGGCAACATCCTCGGCTACGTCTCCGAGAAAGTGACGGGTGCTGTCGTAAAAGCCTGATCATGCCCGCGACCGCTGCCTGAGGGCAAACTCGGTTGACGAATCTCCCAACCCCGCGGCGCGAATGCCGCGGGTTTTTTGTGCCGGTGAACGGACCTGGGTCTAAATGAAACCGCGCCGGATGCCGTATTGCCCCAGCTTGCGATAGAGCGTCGGCCGCGAAATACCGAGCCTCAGGGCGACCTTGCTGAGATTGCCACTCTCTGCGGCAAGCGCGTTCTTGATCGCCTGGCATTCTGCATCTTCGAATGTGCACACCGGGGCTTCGAGCATGGCTGCGGGATGATCGCTGTGCAGGGTCACATTGTGGCGATTGCCGGCACTGATTTCCCCCGGAAGATCCTGGACGCCGACAGCCCCACCGCGCGCCAAGATGTGCAACCGCGCCATGAGGTTCTTCAGTTCGCGCACATTGCCTGGCCAACGATAGGCGAGCAACGCGTCCAGCGCTTGGTGCGAGAATTCCAGCGGGTCCTCGCCTGATGCGGTGGCGATCTGCCGGTTGAAGTGTTCGATCAGCAGCAGCACATCGTCGCCGCGCTCGCGCAGCGGCGGGACAGTGATCGAAACCGCGCCAATTCGGTAATAGAGATCACGACGGAAGCGGCCTGCCGCAACTTCCTGCTTGAGATCGCGATTGGTCGAGGCGACCAGGCGCACATCCACCGGGCGACCGCGGCTGTCGCCAATGCGGTTGACCACGCGCTCTTCCAGGATGCGCAGCAGAAACGGCTGGATCTCGAGTGGCAATTCGCCGATCTCGTCCAGACTGAGGACGCCGCCATTGGCGAGCTCGAAAACGCCCGGTTTGCCTTCACGCGAGGCGCCGGTAAAGGCGCCTGCGACGTGACCGAACAATTCGCTGCCGAACAGATCCCTGGTGATCGCCCCGCAATTCATCGCAATGAACGGGTCGTTTGCTGTGCGCCGGCTGCCGGCATGGACAAGCCGCGCAAACAATTCTTTCCCGACACCTGTTTCGCCTTCGATCAACAGCGATGCAACGCTGGTCGACCGGGCGACGCGGCAGGTGACGTCGATGGCAGCCTCCAGCGCTTCGCTTTCACCGACGATCATAGCGACAGCATCCTGAAGGTGTTTGTTCACTTCCCGGTGGACCACCGCCACGCTGGAGACTGCTGGCACAGGGGGGAATACCAACGCCGCGCCGCGGAGGTCGCCATCGAGCTTGAGCGGCGTGATGTGGCACGATCGCAGATGCGCCGGTAGCGCCCTGGCGAGGTCCGCGTCGGAACCGGACGACGGGAGGTTCATCAGCCAGCGGCCACGGCCCGGCTCCATCGGGCCGTCCATCATCTCGGTGGTCTCGCCGTCAGGCACGTTGTTGCAGAAGATGGCACGGCCGCGATGATCGACGATGACCAAGCCGTCCTTTCGGCGGTAGCTGGGAGCCGACGAGATGAAGGCTTCGAGCAGGCGCGTGCGCTGTTCCTGCTGCTGTTCGGCCAACGCCTTTTCGATCTGCCGGGCCGTGGCGGCAACGAGCGCGGTGTTGTGCGGCCGGAAGATCGGCGAATAGCCTGACAGGTCGACCACACCGATGATCTTGCCGTCCAGCGGATCGCGAATCGGTGCGCCGGCACAGGTCCAGGATTTGATGCCGGCGCAGAAATGCTCTGCCGCATGGACGAAAGTTGGCTCGCCGGTCCACAGCGCAGTGCCGATGCCGTTGGTGCCGACGGCTTCTTCGTTCCACTTACCGCCGATGGCGAGGTGGATATCCATGCCGTCATGCAGGGTCTTCTTGTCGCCGATGGTGTCGATCAACACGCCGTCGCTGTCGGCCAGAACCAGCATCGCGCCTGTGCCGTCCAGTAGCTGGCCAAGGGAGGCGAACGACCGCCGCGCCGCTGAAAGAAGTTCTGCATTGGCCCGCGTCAGGTATTCTATCTCGTCGCGATCGCTGCTCAGCGGCGCTTCAATTCCTTGAGCATTGATGCCGCCGGTGGCGCTGCGGTACCAGGAATCGTGAATGAGGGAGCGGACGTGGCGTGGGTGGACTGGATCGCGCGCACATGTGGGCTCGTCGGCCAGAAAACTTTCCCAGGCGCGCATGGTAGCACGCTCATCATAGTCGATGTTGCCCAGAATCATCTGCCCAGCAGCCACCGACGCACGCGCTGGAAGAGCATCTATCTTCATCTGATTAGGGCCTGTCACGCGTTTCATTCAGCGATCACGGAACCTTTGGGGCATGCCATTGCTGTAGCTGTCGCGGCCTGGACGTACAGAAGCTTCGTCCAAGTGTCTTCCCGTTAGTAGATGCCGAGTTTCGCCCCGATGTCGGCGGCAAGCTGTTCTTCGGTGTAGGTGGCGGCGAGGCGGAATCCGTCTAACTCGGCAAGCGCTGCGGCGACGGTTTCGTTGACCGGCGAGAAGAAGCCATTCTGCTTCGTCGCCAGTACGAAGACCTGGTCTCCGTCCCGGTTGCGGATATCGCCGATGTGATGAAGTTGGCGGCCTGTGTTCTGATCTTTGGAGATCACACGGCCGTTCATGGTGACTTGGATGGACGGCTTGGGTTCGGCCACAGGCGCCGCGCTGCCGCCAATATGGATGATCAGACCTTCCGCTTTCGGTTGCTGGCGTGGTTTCCTCGAAGCCGAATAGCCGCCGCCGCTAATCTGGTCGGCAAGGCGAACGATGGTCGAGCGGTTCTGCTCTATCAGTCTTTTGACCTGTACGTCCTCGCGCCGCGGCCCATCCCGCTTGGAGATAATCTCGACCATGAATCCTCCCAGATTCGCTCGGCGTTGCCGTTGACACGGCTCGTTCTTCTTCATGTGAGGCGAAGCCTACACCGCCCCCGCCAGATCCGCCATTGATATTAGATAGCGCCAAAATGCGGGTCGCTGGTAGCAGGCGGCTGCTACACGGGATTTCGGGCATTCGAACGTAATGGCCGCGTGTCAGGCTGCCTTGTTCGTGCGTTCCGAGGATTCATTGTCGAGCGGTTGCCTGTCGCGCAGGTAGAGTGTGCACGTGGTGCGCAGCATGGATGCAAAGTTCGGGATATGGCCATTGATCTCCAGTGCTTCGTCGTAAAGCGTCGAGAGGAATTTCGGCGCCGTCATCCCCTGTCCGTGGGCGATCTCGTCCAACAGCGTCCAAAAGGCGGCCTCGAGCTGGATGCTTGTCGAATGGCCAGCTATTCGAACTGAGCGATTGATTAGCCGGTACCCTTCCGGATCCTGCCCCGCAAAGACTTTACACACGCGAAAACCTCCCATTTTGGCGAAAGCGCAGTTTCTGCACCCATTCGTGGGACCACCAGCGCATTTTCCGCTCAATTTGCGGTGACTGCAATCGGACTTTCGTGAGTGAACCGCCCTTACGCCTCAATTTTTCGACGTGCTAACCGGCTGCCACCCTTTTTCCGGCCAATAGGCCACGGTCTACTGTATGCGAAACCGCTCGGCAGACCGGAGGCTCCTTTGGCGAAAGTAATTCATTCGATGATCAGGGTGCTGGAAGAGAACCTGTCGGTCAATTTCTACAGAAGCGCATTCGGACTAGATGTTGCGGACCGGTTGGATTTCGACACGTTCACACTGGTTTACCTGCGCAATGCGGAAGCCGATTTCGAACTCGAACTGACGATCAACAAGGGCAGGGAAGAACCTTACTCGCTGGGCGACGGCTATGGCCACATCGCCCTTTGCGTTGACAACCTAGAGGCAGAACACGAGCGCTTGGCGGCGGCAGGCCTCAATCCGCGAAAAATTGTCGAGTTCAACCACGAAGGCGGGCTGTTTGCGCGGTTCTTTTTCGTGGGCGACCCCGACGGTTACCAGATCGAAGTGCTGCAGCGCCACGGCCGCTACAAATAGAGGGCTGCGGCAAGCGGAATTGGTGTTCTCGCCTATGACTATCGTGGCTTTGGTGAATCTCTCCACGCGCCGCTGCGGTAGAGCCGAACAACAATGACGACCCCTGCAGGCAGATCTGCGCCCAACAAGCGCCATCGCCAAGGGCCATGGCGACCCAACCGTGTTGGGACCGCAATCAATGACGCTCAATGAAGAGCGCAAGTGCATTGTGGCTGAGCTGGATCAGGCGCCCGCGGCGACCGGCGTGATCGCGCTGCATCCTGCAGTGCTGGCACGCTACGAGGAACAAGTAAACCAACTTCGAGCAGGGCTTGCCAAGGGCCTTGAGGCAGGCGATCCCGAGTCCGCAGAAGCGATGCGGGAGTTGATCGAAACCGTCACGGTGTTTCGAGATCCTTCGAGGATCGGCGGAATCGAAGTCGAAATCGCCGGACGTCTAACGGCACTCTTGGGCGAGGGTGCCTTCCCCATGGCGTAAAAGGAGTGGGGGGAATGGTGGTAGCGGGAGACCGCTACAAGCGTTCCCCACAGCGAACAAACCGGGAAGAAACACATGGGGACCGATGGTATCGGGTGGCCGCTACAGCCAAAGCCAACGCTCCGAAAGCGTTCCGTTCACATATCGGGCAGCATCCTAGTCAGAAGCGCCTCGCATCCGTGGAAGCTTGGGGCTAGGTCTTAGCGGGGCAGCCATGGGGGGATGCGGTGCGGGGCAATTCGACGGCTATCGTCTTCGTTAGCGTGTTCATCTTCGTAACGGCGGTGTTGCTTGCTTGGCGTAAAGCGTTGGCGGCCGTCGTCCTCTCCGAGGTCGGTGTCATTCGGAGGCGCATCCGCCAAATTGACGATCAGTTGTTACGTCCCCACGACGACTGACACATACTCTCATTTGCCTTCGCAAGATGCGCGGCCCACTACATCCATCCGGCAACAGACGGATAAACGTGCAGCACGAACTTGCCCAGCGGGTGCCGCTTTGGCACGCCCATGACGTGGTCCACGATCTGATAAACAGCTTGCCACTCTGCCACACTCGTCGGGCCTTTTCTTTCGGTGTCGTCGATGAAATTGACAAGGACCAGCCGGGCATCGACACCGTTCGCGCGCAAGAAGTGCAGATATGCATAGCGATTGGCGAGTTGATAGAAAGTGTCGATCCACGTCGCTCGCGGCTTCGCACCCATGTGGACTGCCGTAGCTGCCAACGACTTCTCGATCAGCGAGCGCGTTAACTGGCTGGCGCTGGACCCCGGCGAACAGATTTCATCGACGTGCGCTTTGGCTTCAACAAGTAAGATGCAGCCGGACGCTGTCCTGCCGAGCGCGTCCCATTGAGGTCCATGCCGGGGCCAAAATTCCGACAGCCGATCGCGGAGACCTCCATGATCAATGAGGTCGAGAAACGCGCTATCGCGGTATTCGGCGTAGGCGTCATCACTCCGAGGCGATAGCCATGTGATCGGCCCTGTTTCGCCCATCAATGCCGTGATTTGATGATCGAGGATTTGGGCGTGCTGATTTATGGCAAGCTGTATCCATTTCAGGCTACCTCTTTGGCCCGCCGGCTGCTGCACACGCGTCATGATACTGCTCCGCATTGTTCATTCGATTGCGAATAATTACGCCAGTAACGTGATCGGTTCGTTTACGGATCGCCTCCATAGTGCTGCCGTTGTTACATCGTAGGGGCAGTTATGGATCACCTAGGTATCGGCCGACTTGAACGCGTGGCGCTCCGCGAAGTCTGGAAACACGAAGCCTATGACTTCACGCAATGGCTCCAGCAAAACATCGACGTGCTCAACGATGTCATGGACCTCAATCTGGTCTCTCTGGAGCGCGAACGGGCAGCCGGGTCATTCAGCATCGATCTTGTGGGCGAAGACGAATTCGGGGCGACCGTCATCATTGAAAACCAATTAGAGAAGAGCAATCACGACCACCTTGGCAAGGTGATCACGTATCTGACGGCCATGGGGGCTAAGACAGCCGTGTGGATTGTGTCGGAGCCGAGACCAGAACACGTCGCAGCAATCACATGGCTCAACGAGGCAAGCAGCGCCAATTTTTATTTGGTCAAGGTGGAGGCTGTTCGCATAGGAGTCTCACCAGCCGCGCCGTTGCTCACAGTTATCGTAGGTCCCTCGGAAGAGACGAAGGACATTGGGCGTACCAAGAAAGAAATCGCGGAGCGCCATAACATTCGACACGATTGGTGGAGCCGCTTGCTGGCGCTTCCTGAGGCAAAGTTGCATGCGCATCTCACGCCAAACCAAACGA
This sequence comes from Mesorhizobium sp. WSM4830, assembly GCF_055811495.1. Lineage (NCBI taxonomy): Bacteria > Pseudomonadati > Pseudomonadota > Alphaproteobacteria > Hyphomicrobiales > Phyllobacteriaceae > Mesorhizobium > Mesorhizobium sp. WSM4830. The sequence continues at coordinate 3,005 of NZ_JBVVQI010000015.1, read as the reverse complement.
CCTGGATCGCGGCCTCATCCGGCGTCCGTGGTCTGAGCTTGAACTACGTAGTTACCCAGGACAATGCCGGGGCCGAACTCTTCATCTATCGTGGCAAGAGTTCGGAGGCCGCCAACAAAGCCATCTTTGATCAGCTTGCCGCACACAAATCTGAGATCGAAGCGGCTTTTGGTGGCCCGCTTAGCTGGGAGCGGCTGGATGGAAAGCACGGTAGCCGCATACGAGCCAACATCGCGGGGGGCTACCGTTCTCCCGATGCGGATTGGGAGGGTATTCAGAAAGCGCTAGTTGCAGCAATGAACCGCCTCAATGCTGCACTTCAGCCGTATATCAAGAAGCTCAACATCGGTTCATGAGCATCGTGCCCCACAGCGGGTCACGAGATCAATGCACTGGTTCACGGCTTTCCGGCGAGTTACGGCAGGCTTTGATATCCCGTGCCTCACGTATGAGCGGCGGCCAATTAGGACCAAGCATGTCAACCAGATGCCGTGCATCGGTTTCCGAGATTCCGATCTGCCGTGCAAGATGCCGGGCGTAGTCAGCCTCTTGCCGGTCTGTGTCGTCGTCATGCATTTGAGCACCTTTAAGCTCAAAGTTTCTGATCGGGAAGGCGGCGCTGCATTCAGGGAGGTAGAAGCATTACCGCGTAATTCGGACGGAGACGAGTTTGAGGGCAGCGAGGTAGTTTTCTGCCAGCTTGTCATATCGACTTGCGATGCGACGCCTTTGTGGAAGCGGGAGAGGCCTTGTCAGTTCGTGGGTTTCCAATCTCGCGCCAGGCGCTGTGCTTCGGCGATCTGGTCGGGAGACATTTTTCTGGCGGCCCCATCCCTGTTCAGAACCGCAACCTCGTGCCCCTGCGCCGCCGCTAAATTGGACCACATGTATGCAAGCACGTAGTCCTGCGGGACGCCTTGGCCGGTAGCATACAAAAATCCGAGTTCGAACTGAGCATAGACATGGCCTTGTCCGGCCGCCAGTCGATATAACTTTGCCGCCTCGGCATAGTCCTGCGGGACGGCTTGACCGTTGGCGACCATGTAACCGAGGAAGTATTGGGCCTCGGCATTGCCTTGTTCGGCCGCCAGACGATACCACTTTGCCGCCTCGGCACGGTCCTGCGGGACGCCTTGGCCGGTGGCGGTCATGTAACCGAGCAAGTATTGGGCCTCGGCATTGCCTTGTTCGGCCGCCAGACGACACCACTTTGCCGCCTCGGCATAGTCCTGCGGGGCGCCATGGCCTTGGGCATACAGGATGCCTAAGCTGGCAATGGCCTTCAGATGACCTTGGCCGGCTGCCAGACGAAACCACTTCATCGCCTCAACATAGTCCTTCGGGACGCCTCGGCCGGTGGCGTACATATGACCGAGGTTGAATTGGGCATGGGCATGGCCTTGGTCGGCTGCTAGACGATACGACTTTGCCGCCTCGGCATAATCGCCATGCTTATCAGCAGCAACGCCATCCTCGAATGGCCCGGCAATCGTCGGACCGACTAGCATTATAACGACGATGAACCCGGCAAGAATACGCTTCAGCACGGCAATATTCTTCCTCTCCCAGTTTTTGTAGAGATGCGTACCATCGGCTTTCACGGATGGCACTAACAATATGAAACTTAATTGGCAATTCGTTTCAGCAGAAGCCTCATGAGCGACGGCTTTTTTGCGCTGCCCCCCGAAAGCGGCCATTTCCGCTTGCCACCCCGTCCCGGTCATTCCGTATTTGTGAGTTCACGGCGTAGCAGGGCTGCTGCCCACCGGAACGGCTGCGCAGCCATTTTGTGCGGCTTAGCTTCCGAGCCTCCCGAACGAGTAACCGCCACTCGGTGCCGATCGCCTCAACGAGTTTGCGCGCCTCGATCTCCCTAATGCCTGTCTGACGTACGAGATGCCGGACAAAGCTGTGCTCCGGCCGGTCGCTTTCATTGTCCCACATAGCCTACTGCTTTTTTGCCCCGGCGTACGAATTGCGCCGGGCAGGAACTTTGTTCCATGCAGGGTATGATTTTTGGTGGGGAAGAACTCGCAGAATGCGAAATAGTGCAAATCCGGTAATTACCAAGCATTTTGCCGAACAATCGATTGGATAGGTCAAAGCCGGAAAGCGAATGGAAGCGCACTCCAGTGCCAGAGTTGCGCATCGTCTCGGATGATCTCTGGGAGGTCGCACAGGCCCATCGCCGCGAGAAGGTGACGCCGGCCATCGCATCAAAAATGCGGAAGGCAAAGCACCTGCTGACAGGTCTCCTTAAGTGCGGTGCTTGCGGTGCGGGAATGTCTACGGCCGGGAAGGACAAGAGCGGCCGGACGCGACTCCGCTGTTCAGGCCACCACGAAAGCGGGACGTGCCCGGACCCTAAAACATTCTACCTCGATACGGTTGAGCAACTTGTCGTCGGAAGCCTCGTAGCGAAGCTCCGGTCACCGGAAAATCTGACCGCCTACATCTCGGCCTAGCAGGGAGAACGCCAGCGCCTGATTGGGGATAAGGCGGCGAAGCGTATCAGGTTGGAGCGAGACTTAGAGATTGTCGAACGGGAGTGGACGCGCACTATGAAGTTGGCGCGCGAAGGCATGATCGAGGACGTTGAACTTGCCAAGGAATTACCGCCGCTGAGAGACAGGCGAAAAGCTATAGAGGCCGAACTGGCAGTGCAGCCGGAGCCGGAGAAAACGGTGTCGTCTCTTCCCGCTGCGCAACTGCGGTTTGAGCGAGCAATGCGCGATTTGCACGAAGCATTCAGGACCGGAGGACTCGCCGGCATCGCGGAGAGCGCTGACTTCCTTCGGGAGATCATTTCGACCGCAACGCTGTTCCGCAAGGATGACGGGACGGGTGTTGAGGTGGAGGTCAAAGGCTATCTGAACGGCCTTCTCACCACACGGCCCGCTGACGAAGGCAGGAGTACATTCGTCAGTGTGAGCGACCCGAGACATAGGTGACGTTTTGTACCGGACACATGGGTAACACTTTTGGCTTTTGGCCGGAGGTGTTGA